>DASWPO010000261.1:0-23459 GCA_036404015.1 Bordetella sp. | reverse complement strand
GGAACTGCCGGCCATGAAGGCGGCCACGGCTTATTTCGCCGAGCAGGCCTTGGTGTCCCTGCTGGCCGCGGCCTATTGCGAAAGCGTCTCGGCAGCGGAATCTTCGTCCGACACCGAAACCGATCGCTGGCTGCGCCTGGTCGCCTTCATCGACGCCAACCTGGATGACGCCAACCTCTCCGTGGAACGGATCGCACACGAGCTCAAGGTGTCCAAGCGCTGGGTTCACCGCTTGTTCGAATCGCACGGGCAGCAGTACAGCGCCTATCTCCGGCAATTGCGGCTGCAGCATGCCCGCGAAGAACTGGAAAGCGACAGGCTGCGCCATCTGAGCGTGACGGAAATCGGCCTGCGCAATGGTTTTCGAGACTCCAGCCACTTCAGCCGCAGTTTTCGCGAGCACTACGGCATCCCGCCCAGCAGCTATCGGCAAGCGTCGCCTTGACGCTGCCGGGGGTGCCGCCAGCGTCAACGTTCGTTGGAACTCGGCCGCATCAAATAGGCCGAGATGGCCGAGACCAAGCCCAGCACCGCGAGATAAGCCCCAACGGGCACGATGCTCGCATACCGCCCCACCAGCGTCGTCGCGACGATGGGCGCCAGGCCGCCGCCGATGGCCGCCGCGAACTGGATGCCCATCGATATGCCGGAATAGCGCAGCTCCGCGGGAAACTGCGCGGCGTATAAGTTCGACTGGGGCGCGAACATGATGGCGTAGTTCAATGCCAACGCGATGATGATCGCAACGAGATAGGCGGAATGGGACCCGCTGCCTATGGCCAGGAACAGCGGCACCGCCATGATCGCCAGCAGGATGCCGCCCAGGCAGTACAGCCGGCGGGCTCCCACCTTGTCCGCGACCCAGCCGAACAGGGGTATGGCGAACGTCATGGCCAGCGAGCCCCAAAGCAATGCGTTCAAGGCCTCCGCCCGCGTGAACTTCAATTGACCGATGGCATAGGAAATCGAAAAGACCAGGATCGTGAAAACCAGCGTCACTTCGCCGAGCTTGCCGGTGATCGTGAGGATCAGCGGCCGCCAATGCTGCTTGATCACGTTCCATGCCGGCACCACGGCAGTGCGCTTGTCCTCCTTGACGGCCAGGAACTCCGGGGACTCGCTTATTTTCATGCGGATGAATACGCCGACCACGATCAAGAGCGCACTGCCTACGAAAGGGATGCGCCACCCCCAAAGCAGAAACTCGGATTCGGGCAGGGTCGTGACGATGGCGAATGCCACTGACGAGATCAGTATGCCCAGGGGCGCCGCCATCTGCGGCATGCTGCCGATCAGCGATTTCCACTTGGGCGGCGCATGTTCGACCGCCATCAACATGGCGCCCCCCATCTCTCCGCCGAACGACAAGCCCTGCCCGATACGCAGGACGACCAGCAGCACCGGCGCCCATATGCCGATAGCGGTATAGGGCGGCAGGAGGCCGATCAGCACGGTGCAGACGCCCATCAGCAGCAGGCTCAGCATCAGCATGGACTTCCTGCCCAGGCGATCGCCGAAATGCCCGAACAAAATGCCGCCGATGGGGCGGGCCAGCATGCCGCTGGCAAATGCGGCAAAGGCCGCCAGCGTCGCCAGCTCGGGCGCGAAGTTTGGAAAAAAGAGTTTATTGAAGACCAATGCCGCCGCGGTGCCGTAAGCCAGGAAGTCGAAGCCTTCGATGGCGGACCCGACCATGGTGGCCAGCGCAATGCGCAGCAGGCTGTCCCGGCGAGGAGGCGCCGGGACAGCGACGTCCGAATAAATAGTGCTCATGGTTTTCCCCTTGATAATGGATATGGGCGATGCGCACGACGAGCTGGCGGCGTCGTGGCCTCTACGGCGCCTACGCCGATTCGTTGCGGGACGCCGGATGGGCCGACGCCTCCATGCCGAGATAGCCGGGCAAGTCCTGCAGATGCCCATTCCACGCCTGCACGGCGGGATAGTCGGACATATCGATATGCGTCTCGTGCGCACGGGACAGGTAGCCGTGGCAGGCGATGTCGGCAATCGTCGGCGCATTGCCCGCCAGCCAGGTGCGGCCATGCAAATGCCGCTCCATGCATTGCAGCAGGCGGCGGGATCGCGCGATACAGCCATCCAGGTCGAACTTCTCGACCGAAACGCCCAGGTGGTGGGCCGCCTCGTCGGGATCGACGACGTACACCAGGCGCAAAGGCTGCAGACTGTTCGCGATCTCGTTCGACGAAACCGACAGCCACTGATGCATATGGGAGAACGCAATGGCGTCCGGATCCGGCATC
Organism: Bordetella sp.; assembly: GCA_036404015.1. Lineage (GTDB taxonomy): Bacteria > Pseudomonadota > Gammaproteobacteria > Burkholderiales > Burkholderiaceae_B > Bordetella. The sequence continues at coordinate 21,195 of DASWPO010000261.1, read as the reverse complement.
CACTGGCGGGCATATCGCTGGGCCAGGTACACCAGAATGGCCTGGCTGTCCCAGACGACATCGTCGCCGTCCCGCACAGCCGGAACCTGGCAGAAGGGGCTGATCGCCTGGAATTCCGCGCTGCGGTTCTTGCGGCCCAGGACATCGATGAAAACGGATCGATACGCAATGCCCGCCAGCGAACAGAACAGGCGGACCTTGTAGCAATTACCCGAGCGCGGGTGGTCGAACAGCGTCAACACGGCAGGCTCTCCCTCATGATCGGCATGACCGCCCTGGCCACCGCCGCGGCGGCCTGTCGGATCGATGCGTCATGCTAAGGAGTGTGCCGGCCGGAGCGCTTGCTCCTAAGCGCACTGCAATTGATCCAGCGCGCCGGCATACGGGAAAGCCTCGCGCCTGCACTCGGGTTTACGCGGAATTCTCCGGGTTTACACGAGGAATTCCGCGTGGAGACAACTCGCCGTCATGGCCTATCGGAGATAGCGCCCCTCGACTTCGCGCATGTGCGCATCGCCCTGCAGATCGATGATCTCCTTGACCGTAGGCAACGCCCGGTCGACTTCGCGGATGCCGCCGTCCCGGCGGATCTGCGCGAACACTTGGCGCATGGCCCCCACGGCCGCGCGGATGGCGTGGTTGCCGTAGATGACGACGCCCACTTTGCCCAGCGCCGCGATGTCGCGCTCGGCAAGCTGGGGATAGGCGGTGGGCACGAGCACCAGCGGCGCCTTGCCCGGCCAGGCATCGATGAAGGCCAGGATCTCATCAGGCGTCTTTTGCTTGGAGTGGATGAGGATGGCATCCGCGCCGGCTTCTTCATAGGCCAGGCCGCGCCGGATGGCTTCTTCCTGGCCCAGGCCGGCGATCAAGGCCTCGACCCGGGCGATCACGGCGAAGTCGCTGTCCTTGCGCGCCGCCGCCGCGGCGGCGATCTTTCCCTGGAACTCCTCGATGCGCACCAGTTCCTGCCGGCCCTCGGCGCGCAGGCTCGTGTCCTTGGGGAAGGTTTTGTCTTCCATCACGATGGCCGAAGCCCCCGCCGCTTCGTATTGCGGCACGATGTAGTGCACGTTCACGGCATTGCCGAAGCCGGTATCGATATCGGCGATCAAAGGCACGGAAACCGTGGAGGCGATGGCGCGCATCATCTCCAGATGGGTGCCCAGGGAAAGGATGCTGGCGTCGGGGACGGCATAGCTGGCCGAGAGCTCGAAACCGCTGCCCCAGATGCCGCCGAACCCCGCCTCTTCGGCCAGCCTGGCCGACAGCGGGTTGTGCGCGGCCATGGCCGAATCCATTGCACCAAACCCCGTAGAATCGAACTTTCCACGGTTTTTCTTTATCCATGCGCTATCTGGACTTCAACTCCTGGCAAGGGCTGCTCTCGACCGTCCTGGGGCTGCTGCTCATCACCCTGATGGGCGTGGGCATGCGGCTGCTCATCATGCAGATCATCCAGCAGCGCCAGCAACGCGAAAACCGGCAGATCAACGAACGCCTGCGCACGCTGATGGCGGTGTACAAGACGCTGGGCGGCTCGTTCACCGGCAATCTGGCGGTCAACCCCGCCCACCTGAAAGACGGGTCGCGGCGCGATGCCGCGCCGTCCGGGGCAGCCGACAACGAGGCGGACGGCGCCGCCCCGGCCCGGCCCGTTTCCGCCAGCGACCGGGCCCGCCGCATGCGCGACGCGGCGGAAGCCGCCCTGTCCGACATCATCCTGCTGGGCACCGAGCAGCAGGTGCGCCTGGCCGTGAAGGCCGCCGCCGACATGGTGGCCGGCCGTCCCATCCATACCGACGAACTCGTGGTGTCGCTGCGCGACTTCATCCGCGAGGCCTTGGGCCTGGATCCGATCCCCGCCGGGCTGGAGATTCCCAGGCAGGGACCCACCCGCGTGCAGTCGGGCGCCGCCGGCGCGCGCGGCAAGCGCGAAGCCGATGGCGCGGCTGGCGGCGGCGGACGCGGCGGCGGTGGTGGCGGCGGCATGGGCGCAGGGGGCGGCATGGGCGCGGGGGCCGGCCTGGGCATGGGACTGGGCGCCTCGCACCCTTTGCAGGACGATCACGACGAGTAAAAAAACCGGCCCCTCTCCGGCTGATAAGTTCTGGAACAAAGCGGCCGTGCCCCATCTCCCTGCGGCATGTAAAATCGAGAGCTTTTTAACCCTGAACATATGGTGCAAGTGCCTAAGCGCCCCAGCCTCAGCGGCCCGGCGCTCGTCCGCTTGCTCGCGCGCCTGACCGATACGCCCGCTGTCGGCCCCCGGACGCCGCTCTCCGGCTGCCTGAGCCAATGGCTGGGCTGGTCCGACGCCATCACGCTGTCCACGGTCCTGAACAACGATCCGCCGGCCGTGCCCACCGGCAGGGCCGTCCCGGGCGACGCGCTGCGGCGCGAGTGCGACCGGCTGCGATCCGGCTTGCTGGCAAGCATCGACGGCGACGGCAAGCCCTCGCCCGGCCATGAGCCCGACCGGCGCTTGCGCGTGCAGCCGGCGCTCCAACAGGTGGCTGTCGACTATGCGGAATATCGCCAGCGCTATGTCTCGCTGCAGCAAAGCATGGAGTCGGAGATCGGCCACCTGCGTGGCCGCCTGCGCGCCATGCTGGCGGCGCGCTCTCCGGAGATGACGCGCCTGGCCATGGTCGATGGCCTGATGGAGCGCGCACTGGCCGCGCGCGAGCGCAACCTGCTGTCGCTGATACCCGGCATGCTCGAGAAGCATTTCGAGCGCCTGCGGCAAGCCGGCGCGCCGGACCAAGCCGACGGCCCGGCCCAGGAGCCCAACCTCAGGTGGCTGGCCGCTTTCCGGCTGGACATGCGCAGCGTGCTCCGGGCCGAGCTGGCGGTGCGGATGCAGTCCGTTGAAGGACTGCTGGCCGCCCTGCTCCAACCCCGACAAGAAGCCGAACGGAATTGAACGCGATGACCCGATCTCTTTTGCATTATGTGGTGTTTGCGGCCGGGCTGGCCGTGGTGGCCTGGGTGGGCGTGGGCTATGCCGGATCCAACCTGCTGGCGCTGGCCGTTACGCTGCTGATCGGCGTGGCCTACCTGGCCGGCGCGCTTGAGCTGCAGCGCTATCGCCGCGCGACCGGGACCTTGGCGCAAGCCGTGGACAGCCTGTCCGCCGCGCCAGGCAACCTGGACGGCTGGCTCGCCACCCTGCATGCCAGCCTGCGCCAGGCCGTGCGCCTGCGCGTCGAGGGCGTGCGGGCGGCCTTGCCGGGGCCGGGACTCGCGCCCTACCTGGCGGGCCTGCTGGTGCTGCTGGGCATGCTGGGCACCTTCCTGGGCATGATCGCGACCCTGCGCGGCACCGGCCTGGCGCTGGCGACAGGCACCGACCTGCAGGCCATCCGCGACTCCCTGGCGGCGCCGGTGAAAGGCCTGGGCTTTGCCTTTGGCACCTCGGTGGCGGGGGTGGCCGCTTCGGCCATGCTGGGGCTGCTGTCGGCGCTGTGCCAGCGCGAGCGCGCCTTGGCGGCGCAGGGGCTGGACGCGCGCATCGCCACGACCTTGCGCGTGTTTTCACCGGCCAGCCAGCGCGAGGAAACGTTCAAGCTGCTGCAGCGGCAGGCGGATGCCCTGCCCGCCTTGGCCGATCGCATGCAAGCCATGATGGCGGCGATGGAACGCCAGGCCCAGTCCTTGAACGATCGCCTGTCCGCCACCCAGGAGGCCTTCCAGCACCAGGCGGGCGCTGCCTACGCGCGCCTGGCCGACACGGCCGCGCAAGCCCTGCAGGCCGGGGCCTCGGCAAGCGCCCGCGCGGCGGGCGAAGCCATCCAGCCTGCCGTGCAGGCCACGCTGGCCGGCCTGGCGCGCGATGCCGATGCCTGGCGCAACGCCATTGCGCAATCCACGCGCGAACAGGTCGAAGGCCTGGCCGACCGTTTCGCGGCTGCGACCACCCAGGTCGCCGACCGGCTCGACGGCCATGCCCAGGCCCTGGCGCAACGCACCAGCCTGCTGCTGGACTCGCTGGAGCAATCCCACGCCAGCCGGCATCGACAGCTAGGTGAAACGCTGGCCCGCGCCGCCGACGGCATCGCCGCCCAGGCCGAGGCGCGCACCCAGGGGACGCTGGCCGAGATGGCCCGCCTCACGCAAGCCGCCGAGCAAGCCCCCAAGGCCGTGGCCGATGTCATTGCCGAATTGCGGCGCAAGCAGTCGGAAGGCATCGAACGCGACAATGCCATGCTGGCGGAACGCACCCGCCTGCTGGACACGCTGGGCACGCTGCTCGACACCGTGAACCAGGCCGCGGCCCGCCAACGCGAGGCCGTTGATACGCTGATCGACACCGCCGGCGAGCGGCTCGGACACATGGGCGAACGACTCACCCAGTCCGTCGAGGCCGAGACCGGCAAGCTCGCCGGCATGGCCGGGCAGATGGCGGACGGCGCGGCCCAGGCCGCCACCCTGGGCGCGGCCCTGGGCACGGCCTTGCAATCGTTCAGCCAGTCCAACGACAAGCTGGCCGAACAGCTGCAGCGTATCGAGGCCGCGCTCGACAAATCCATGGCCCGCAGCGACGAGCAGCTGGCCTACTACGTGGCCCAGGCCCGCGAGGTGGTCGACCTCAGCCTGCTGTCGCAGAAACAGATCCTGGAAGACCTGCAGCGCCTGCCTGGCCAGCGGGATGAAGCGCGCACGGCCAAGGCATGAGAGACGAGATCGACACCGGCCCGGAAGCGGCCGCCACGACCTGGGCCGCCTTTGGCGACCTGATGTCGGCCATGCTGGGCGCCTTTGTGCTGATCCTGCTGGGCATCATCGGCGTGCAGCTGGAGCTGTCATCCCGCCTGCAGCAAGAAGTCGCGCAGCACCAGGAAGAAACCCAACGCCGGGTCGCCCTGGAGCAGGCGCTGGCCGGGCCGCTCGCGGCTGGCCGCGTCACCCTGGTCGACGGGCGCATCGGCATCAACGGCAGCGTGCTCTTCCTGCTCAACTCCGACCAGTTGCAGCCCGAGGGCCGCGAAGTGCTCAAGAGCCTGGCCGGCCCCCTGTCGGCCTATTTGCGCACCCGCGATGAAATCCTCATGGTCAGCGGCTTCACCGACGACCAGCAGGTGCACGAAGGCAACCGGCGTTTTGCGGACAACTGGGACCTCTCGGCCCAGCGCGCGCTGACCGTGACCCGCGCGCTGATCGACGCCGGCATCCCCTCGTCCTCGATCTTCGCGGCCGCCTTTGGCTCGGAACAACCGGTAACATCGAACGCGGACGAGCCAGGCCGGGCAAAGAACCGGCGCGTGGAGATCGCGCCCATCGCGCGCCAGGCCCCGGGCCATGCCCAATCCGATGCGCAGCAGCCCGCCTCCGGCGCGGCAACGCCCCATGCGTGACGGCCCGTCTTCTGGCGGCCCCGCCGTGAATCGCCTCCCCAAGCGCGGCCTGTTGGCCGAGCTGACGGACCATATCGCCCGCAACGCGCCGCTCGCGCGTCCCAGCTATCCCGAGCTGGACATGCTCGAGGGCTTTCGCGAAATATGGTCGCTCGTCGACATGGGCCGGCAGTTGCGGCAGTCGCAGGCGCAAGTGCCCGAAAGCGCCGGGCCGCTCAACTCCAGCCATCTCGTGCACCAGGCCCTGGCGCTGATGCAGGCGGCTTCGCCTGGCTATCTGCAACGCTTTCTGTCCTACCTGGATACGCTGTCGTGGCTGGAGCAGATGCACAACAATCCGGGCCAGAACGCGGCCCGATCAAAAAGCAGCCTTCCGGCGGGCAAGCAAAAGCCGTAAAAAAGCCGACCCCTCGGGTCGGCTCGCTGCGGGCGGCGAAACCCGGTTCTTCAGTTGCCCAGCACCGACTCCAGCACGGCGCCCGAGGCAATGCCGATCAGGAAGTAATCCGCGCCCGTGGAGATCCACTGGTATCCGCGCGGCGGCTGGTGCAGATGGTGGCCACGCCAATCGTCGATGACGTATTGCCGGCCGCGATACGTCGGCGGCACGTGGTCGCCCCTGGCCCAATGGGCAGGCGGCGGATCAGGCCTGAAATCGGGGCCGCGGCCCGGCTCCGGACGGTGGCCCGGCGCACCATGGCCCGGAGCGCCATGGCTCGGACCGCCCCGGTGGTCCGGGCCTGGACGAGGCTGTGCCAACGCGGCGCTGGCGCTGACCGCCAACACCGCCGCCAACAGGGTAGAGACGACGTTCTTCTTGTTCATGGCCTTTCTCCAGCAACCCGGCAATGCGCCGTATGGGCAGATTCTATCAAGACCGCGTGACAAGTCTGCTGCCATCCGCAACCATTATTAATAAACAGTGGCCTATCGGGCTTTCGAAACATAAAACTCCTGCATATACCGCCGCGGCGGCGCGCCAAGCAGGCGCGTGAACAGCGTCGTAAAGCTGCTCGCGCTCTGGTAGCCGAGATCCAGCGCCGTCTGGGTAATGGACCAGCCGCGCGCGAGCCGATCCACGGCATGAACGATGCGCAGGTGCTCGCGCCAGCGGCCAAAGGTCATGCCGGTCTCGGCGACGAACAGGCGGGCAAGCGTGCGCGCGCTGGTGTGGGACAGCCCGGCAAGCCCGTCCAGGGTCAGGGATTGGCCCGGATTCTCGTGCAGGGCGCGGGTGGCGATCTGCAAACGCCGGTCCCGGCCATGCGGCACGAACAGCATCGGCCCCGGCTTGGGGGCCTTTATCTGCAGCACGATCAATTGCGCCAGCAGATCGAGCGCGGGATCCGGCCTGGCCAGCGCGCCGAGCCGGACGGTTTCGCGCGCCAGTTCGCGCAGCAAGTCGGACACGACGAGCGAGCCGCAGGCATGGGAAAGCTGCGCCGCCCAGGAACCGCCCAGCTGCAGATTGATCAGGTCGGAGGACTCGCTATAGCGGGCGCTATGGACGACATTGGGCGGCACCCAGATGCCGAGCCCCGGCGGCGCGAGCCATGCGCCTTCGTCGTGCATGACGATCGCCGTACCCCGCAGCGCGATGATCAGCTGGCCCCCGCCATGCGCGTGGGGAGCGATCTCCACGCCTGCCGCGTGCTGTGTCGAGACGGCTTCGATGGATGGGGAAGACATATGGCAGCCCAGCGGCAGAGGATGGCAGGATAGCGAAAGAAATCGGCTTTTATTTATCAAATAATACAACCGTCCCGGTGCCCATGGCGGCGCCGCTTTCCTGGAGTATTCGTATGGCCTCCCCCCTGAAAATCGTCGGTCTTGCCGGCAGCCTGCGTTCCGCCTCTTATTCGCGCAGCGTCCTCAAGAGCCTGGCCGGCTTGTTGCCGGAGGGCGCGCAATTCGCATCGATCGACATCGGCGCGCTGCCCCACTACAACGAAGACGCCGAACGCGCGGACCTGCCCCGCTCCGTGCGCGAGGCGCGCGAGCTGGTGTCCGGCTGCGATGCCGTGTTCATCGTGACGCCCGAGTTCAACCATGGCCTGCCCGGCGTGCTCAAGAACACGCTCGACTGGCTGTCCCGCCCGGCCTTCAGCAGCTGCATGGTGGGCAGGCCGGTATTTTTCGCCACGCTGTCGCCCGGCGCCCTGGGCGGCGTACGCGCCCAGTACCAACTGCGCGAAACGCTCTCGTCGATGCTGTGCCGCCTGGTGCCGCTGCCGGAAATCGCGATCACGGGAGTCGGCGCGAAAACGGCGGAAGGCGCCTTGACCGACGCGGCGACGCTGGCCTTCGTCGGCGACCAGATCAAGCAATTCCTTGCAGCCATCGCGCGCTGAAGCACGATCCTCGACCAGGAACGACCCAGGCATGATGACGCAAAACCTCCTAGCCATCGGCGCCGGCCTGTTTGTCGGCCTTTTGTTCGCAGGGCTCAAGCTGCCGTTGCCCGCGCCCCCGACGCTGACCGGGATCCTGGGCGCGTTCGGCGTGTTCCTGGGCAGCGTGCTGTACCGGCTCATCGCTTCGCTGCTGGCTTGAGCGGGGCAAGGCCGGGCGCGGCGCGGCCCGGGTCCATCACGCAAGGACCGGGGGCTAAGCCGCCGGCAGCCTCACGGTGACGTTGCCCAGCACATGCCCGCTTTCCACGGCCTGGTGCGCCGCCACGATATCGGCCAGCGCATAGGCCGGGGCAAGCAAGTGGCGGAGCTTGCCGCCGGCCAGCAGCGCGCTCAGGGCATCGAGGGCATGCCGGCGTTCAGCGGGCAGCAGGTCGTAGACCAGGAAGAACGCCAGGCTGATCGAGCGCGGCAGCCAACTGCCGAATTCGATCGGCGTCGCGCCGCGGTCGTTCGACCCATAGCAAACGAAAACGCCGTGCCGCGCAACGGCCCCCGCAGGAACCAGGCGCGCCGTGGTCGAGAAGTCCAGGTCGACGATGCCGTCGACGCCAGCCCCGCCGGTCAAGGACAGGATGCGCTCGGCCACCGGTTCGGTCTTGTAGTGGATCAGCGCATCGATGCCCGCATCGGCCAGGGCTTGCGCCTTGTCCGGCGAGCCCACCGTGCCAATCACGCGCGCGCCCTTGAGCCGCGCCATCTGCGCCGCGTAGTAACCGACGCCGGACGCCGCCCCCGTCACCAGGACGGTCTTGCCGGCAAGCTCGCCGAGCCGCTCAACGGCATGGATGGCCGTGAGCGCGGGGATGCCCAGGCAGGCGCCGGCTTCGAAGGAAACGGACTCGGGCAGCGGCACGGCTTGCCCGGCCGGCAGCGCGATGAACTGGGCGCAGGTACCCATCGGACGCTGCCACTGGCCGTTCCATATCCAGACGCGTTCGCCCACCCTGCCCGCCGGCACGCCGTCGCCGACTTTGTCGATGATGCCGGCGCCATCGCTATGGGGCACGACGAGGGTGCCCGGCGGGACCGGCCGGCTGCCTGCCCGGGATTTGACGTCCGAGGGGTTGACGCCGGAGGCGGCCAGCCTGACCCGGACCTCGCCGGGGCCGGGTTCGGGCGTGGGCAGCTCGCCCAGTTCCAGCACCTCCTGCGCCTTGCCGTTGCGTGCATACCAGGCTGCCTGCATGACGATCACTCCTCGCGTACGAAGCGGTTGCTCAAGGTTCCCAGCCCGGTCAGCGTGATGTCCACCACGTCGCCATGCTGCAGATCGGGCGAATGCCCGTCGGTTCCCATCCAGAGCACGTCGCCGGGATACAGCGTCAGGTAGCGGCTCATCTCGCTGATGAAGCGGTCGATGCCGAACAGCATGTCGTTGGTGCCGAAGCGGGTGCTTTCCTTGCCGTTGAGCCGGACTATCGTTTCCATGCCCTCGATATGAGCCTCGGTATCGATCCAGGGGCCCATGGGCTTGAACGTATCACTGTTCTTGGAACGCCAGAATGTGCGATCCGACGCCTGCCAGTCGCGCTCGCTGACGTCATTTCCGATGGTGTAGCCCAATATGCAGGATCCGGCGTCCCCGGGGCTGACGTGCTTGGCCTGCTTGCCGATCACCACCACGAGCTCGCCCTCGTAATGGATGCGGGAGGAATCGGCGGGCATGACCACGTCCTGCCCATGCGCGACCAATGCGTTGTTGGCGCGGTATCCGACGTCGGGCTTGGCGGGAATTTGCCGGCCTTCCGTCGCGATATGCTTGACGTAATTCAGGCCGACGCAATAGAACGTCGGCGGAACCACCGGCACTTCGATCCTGACATCGCCCAGGCGATGGACCTGGCCGGTTTTCTCATGGCCGGAGAACGGGTCGCCGCGCACGGCGATGATCCGCTCGTCGTCGAGCAGCCCGTACGACACCTGATCTTGAAGGGTATAGCGTATCCATTTCATGGCGGGTGTCTCCTGTCAGGCCGCGGCAAAGGTGGGGTCGTCGTTGCGCATTTGCTCGACCAGCCATTGCCCATCGGACTTGGACAATTCGATATGGGTAGTCCGGATATTCTCGATGCCGGACAAGGGCGCCGGGCCGGCCAAAGGCGAGCCGCCGTCGTATCGCACGACCAGCATATACCCGCGCAGCGCGCAGCGGCCTGAATCGGCCCGGTCGGCGACCAGGTTGACAATCAAGTGATGGATGCGCTGGGTCCTGGATCGCAGATTCAAGGCCTGCACGATGGCCTGGCGTCCCTGCAGGATCTTGCCCTGCCGGTGCCAGACGCCCGCGGGGGCAAAGCGCGCCGCCAGCGATTCGTAACGGTTTTCATCCAGATCCCGGAACAGCCCCATGACCTGGTTATGGCATGACATCAAGGTGTCGCTCATCATTGTTTCTCCCTCATGGTCGCGAAACGGGTACCGCGCGAATCGAAAAGAAGGTCGGGCGTGATTTCGCCCAGGCCGCGGGCGCCGCACAGGCGCATGGTGCGCGCCAGTTCGTCGCGAAGAATATGCAGCGCCTTGTCGACACCCGCCTCGCCGCCGGCCAGCACGCCGAAAAGCGTCGCCCTGCCCGTCAGCACCGCGGATGCGCCCAATGCCAGCGCCTTGAAAACATCGCTGCCGCGCCGGATGCCGCCGTCCATCCATACCGGCACCCGGCCCGCCACGGCCGCCACGATGCCGGGCAAGGCGTCCAGCGTCGCCACGCCCGTGTCGAGCTGCCGGCCGCCGTGGTTGGAGACAACCAAGGCATCGGCGCCCACGGCAAGAATGGCATCCACGTCGCCCGGATGCACCACGCCCTTGACGATGAGCTTGCCGCGCCAGCGGTCGCGCAGGCGCGCCAATGCCTCGACATCGAAAGACGGGTCGTAGTGCGTGCCGGCCACCGATCCCATGGCCTTGCGGTCGGCCTTGCGCGGCGCCATGCCGGCCAGGCTGGGCATGATGGGCGGACGGCGCAGCAGCATGTCCAGGGACCATGCCGGCCTGCGCGCGAATTGCAGCACATTCCTTGCCCGCAGCGTCATGGGCAAAGCCAGTCCATGCGCCAGGTCGCGCTCCCGCTTGCCGCCCACCGGCAAGTCCACGGTGATGACCAAGGCCTCGAAATCCGCGGCGGCGGCCCGGTCGATCAGCTTGGCGAGCCTGTCCTTGTCCTGCAGGATATAGGCCTGGAACCAGTGCCGGCCCGGCGCCTGCGTTGCGATGTCCTCGATGGATGCCGTGGCGGAAGTCGACAAGGCATAAGGAATGCCAAGCCGGGCCGCGCTGCGCGCCAGGGCCGCGTCGCCCCCGCGCCAGCCGAAACCTACCGCGCCGGTGGGCCCGATCGCCAATGGCAAGGAGGCCGGGCGGCCGAGCAGATCGGCCCGCATATCCACCTCGGCGACGTCGCGCAGCACCCGGGGCAGCAATCGCACGCGCTGGAAAGCGCGGGCGTTCTCGCGCAAGGTCATTTCGTCCTCGGCGGCGCCGTCGTAGAAATCGAAGATGGGACGCGGCAAACGGGCCCGGGCCGCCGCGCGCAAGGTTTCTATCGAATAGCAGTCGTCGAGATGGATCCGCATCGTGGCAACCGGGTTCAGGGCTTCACATTGCCTTGGCGGATCACCTTCTCCCAGCGGGCCTTGTCCTCGATGAGGAACTTCCGGAATTGATCCGGCGAGTCGGCCACGACCACGGCGCCCAGGTCGGCCAATTGCTGGCGCACCTCCGGCTTGTCGAGCGCCTCGACGGCCGCCTTGTTCAGGGTATCGATAATGTCTCGAGGCGTTCCCGCCGGGGCCAGCATGCCCACCCAGGGAGCCCCCTGCTCGAAACCCGTATAGCCCAGGCTATCCATCGTGGGAACCCCTGGAAAATCCGGGCGCGGCTTGCTGCTGCCTACCGCCAGCACCCGCAGTTGCTTGCCGGCGACCAGGTTGGCGATACCCACGCTGGGATAGAACATGAACGAAATGCGGCCCGCCACGGCCTCTTGCAAAGCCGGCGCATTGCCCTTGAAAGGGACGTGCGTCATCTTGATGCCGGCCTCGTTGGCCAGCATCTCGGCGGCCAGGTGGGCCGAGCCGCCGACGCCCGAAGAGCCGAAAGTCAGCTTGTCGGGCGTGGCCTTGGCATCCTTGACCAGGTCGGCCACCGACTTGTAGGGGGAGTTGTAGTGGGTGACCAGCACCATCGGGTTGTTGGCGAAGTTGCCGACAGGTTCGAACGACTTGATGGGATCGTAGTTGTACCGATCGGGATACAGCAGCGGGTTGACGTTCAGCGTCAGGGACGTGACCAGCATGGTGTAGCCGTCCGGCGGCGCACGCATGACGTAGCTGGCCGCGATGGAAGCACTGGCTCCCGGCTTGTTTTCGACGATGACCGATTGATGCAGGCTCATGGACATGTATCTGGCAACGATGCGGGCAATGACATCGGTAGGGCCGCCCGCCTCGTAGCCAAGGACCATGTAAATGGGATGAGAGGGATACGTGTCGGCCCGCGCGCTGGAAAAAGCGCCGGCCGCGGCCAGCGCGAGCCCGGCCAGGATTCTGGTTTTCATGGTTTGTCTCCGTTTTTTTGATTTTTCGGCCGCCGGCGCTTTCCAGCGCCTTGCGCAGCCGTGAACAATGCGCCTCGCAAGGCGAGGCTTACTGCGGGAAATAGCGATCGGCCATCACCTGGCAGCGCTTGATCAGGCGCGGTTCGTCGGGCCGGTAGTCGGCCACGGCATTGTGGATGGTGCCCATGTTGTCCCACATCAATACATCGCCTTGCGTCCAGCGATGGCGATAGCGGTATTTTTCCTGGAGCTGGTGTTCGAACAGGAAGGCCAGCACCTGCTCGCTGCGGGCCGGGGACAACTCGTTGATGCGCATGGAATAGCCCGGGTTGGCATACAGGACCTTCCGGCCGGTGATGGGATGCGTCAGGAATACCGGATGGGAAACGGGCGGCTTCCTGCGGCGCTGCGCCTCGGTGAGCGGCGCACGCGTGCTGCCTTTCTCGCGCCGCATCATTTCCCAGAATTTGTTGAAATCGTGGGTGATGGTCATGCCGTCGAGTTCGTCTTTCAACTCCCGCGGCAATTCCTCATAGGCCGCGTGCATATTGCAGAACTCGGTGTTGCCCAGCGGCTGCCCGCCCCGCACGGGAATGCGCAGTCCATACAGCACGTTGCTGAAGGCGATCGTCTCGCTGTAGGACATATCCGTATGCCAGTCCTGGCCGGCATCGCTCAAGCCGATGGGTTTGCCGTTTTCGACCAGGTTGGAAAGAATCATGACCTCGGGCAGGTCGGGCTCGTGATAAAGATTGGCCACATTGATTTCCAGCGTACCGAAGTTTTCGGCGAAATCCCTCAGGTTGCGCGCCGTCAGCGTCTGATTGGGAAAGCTGACCACGCCATGGCGGCCCAGCGCCTGCTCGATGGCCCGGCGCTGCGCATCGGACAGAGGCCGGCCCAGGTCCAGGCCCTTGATCCTGGCTCCCAGCGTTGCGCCGGATTCGGTGATTTCCATGACAGTCTCCTACTGTTTCTATTAAGGCGACAGTTAAAGCAAATATTGCCGCCGTGCTATTTATGCAATTCGGCAGTGTAGTAATCTCGAAGCCAGGCCTTAAGCCCATTCATGAAAAATCACTTTTTCCAAAAAAGAAACAGACATGGATTTGATCGAATGTATAGGCGTGTTTATCGAGGTAGGTAAAAGCCTGAGCTTTTCCAAGGCGGCGGAGACCCTGGGAACCAGCAAATCGTCCATTACCAAAAAGGTCGTCTGGCTGGAGACCTACTTCGAAGTGCAACTGCTCAATCGCAATACCAAGCACGTCAGCCTGACGGAAAGCGGCCGGACCTTGATGGAACAGGCCGACACCCTGGACTTTGCCGTCAAGGGATTGAAAGACCAGGTGCAAGGCCCGGTACGCACGCCCAGCGGCCGCATCCGGGTCGGCACGCCGCCATCCTTCGGATCGGTCCATCTGATACCGGCCATCAACGACTTCCTGCGGCAATATCCGGCCATTCGGATTTCCCTGCTGCTGGACGACGGCCGCAGCGACCTGATCGCGGAAAACATGGACCTTTCCGTGCGCATCGCCCCCAGGCTGAAGGACACGAACCAGATCGCCTATCGCATCACGGTCGTGCCGCAAGTCATTGTCGCGACGCGGGCCTACCTGGATGCGCACGGCATGCCGGCCAGCCCCAAGGACCTGAGCCGGCACAATTGCCTGATTCATTATTTGAAAGCGCCGACCGGCATCTGGAATTTCACCGACAGCAACGGCGACAGCCACGCCGTCACCGTCAGCGGTTCGATGAATTCCAATCTGGGAGAAGCCATCCTGCATTCGGCCCGCCTGGGATATGGCATCTCCATGCATCCACGCTATATGGTGGATACGTATCTGGAAAGCGGCGCGCTCCAGATCCTGCTGCCGGACTACCAGCCCGAAGGGCTGGACATCTATGCCGTGGTGCAGACCAAGCGGCACCTGCCCTACAAGGTGCGCCTGTTCGTGGAACACCTGCGGCTATGGTTCAAGCAGGCGGACTGGACGCAGCCCGACAGCCCGGCCGCGCCAGGCCGGTCTTGAAGAAGGATCGCGGTCAGCCGCGATCTCGGTGGTCCGCCTGCCCCATCTTCCAATAACCCTTGATGTCGGCCCGCTGCCTTTCGATGCCCAGGGCGGGCAGTTGCAAGGACAGGTGCCGCATGGCGCTCGATTCTCCCGCCGCCCAGAAATAGCCCGCGCCTTGCGGCCGCCGCCAGCTCGCCAGCGCGGCCGGCAGCGTTGAACCGGCATGGCCGGCAGGCAGCCACTGGACCCGCACCCCGCGGCAATCGGCGAGATCGGGCTGGATGTCCTGCGGCGTGGGCACTTCGATGTAGGCATCGGCCGTCACGCCATCCGGCAGGTTCCGGGCTATGGACTGGATCGCCGGCAAGGCCGTCGCGTCACCGGCCAGGAGCATCCATCCTGCGTCGGCGGGGCAGCGATAGCCGCCGTCGCGAGGACCGGCGAGATGCACCAGTTCCCCGGCCCGGGCGCCCGCCGCCCAGGCCGAGACCGGCCCGGACGCGCCGTGGCCGCCATGCAGCACGAAATCCAGCGTCAGCGTCTTCGCCTGGCGGTCCAGGGCCCGCACGGTATAGGCGCGCCCGTCGCCCGCTTCGGTAAAGACCTTGACCCATGCCGCCGGCACATCGATCCCCTCCATGCCCAGCAGCGGCCCGAGCGCTTCGCCGCCCAGGACGATGCGCTGCATATGAGCCGTGACCGCCGAGGCGGAAAGCACTTCCCCGACTGCCCGGATGGTCGGCAGCCGCCTGCGTGTTTCAAACATGTCCGCTCCTGAAAAATATGAGCAAATACTCGTATTGGATTACCATAGTACGAGTAAATACTCATATTTAGAAACTCGCATTTGGAGCGGCCATGCAAGAACTGCCCAAGCCACGGAAAACGCCGCGCCAGGGGCGCTCGCAAGCCATGGTCGAAGCCATTCTCGAGGCGACGGCTCGCGTTTTGGCCGAGCGCGGCTACGCGGGCACCAATACCAATGTCGTGGCCGAACGGGCCGGGGTCAGCGTGGGTTCGGTCTACCAGTACTTTCCGAACAAAGACGCGCTCATCGCCGCCCTGCACGAACGGCATGCCGCCCAGATGCACACGGCCATCGACGCCGTGCTCGTGGCCTCGCGCCCCGACAGCCTGCGGGACGACATCGCGGCCATCGTCCACGCGCTCATGGCGGCCCATCAAGCCGAACCGGCGCTGCACAAGGTGCTCGAACGGGAGTTTCCCTTTTTCGACATGCCGGACGAGCAAAGCCCGGCGGATGCCAACATACACGGCAGCCTCAAAAGCGCCCTGGAAACGCACCGCCACGAAATCACGCCCCAGGATCTGGACCTGGCGACCTGGCTGCTGATGCGGCTCATGGAGTCGCTCGTCCACGCCGCCATCATCGATCCGCCCGCGCGCTTCTCGTCCCGGGATATCGAGCAGGGCATCATCGATGTGCTGATGGGTTACCTGCTCGGTGCCGCAAAGCCGCCGGCGCCTTGAAGCCGTGCATGGAACCCCCATCAGTCATGGGGCACAGGCACACGGGCTTTGCCGCCGGAGCGCCCGACCACGCACCAGTTGTAGACAGACCCGAGCAGCAGCAAGGCGCTGGTCGCGAGAAACACGGCCCGCATGCCGATATGGCCGCCGATGAACCCGCCGGCCACGGGGCCGACGAACTGCCCCGTGAACTGCGCGGAAATCGAATAGCCGAGCATGGCCCCGACACCATGCTCCGGCACGTTGTGGCGGATCACGGCCGCGATGCAAGGCAGCAGGCCGCCCAGGGCGAGCCCCATCAGGAAGCGCAGCACGACGAGCTGCCAGCCGGCGGTCACGAACGCCTGGGGAATCAGCAGCAGCGCGGCGACGGCCAGCGCATAGACGATGACGGATGAATGCCCGATCCTGTCGGCCAGGCGGCCGAGCTGGGAAGCCGACAGAATGCTGCCCAGGGCGGCGGCGGACATGGCGAGGCCCGCCACCAAGGTGACCTGCCTGGGATCGCTGACCAGCGTGCTGACGTAGACGGTGATGATCGGCTCGATCGACATATTGGCGAACAGCAAGAGCAAGCCCGTCGCCAGCATCGCAATGACCACCTGCTTGCGCGGTATCTGCGACCAGGTTCCTGCGCCCGCTGCCTTGGGAACGGCCTTCTTTGCCGCGCGAGGGGCCTCTTTCACCAGCAGGACCGTCGCGAGGAAGGTGATGGAGATCAGCGCGCCGGCCGCCCAGAACGTCGCCCGCAGGCCGATCAGCTGCGGCAGCACGCCGCCTACCAGCGGGCCGACCAGGTTGCCGGCCATCACGCCGGACGACAGCAGGCCGAGCGCCCAGCCGGATCGTTCCCTGGGCGTCTGCACGGCAACCAGGATCGTGGAGCCGGACGAATAGCCGCCGGCCAGCCCGATCAGCAGCCGCAAGCCGACGAGCTGCCAGATATTGGTGCACAGTCCCATCAGGGAAACGCAGATGGCCATCCCGAGGCTGGCACGGATCAGCATCGACTTGCGCCCGTAGCGGTCGCCGAGGTGTCCCCACAACGGCGCAACCAGCCCCGCCGTCACGAACGCCGCGCCATAGGCGACGCCTGACCACTGCACGATCGCCGCGTGGCCGTGGACGCCAAGCTGCTCGACGTAGATCGGCAGGAACGGCAGCATCAGCGTCATCCCAAGTATGGTCGAAAACGAACCGAACAGACAGACAAGCAGATTGCGTTGCCAATTCGTGCCACTTGGAGCGGGCATGGGAATATTGCTCTTTTTTTGGTATGCCAATTTGGTATTCATTAATCTCGGATTTATCAGCGTCTCAACCGCGCAGCGGGGAGCCCGGACTCACGACTCCGATACGGGAAGCGGAAGGACAGCTGCGGGAAATGATACCGTCCGCCGCGACCAAGGCCGCCATCTGGTCAGACCAGCGCCCGTTCGCGCGCGGCAGCGGCTACAGTAGGCAGCCGCCCGGCCGAACCGGCATGGCGCGAAGGAAAGGAGCATCGACGCATGGACTACTACGCCGCAGTGCGGGCCTTTGTGACGGCGGCGGCGCTGCGCAGCTTCAGCAAGACGGCGCAGCGGCTGGGCGTCAAGACGTCCACGGTTTCGCGCCATGTGAGCGAGCTGGAGCAGGACCTGGGCATCGCCCTCTTCAACCGCTCCACGCGCGGCCTGGTGCTGACCGAGGGCGGGCAGGTGTTTCGCGAGTATGCGCTGCAGTCGCTCGACGCGCTCGAGGACGCGCGGCAGGCCGCCTCGGCCTTGAACCTGACGCCGCAGGGCCAATTGCGCGTGACCATGCCGTCGGCATTCGGCCGGCACCACATCGCGCCGCACCTGCCGGCCTTCATGGCGCGCTACCCCGACATCCACGTGGACCTGGTGGTGACCGACGACACGCTCAACCTGATCGATGCGCGCATCGACGTGGCCGTGCGGATCGGCGCCCTGCCCGACTCGACACTGATGGCCAGACGGCTGGCTTCGCACCGCCGCATCGCCTGCGCCAGCCCGGACTATCTGCGCGGCCATCCCGCGCCCGCGGCGCCCCAGGACCTGGCGTCCCATGCGGCGCTGCGCTTTGCCCGGCAGCCCGACGACAAGTGGCTGTTCGTCCGGACCGGCAAGGGCGCGACAGGCAAAAGCGCGGCCAAGCCGGTGCCGGTCGAGCTGCGGGGCAGCTTCCGCGCCGACGACTCCGAGGTCATCCTCGCGCTTGCCCTGGCCGGCCGCGGCGTCGCCCTGCTGCCGACCTGGCTGGCCGGCCCCATGCTGCGCGACGGCCGGCTGGCGCATCTCCTGCCCGGTTGGGAAGCCCGCGCCGAGCAGGCCGAGCCCGCCATCTGGGCGGTCTATCCGCCGAAGAAAATCGTCTCGTCCAAGGTGCGCGCCTTCGTCGACTTCTATGCCGAGACCATCGGCGAGACGCCGTACTGGGACGACGCCCCGCCGCCCGCCCGCGCTCAGCGCGCGAAGCGGATGTCCAAGGTGCGCAAGTAGGTCTGCAGGCCCGCGTCCTGGATGGGGATCACGTAGGCGTTCGCGTCGGTCTCGTTGAAGTGCGCGTGCCAGTATCCCGGCGGCGTGACGAAGGCCATGCCGGTTTCCCAATCGACCCGCGTGGGGTTGACGATATTGCCCTGCGCGTCCAGTTCGGCGCCGACCAGCGTATAGCAGCCCGGCCCGCCGCCGGCGATGAAGTCCAGCGCGATCGATTGGTGGCGGTGCGGCTTCTGTATCGACCGGGGCGGCACGATGCCGAACATGGCCCACAGCACGTGGGTCACCGTGCGGGTCTGCGGGAAGTGGCTGTTGCCCATGAGCACGCTGATGCGGTTGCGCTTGCCCGCGCTCTCGTCCTCGGCGATCTTGCGCAGCTCGGCCTGGGCCCGCGCGGCGGGGTACAGCGTGGGCGAGAAGCGCGGCTGCACGCCGGTGGTGCCGAGATAGGCCAGCAAGGGCGCGTCGTTGACGTAGTACAGGGCGGCGTCGGTCCGCGCCGACAGCTCGGCCGGCGTGCCGCCGGGAAACGTGAAGAAATCGCCCTGCGCGAACGGAAAGGCCGCTTCGCCCTGGATGAGATCGCCCTCGCCGCGGATGACATAGCACAGCTGGGACGTCGCGTTCGGGGTGAGCCACATCGACTCGCCCGCGTTGATGCGCAGGAAGCTGGCGCTCAGGCCCGGTCCCGTGGCGGGCCCTTTGCAACCCAGCTCCCCGGAAAGATCCAGCGGCACGATGCGCGTTGCGCCTTGCGCGTACAGCGACGGCGCGAAGTTGCGAAACGGCACGCGGGAAATCAGCCTGGCGCCGATGGGGTTGGCCGAAGAGGTGTATTCGAAGTATTGCGCGTCCCGGGTTTCGGGTGCGTTTTCCGCCAGCGTGGCGGCAGAGGTTTTTTGCAGCATGATGCGCTCCTGTCGGTTCGAGGGCTTCCCGCGGCCGAGGGAAAAAGCCGGCGTGGAAGTTGCATCGACTATAGGAAGCCGCCGCGCGCGCCGGAAGCGCCGCGCGCGGAAATCACTTTTGCGGGATGGGGACAAGCGGGCGGCCGATGCGCTCGCGCGTTCAGCGCGCGCAGGCCGCCGCCAGCTCGCCGATCTCGATCACGGCCCGCTCGATCTCCGGCGACCAGGCGTAGCTGTAGTTCAGGCGGATGCAATGCCGGTAGACGTTGGAGGTGGAGAACATATAGCCCGGCGCGACCGTGATGCGCTTCTCGAGCGCCAGCCGGTACAGCCGCATGGAGTCGACCTGGGGCGGCAATTCGATCCACAGCACGTAGCCGCCGCGCGGATGGGACACGCGCGTGCCCTGCGGAAAGAAGCGGTCCACCACCGTGCGCATCAAGTTGGCCTGCTGCTGGTACATCGCGCGCACCCGGCGCATATGGTGCTCGTAGCCGTCCTTCTCGAGGTATTCGGCGATGGCGAGCTGCGGAATGGAGGGCGTGGTGAGCGTATTGAGGAACTTCAGCTTCTCGACCTGCGCGCGGTAGCGGCCCGGCATGGCCCAGCCGATGCGGTAGGCGGCCGTCAGGCTCTTGGAGAACGAGGCGCAGTGCAGCACCAGCCCCTTGCGGTCGTAGGTCTTCAAGGTGCTGGGGCGGGCCGCGCCGAAATACAGCTCGCCATAGACGTCGTTCTCGATCGCCGGCACATCGTGACGAGTCAGCAGTTCGACCAGTTCGCGCTTTTTCTCGTCGGGCATCTGGAAGCCCAGCGGGTTCTGGAAGTTGGGCATCACCATGCAGGCGGCGATGGGCTGGCGCTGGAGGATGGCCGACAGCGCGCCCAGGTCGATGCCTTCCTGCGGATGTGTGGGCACCTCGATGGCGCGCATGCCCATGCGCTCGATGGCGTGCAGCATGGCGTAGAAGGTGGGCGACTCCACCGCCACCGTGTCGCCGGGCTTGCCGATGGCCTGCAGGCATAGATTGATGGCCTCGGTCGCGCCGACGGTCACGATGATTTCATTGGGATCGACCGCCGTGCCGCTCTCGAGGTAGCGCCGCGCGATCTGGCGGATGAAGGCCTGGTTGCCGGGCGGCAGCCCGTCCGTCACGCCCCACTTGCTCTTGTCGCGGCCGATGGCGTAGACATAGCGGTTGATCTTCTCGAAAGGAAATAAGGCCGGGTCCGGGTACGGCGAGCCCAGCGGCACGGCCTCGTCGGCGCCGATGGCGCGCAGCGTGGACAGCACCAGCTGGCCCATGTCGACCTGCGCCGAGATGGGCTCGGGCTGGGACTGGCGCAATTCGCGCAGCGGCTGGCCGTCTTCGTCCAGGGCCTCGAAACGCACGAAATAGCCCGACTGGGGCCGGCTCTCGATGAGCCCCCGGCTCTCCAGCAGCAGGTAGGCCCGGATCACGGTCGTGATGCTCAGGCGGTGGTGCTGGCTGGACTGCCGGACCGAGGGAATGCGCTCGCCCGCGTGGAACACGCCGCGGCGGATGGAGTCCTCGATGTCGCCGGCCAGCTTTTCGTACAGTTTCAGACTCCGTCTCCCGGAGGGTTGCGGCTCGGTAAAGGTACAGTTTTCCATTTTTTAATCAACAATTCAACAACTGTGCTCTTTTCCTGATGGAGGATGTGTACCCTCCCCGAAGCCGACCATGGGCTTAATCTTGCCGGACTCGCCGCACGACACGTGCCGTCAACCGCCGGATTCCGACCAGATGGACAAACCCCAAGGACAGATCAAGCCCTACCACCACCCCGCCGCCGGCTGGGGCGCGCTCAAGCAGGTGGCCATCAATCTGGTCAAGGAAAAAGTACCCGGCGGCAACTACCGCACCCTGTTCCGGCAGAACCAGCCCGACGGCTTCGACTGCCCGGGCTGCGCCTGGCC
>DASWPO010000260.1:0-2293 GCA_036404015.1 Bordetella sp. | reverse complement strand
CCGCATAGGTGTAGGGATGGAAGCCCATATTGTCGAGGTTCTGCGCCAGGACGGCCGCCGCATGCGGGTTGTGCGCCACGTCCAGGACGACCAGCGGCTGGCCGGGCAGGATCTGGAAGCGCCCCGGCAGCGTGGCCAGGGCCAGGCCCTGGCGCACGGCCTGCTGCGGCACCGACAGCCGGTCGCGCACCGACTCCAGCGCCGCCATGGCGGCCGAGGCATTGAGCAGCTGGTTGGCGCCGCGCAAGGCGGGATAGGCCAGCGCGGAACGGCGCTGGTTGCGACCGCCGTAGGCCCACTGCTGGCGGTCGCCCGAATAATTGAAATCGTGCCCGAACAGCCACAGGTCGGCGCCGATCTTCGCCGCGTAATCCAGCAGGGATTGCGGCGGCACCGGGTCGCTGCAGATGGCCGGACGGCCGGCGCGGTAAATATGCGCCTTCTCGAAACCGATCGCCTCGCGGGTATCGCCCAGGTAATCCATGTGGTCGAGGTCGACGCTGGTGACGATGGAGCAGTCGGCATCGACGATGTTCACCGCGTCCAGGCGCCCGCCCAGCCCCACTTCGAGCACCACGGCGTCGAGCCGGCTGCGCGAGAACAGGCGCAGCACCGCCAGGGTGGTGAATTCGAAATAGGTCAGGCTGATTTCGCCGCGCGCCGCCTCGACGGCCTGGAATTGCTCGACCAGGGTTTCGTCCGTCACCAATTCGCCATTGAGGCGGGCCCGTTCATTGAAGTGGATGAGATGCGGCGAGGTATACAGCCCCACCTTGTAGCCCGCCGCGAGCAGCATGGACTCCAGCATGGCGCAGGTGGAGCCCTTGCCGTTGGTGCCGCCCACGACGAATTTGACCGCATCGAGCCGGATGTCCAGCCGCCGGGCCACCTCGCTTACCCGCTCGAGCCCCAGGTCGATGGCCTTGGCATGCAGGCCTTCCAGATATTGCAGCCAGCCGTCCAGGGGGGTGGCGGCATCGGGGCGCGGGACAGACATGAGGGAGAGGGGAAGATGAAACAGCCCGCCATTTTAACAGTCGGACCGACTCCGCCCCCACTTTTTCAGGCGGGCGGGCCACGCCGGCATTCCACCGCCCCATTTGCGTGCCCGGCCAATCCGGCCAAACTTGTCAATTTTTTAAGCTTATTGACAATATAACGGGTACATCCCGCCAGATTTCTAAAGTTTACTTGGGGCATGCCGTTATGAAACCCGAGAAACTATTCCACCAGCCCATGCCTCGCGCATGTCTTGCCGGAGTGAAATATGGACGTAAGCCCGATTCTTTCCACCCCTGCTTCACTGCCTGTACAAGCCGTGCCAGTCACGCCCATCGAACCCATCGCGCCGGCTACCGGCTCGGCCAAGGGAAGCGGCGCGGACAGTTCCACTTCGCAGCAGCAAGGCGGCTCGAACTCGTCCATCGACAAGGCCCTCCAGTCGCTCAACGACGAGATGCAGGCCTGGTCCACTCAATTGCAATTCAATTTCGACCCCGACCTGCACCGCGTCGTGGTCAGCATCGTCGACTCGAAAACCGGCAAGACCATCAACACCATCCCGTCCGAAACCGTGCTGCGCATCGCCAAAATGATCACCAAATTCGAAGGCAAGGCGGTCCAGACCGAAGCCTGACGAAACGAGCGCTTATCCTTTCTTTTGAACAAACGCGTCTTCTCCCTCTTACCCAGCCAATCAGGCCGGCCGCTTGTTAAGCAAAATTGACGTACTAGCCTGCAAAGGCCGAAGGAGCATCACATGACCACTAGCGCCATCCCCTCCAGCAGCAACGCGGGTACGATCACCTCGCTTGGGGTCGGCTCCAGTTTGGATCTCCAAGGCATCCTGGATTCGCTCCAGGCCGCGGACAACCAAAGCCTGACTGTTATCCAGAACCGGATCAACAGCTACCAGACCCAGATTTCCGCCTACGGCACGCTGCAGAGCGCCGTGCAGGGCGTGGCCAGCGCCGCCCAGACGCTGGGTCAGGCCAGCACCTTCACCTCCGTGAAATCCTCGGTCACGGGCGACGACATCACGGCCACGACCACCTCGGGCGCCATCGCGGGCTCGTACGACGTGGTGGTCAACGCGCTCGCCCAGTCCGACCGCATCCAGTCGCAAACCGCCATCCCCACCGCGACGGCCAACGGCAACAGCTTTGGCGCCGGCGGCTCCATCACCGTCACGCTGAAGAACGGCAACAGCGAGACCATCAACCTCAGCGGCAACAGCACCACCGACCTGCAGGGCGTGGTCAACGCCATCAACAACGACGGCAAGGCCGGCGTG
>DASWPO010000259.1:0-4031 GCA_036404015.1 Bordetella sp. | reverse complement strand
AAGGCCCGCAGCATGACCGCGCTCACGACGGCGAGAAAAGCCCAGCCCAGCATCTGCGTCCAGCCCGGCAGCACCGGCGTGAGCATCCACCAGGCCGTGGCCAGCAGCAGCATGCCGAAAAGACGCTTGACCGCATCCATCCACGGCCCCGTGCGCGGCAGCAGGGCCCCTGCCGAGGCGCCCACGGCCAGCAGGGGCACGCCCATGCCCCAGGCCAGCGCGAAGAGCGCCGAACCGCCCAGCAGCACGTCGCCGGTGCGCGAGATGTACAGCAAGGCGCCCGCCAGCGGCGCGGCCACGCAAGGCCCCACGATCAGGGCCGACGCGGCGCCCATCAGCAGGGCCCCCGTGAAGCGGCCGCCGGGCATGCGATTGGCCCAGCCGGTCAGGCCGGCCTGCGCCTGCGCCGGCATCTGGAAGGTGTAGACGTCGAACATGGCCAGGGCCAGCAGGACCAGGAGCAGCGCGAATATCGCCAGCGCCCAGGGCGTCTGCAGCCAGGCGGCCAGGCCCGCGCCGGAGAGGCCCGCGGCCACGCCCAGCGCGGTGTAGACCACCGACATGCCCAGCACATAGGCCGCCGCCAGGCCCAGGCCGCGCCAGCGCGTGCGCCGCGCCGCGCCGCCCAGCGCCAGGGCCGACACGATGGGAACCATGGGCAGCACGCAGGGCGTGAACGACAGCAGCACGCCCAGCGCCAGGAACACGCCCGCCGTCTTCAGCCAACCCAGTCCGCCCAGGGCCTGGGCCAGGCCGGTATCGCCGGCCTGCAACAAGGCGCCGAGCGCCGGTCCGGCATTTGCATTGCCCGCCGCGAGAGCCGCGCGCGCCGCGGGCACCGACACGCCCGCCTGCCCCTGCGGCAAATCCACGCCCGCCACGGCATAGCCGCCCGCAACGGGCGACAGCGTCACGGCATGATCCATGGGCGGATAGCACAGTCCCGCATCGGCGCAGCCCTGGTTGGTCACGGTCAGCACCCACGGCCCCGCCGCGCCCGGCTTGAGCGGCACGCGCACGTCCAGGTCGTGGTGGTAGACCTCCATATCCTTGTCGAAGACGGGGTCGTGCTTGATTTCACCCGCGGGGTAGGACGGCTCGCCCAGCCATGGTGCCTGGCCTTCGGCCGGCGCCAGCGCGAAGCGTTCGCGGTAAAGGTAATAGCCCTGGGCCACGCGATAGTGCAGCACCAGCGCATCCGGCGCGGCCATCTTCGCCTCGAGCACGAAGGCCTGCTCGGGCGCCAGGAAATCGGCCTCGCTCTGCGCCGCGGCCCCGCCCCAGGCCAGCAGGGCCGCCAGCAAGCCGCACAGGGCCAGCCACCAGGATCGATTCGTCGACATCGTCAATGCCATTGCACCTGTGTCTGCCGCCGTACCCAGCCCAGGTACGAATCCAGGCCGTCCTGCACGGGTACCACCAGCACTTCGGGCACTTCATAGGGATGGAGCTTGGCCAGGGCCTGTATCACTTCTTCCTGCCGGGCACGGGTCGTCTTGATGACGAGCGGAATTTCCCCGGTTCGCTCGATCCTGCCCTGCCAGGCATAGACCGACACCATGGGCGCGCCCACATTGACGCAGGCCGCCAGGCCGCCTTCGACCAACACGTGGGCAATGCGCTCGGCCAGCGAGGCCTCGGGCACGCTGCTGAGCACCAGCACCACATCGTCGTCGTTCATTACCATGGAAGGCTCCCGAAGCCAGGTTTGGCCGGAACCGCCATTTTAAGACCGCCCGGGCGATCCATAAGAAAAAACGGGCCGGGTTTATGCAACCCGGCCCGTCTCGTGCAGCGCGCCGCGCGATTACTCGGCGCTGGCTTCGGCTTCCTGGGATTCCGGACGATCGACCAGTTCCATGAAGGCCATGGGCGCATTGTCGCCCTGGCGAAAGCCCATCTTCAGCACACGGGTATAGCCGCCGTTGCGGGTGGCGTAGCGCGGGCCGATCTCGGCGAACAGCTTGAGGACGGCATCGCGATCGCGCAGGCGGGCGAAGGCCAGGCGCTTGTTCGCCAGGGTGGGCTGCTTGCCCAGGGTGATCAGGGGTTCGATGACGCGGCGCAGTTCCTTGGCCTTGGGCAGCGTGGTCTTGATGGCCTCGTGGGTGATCAGCGAGACGGCCATGTTGCGGAACATGGCAAGACGGTGGCTGCTGGTGCGGTTGAGCTTGCGCAAACCATTACCGTGACGCATGGTGTATTTCCTTTGAATCTAGTGATGACCTTGTGAGTCATCGGGTTATCCGGCTCTTCTATCGAAAGTTCGCGGGCCGGTGCAAAAATGAGGTCTGCCTGGGCCGACGCAGATCCGGCTTTGCCGGTCTGCCAGCGGCGCCCCCTTGAGGGGGAAGCGCCACAGGCGCTTCGGGGGTGGGTCTATTACGGGCGCTCGAGGCCGAGGGGGGGCCAGTTCTCGAGCTTCATGCCCAGGGTCAGGCCGCGTGCGGCCAGGACTTCCTTGATTTCGTTGAGCGACTTGCGGCCCAGGTTCGGGGTCTTGAGCAGCTCGTTTTCGGTGCGCTGGATCAGGTCGCCGATGTAGTAGATGTTTTCGGCCTTCAGGCAGTTGGCCGAACGCACCGTCAGCTCCAGGTCGTCGACCGGGCGCAGCAGCACGGGGTCGATCTGCGGGGCGCTGCCGCGGACTTCGCTGCCGTAGGTTTCGGCGGCGCCTTCCAGGGCGGCGAAGACGGAGATCTGGTCCATCAGGATGCGGGCCGACTGGCGCACGGCTTCCTCGGGCGAGATCACGCCGTTGGTTTCGATGTCCAGGACCAGCTTGTCCAGGTCGGTGCGCTGCTCGACGCGGGCGCTTTCGACGGCGTAGCTCACGCGGCGCACGGGGGAAAACGAGGCGTCCAGCACGATGCGGCCGATGGTGTGGCCGCGGTCTTCCGACAGCGCGCGCACATTGCCCGGCACATAGCCGCGGCCCTTCTCGACCTTGATCTGCATTTCCAGCTTGCCGGCTTCGGTCAGGCTGCAGATGATGTGGTCGGGATTGATGATCTCGACGTCGTGGGGCAGTTCGATGTCGCTGGCGCGCACTTCGCCGGCGCCGCTCTTGCGCAGCACCAGGGTCACGTCGTCGCGGTTGTGCAGCTTGAACGCCACGCCCTTGAGGTTCAGCAGAATGTCGACCACGTCTTCACGCACGCCGGCGATGGTCGAGTACTCATGCACCACGCCGGTCATCTGGACTTCGGTGGGCGCATAGCCGGTCATCGACGACAGCAGGATGCGGCGCAGGGCGTTGCCCAGCGTGTGGCCGTAGCCGCGTTCGAAGGGCTCCATCACGATCTTGGCGTGATTGGGGCCTACGGGTTCGACTTCGATGGAACGCGGCTTCAGGAAACCTTGAGTGGACATCTGGATAGATCCTTTTCAATACCCTCGGCTCGTTACACCGATAAGGCTGATGGATGGCAGGTGGGGGAAAGCTGTCGTGCAGTGGATGAAATCTTTCTTGAGCCGCCGAGGCTGCCCTGCGGAATTCCGATGCTCGGGGGCTGCAATGCCCCCTGCGCTTCGGATTCCTCCGGGGTCCTCGGCTCGCGACATTTCCATGCCGCGAGGCTCATGCGACGATCGCCGTATTAACGCGAGTACAGTTCGACGACCATCGACTCGTTGACGTCGCGGGCCACGTCGGCGCGATCGGGCGCCGTCTTGAAGGTGCCGGTCATCTTGGAGGTGTCGACTTCCACCCATTGGGGGATGCCGATGCTGGTGGCCAGGTCGAGCGATTCCTTGATGCGGCCTTGCTTCTTGGCCTTTTCGCGGATCGAGACCACGTCGCCAGCCTTGACGATGATCGAGGCGACGTCGGCGGTGTGGCCGTTCAGTTCGACGGCGCGGTGGCTGACCAGTTGGCGAGCCTCGGCGCGGGTCGAGCCGAAGCCCATGCGGTAGACGACGTTGTCCAGGCGCGATTCGAGCAGCTTGATCAGCGTTTCACCGGTGTTGCCGCGGACGCGCTCGGCTTCAGCGAAGTACTTGCGGAATTGCTTTTCCAGGACGCCGTACAT
>DASWPO010000258.1:0-12125 GCA_036404015.1 Bordetella sp. | reverse complement strand
CTCGAAGGCCGCCAGGGCGCCGTCGGCCGCGGCCGCGGAGTGGAAGCGGCCCACGATCTCCAGGCCCAGCAGCACCTTGGCGTCGCGCGGATTGCGGCCGGCCTCGATCTCGGCGCGCAAGGCGGCGATCTCGTCGAGCGTGCGGAACGACAGCAGCTCGTAGTAGCGCCACATCAGCGTGTCGGAGATCGACATGATCTTGCCGAACATGGATTCGGGCGCCTCGGAGATGCCGATGTAGTTGTGCTTGGACTTGGACATCTTGTCGACGCCGTCCAGGCCTTCCAGGAGCGGCATGGTCAGGATGCACTGCGGCTCCTGGCCGTATTCTTTCTGCAGCTCGCGGCCCACCAGCAGGTTGAACTTCTGGTCGGTGCCGCCCAGCTCCAGGTCGGACTTGAGCGCCACCGAGTCGTAGCCCTGCATCAGCGGGTAGAGGAATTCGTGCACCGAGATGGGAATGCCGCCCTTGAAGCGCTTGGTGAAGTCGTCGCGCTCCATCATGCGGGCCACGGTGTAGCGCGAGGCCAGCTGGATCATGCCGCGCGCGCCCAGCGGGTCGGACCACTCGGAGTTGTAGCGGATCTCGGTGCGCTGGGGGTCGAGCACCAGGCTGGCCTGGGCGTAATAGGTCTTGGCGTTGCTCTCGATCTGCTCGCGCGTGAGCGGCGGGCGGGTGGCGTTGCGGCCGCTGGGGTCGCCGATCATCGAGGTGAAGTCGCCGATCAGGAAGATGACGGTATGGCCCAGGTCCTGCAGCTGGCGCATCTTGTTGAGCACCACCGTGTGGCCCAGGTGGATGTCCGGCGCGGTCGGGTCCAGCCCCAGCTTGATGCGCAGGGGCACGCCCGTGGCCCGGCTGCGGGCCAGCTTGCGGGCGAATTCGGATTCGACCAGCAGTTCGTCGCAGCCGCGCTTGGCGACGCGCAGATCGGCCTCGACCTCGGGAGTGATGGCGTAGGCGGCGGCCGCCGCAGTGGCCCCTTCAGGGGCTGGTCTATGAGACATGAAATGCTAAAAAACCGAGAAGGTGTAAGAAATCAAAAACCACAAACTCTAGTGGTTTCATGTACTTGGTGCCACAAAAGGTTGTAACAGCAAGGCGGAAAACGGTCGAAATTCCGGGACGATTCGATTAGCATACTGCGCTAATCGCAAGCAACAGGCCGAGCCCGGCTTGCCCCCTGTTGCCTACGCAATTGTAGCAATCCAGCAACACGCCCATCGTTCCCAAGTGACCCGCCGCCTTATCTCTCTCTTTCCGAAACCCGCCACCCGCGGCGCGCCCCTGATCCGCCGCACACTAGTCGTCTGCGCCATCGGCCTTTTTGCCGCCGCCGCCGCGCTGGGCATGGTGCCCAACGCCGACCCCACCCCGCTTCCGCCCCTGCGGCTGGTCAGCAACCCCCTGCCGCTGACGCCCGGGCAGATGCAGGTCGACCCCGGCGCCAGCCCGGCCCCCTTCGTCAGCGAAACCCGCATCCGCCGCGGCGATACGCTGTCGAGCGTGCTGCAGCGCCTGGGGCTGGACGACGCCAGGCTGCTGGCCTTCCTGACCCAGGACAGCAGCGCGCGCAGCATCTACAAGCTCTACCCCGGCCGCGCGGTGCAGGCCGCCACCGACGACCACGGCAACCTGGCCTGGCTGCACTACGTGCACACGCCCAGCGCCAAGGACGATGACGACGAGCAGGCCACGACCCGCATGCTGGTGATCCAGCCCGACCAGAAGGGCGGCTACACGGCCGAAGAGCGCGCCGAGGACACCACGGTGCAAACCAATGTGGCTTCCGGCGTGATCCGCTCGTCGCTGTTTGCCGCCACCGACGCGGCCGACATCCCCGACGGCATCACCCTGCAGATGGCCGACATCCTCGGCGCCAAGATCGACTTCCTGCACGGCCTGCGCCAGGGCGACCAGTTCCGCGTGGTGTACGAGACGCGCTCGCACGAAGGCCGCTATGCCGGCCCGGGCCGCGTGCTGGCCGTGGAATTCGCCAACAACGGCAAGACCTACGACGCCGCATGGTTCAGCCCCGACGGCGCGGCGGGCGCCTACTACGACTTCGACGGCACGAGCCTGCGCGGCGCCTTCCTGCGCACCGCGCTCAAGTTCACCCGCATCAGCTCGACCTTCGGCATGCGCCTGCACCCGCTGCACAAGACCTGGGTGGGCCACAAGGGCGTGGACTACGCCGCGCCGGCGGGCACGCCCATCCATGCCACGGCCGACGGGGTGATCGACTTCGCCGGCTGGCAGAACGGCTACGGCAACGTGGTCGTCATCAAGCACTTCGGCAAGTACTCCACCGTGTACGCCCACCAGAGCCAGATCGCCGCGGGCATCCACCAGGGCACCATGGTGTCGCAGGGCCAGCTGATCGGCTACGTGGGCATGACGGGCTGGGCCACCGGACCGCACCTGCATTACGAATTCCGCGTCGACAACCAGCCCGTCGACCCGCTGTCGGTCGACCTGCCCGTGGCCCGCGCGCTCGAGCCCGGTGAACACCAGGCCTTCGTGCAGATGCTGACGCCCTACCGCGAGCAGATCCGCATGCTGGCCGAGCTGCAGCAGCCGGGCCGGGCCGACCCGGCCGGCCCCATCGCCGCGCGTTGACCGCCATGTCCCTGCCCGATACCCCCGGCCCGGCCCTGCACGGCCCGGGCCGCTTGTTCATCGGCCTGATGTCCGGCACCAGCCTGGATGGGGTGGACGGCGTGCTGATGCGCTTTCCCGCCGCCGGGCCGCCCCTGGGTGGGAACGCCCCCTCGGGGGGCAGCAAGCACGACGTGCGCAGCGTGGGGGCCTTCCCCGCCGACGACCGGCCGCAGACCCTGGCCGGCGTGGCCCTGCCCATGCCCGACGGCCTGCGCGCCGAGCTGCTGGCGCTCAATACCGCCGGCCCCGACGAACTCGAACGCGCCGCGCGCGCGGCCAATGCGCTGGCGCGGCTGTATGCCTCGGCCGTAGAACGCCTGCTGGACGAAACGGGCCTGCCCGCATCGGCCGTCACCGCCATCGGCGCGCATGGGCAAACCGTGCGGCACCGCCCCGACCAGGGTTTCACCATCCAGCTCAACGCCCCGGCGCTGCTGGCCGAACTCACCGGGATCGACGTGGTGGCCGACTTCCGCAGCCGGGACGTGGCCGCGGGCGGCCAGGGCGCTCCGCTGGTGCCGCCTTTTCATGCGGCCATGTTCGGCGGCCCCGCCCCGCGCGCCATCCTCAACCTGGGCGGCATCGCCAACCTGACGCTGCTGGCCCCCGGCCAGGCGCCGCGCGGCTTCGATACCGGCCCGGCCAATGTGCTGCTCGATGCCTGGTGCCAGCGCCATGCCGGCCAGGCCTATGACGCGGACGGACGCTGGGCCGCCAGCGGCCGGGCCGATGCCGGCCTGCTGCACGCCCTCATCGCCAGCGAACCCTGGCTGGCCTTGCCGCCGCCCAAATCCACCGGCCGCGACCTGTTCAACGCCGCCTGGCTCGATACCCGCCTGGCGGGCTGGAACCTGCCTCCCGCCGACGTGCAGGCCACGCTGCAACGCTTCACCGCTCAGACGGTGGCCGATGCCCTGAATGCATCATTGCCCGCCGCGCAGGAAGTGCTGGTCTGCGGCGGCGGCGCGCGCAACGCCGGATTGATGCGCGACCTGGCCGATGCCTTGCAGCGCCCGGCGCGCGCCACCGACGAAGAAGGCGTGGCCGCGCAATGGATGGAAGCGCTGGCCTTCGCCTGGCTGGCGCAGATGCACGTCGATGGCTTGCCGGCCGGCGTCCCGGAAGTGACGGGCGCCCGCGGCCCCCGCATGCTCGGCGCCCTGTACCCAGCCTAGGCTAGGGAGTCGGAGGGAGTCGGCGCCGCGGCTGCATGAACGCTCTGCAGTCCGCCGGTTGGCGCGGACACCCCGGGGCGCCTCTGTGACGGGGCAGCCCCCGCAGGGGGCCGAGGGCGCCGGTATGCGCCCGAGCCCGGCACAGCGAAGCCCCGGGGTGTCCGCGCCAACCGACGGACGTATTAAGAACTCAGACAACACCCCCAAAGCAAAAAGCCCGCGCAATCCATGCACGGGCTTCCCTGTATTCTCGCGGTATCCGCGATCGACGCTTACACCGAGAACGACGAGCCGCAGCCGCAGGTGGTGGTGGCGTTGGGATTGCGGATGACGAACTGCGAGCCTTCGAGGTCTTCCTTGTAGTCGATCTCGGCGCCGACCAGGTACTGGAAGCTCATGGGATCGACCAGCAGCTGCACGCCGCTCTTGTCGAGCACGGTGTCGTCTTCGTTGACGGTTTCGTCGAAGGTAAAACCGTACTGGAAGCCCGAACAGCCCCCGCCCTGCACGAACACGCGCAGCTTGAGCTCGGGGTTGCCTTCTTCGAGCAGCAGGTCCTTCACCTTGGCGGCGGCCGAGTCGGTGAAAAGCAAGGGCGCAGGCGGCGGGGCCTGCAGATTGACGGTTTCGGTAATGGCGTTCATTTGGCGACTCCTGGCCGGGCGCTGTGCGCATCGGCCAAATATGGGCAGACTCGCTGCCCCGGACATGTTCACTATAACCCAGGCCCCCTGGCCCGGACGGCGATAACCCTTACGGCAGAATAGCGACCTGGTCCAGGCCGGCCGCCTCCGGCAGGCCGAACATCAGGTTCATGTTCTGCACGGCCTGGCCGGCGGCGCCCTTGACCAGGTTGTCCTGCACGACCAGGACGATAAGCTGGTCGCCGGGCTGGCCACCCTGCATGGGGCGCTGCACCGCGATGCGCAGGGTGTTGGAAGCGCGCACCGAGCGGGTCTCGGGCAGGCTGCCGGCCGGCATGACGTCGATGAAGTGCTCGTTGGCGTAGCGTTCTTCGAAGAGCTTCTGGAAATCGGTGTTGCGCGCCTCGGGCAATATGCGGGCGTAGATCGTCGAGAACATGCCGCGCACCATGGGCACCAGGTGCGGCACGAAGGTCAGCGGCACCTTGCCGCCGGCCAGCTTCTCGAGCTGGGCGATGATTTCGGGCAAGTGGCGGTGGCCGGCCACGCCGTAGGCCTTGAAGTTGTCGGAGGCCTCGGAAAACAGCGTGCCCACCTCGGCCTTGCGGCCGGCGCCGGACACGCCCGATTTGCAGTCGGCGATCAGGGTTTGCGTATCGACCAGCTGCTTGCCGCCCTCGATCAGCGGGGCCAGTCCCAGGATGACCGTGGTGGGGTAGCAGCCGGGGTTGCCGATGACGCGCGCGCGGGCGACCGATTCGCGATTGAGCTCGACCAGGCCGTAGATGGCCTCGGCCAGGATGCCCGGGCAGCTGTGGGGCATTTTGTACCAGCGCTCGAATTCGGCGGTGTCCTGCAGGCGGAAGTCGGCGGCCAGGTCGATGATCTTGGTGCCGGCGGCCAGCAGTTCCTTGGCCTGCGCCATGGCCACGCCGTGCGGGGTGGCGAAGAACACGACGTCGCAGTCGGCGAGCCTGGCGTTCTCGGGCGTGGAGAAGGCCAGGCCGACGCGGCCGCGCAGATTGGGGAACATATCGGCGACCGGCATGCCCTCTTCCTTGCGGGAGGTGATGGCGGCGAGCTCCACGTGGGGGTGCTGCGACAAGAGGCGCAGCAGCTCGACGCCGGTGTAGCCGGTGCCGCCGACGATGCCGACCTTGATGCGGTTCGTTGCCATGGTGTTCATCCAGGAAGTGTAGGGTGCGATGACTGAGTATTTTAGTATCGCGTAAAACTGTTTCTGAGTTCTTAACACGCATGACTGTCTTGGCCCAGGGGGCCGGACACGTCGGCGCGGCTCGGCCCCAAGACGACGGGGCCTCGGCCCCTGCGGGGCTGCCCTTCCTCCTACTGTCCGGCCCCCTGGGCCAAGACAGTCATGCTGCGGCATCTCAAACAAAAAGGCCGCTTGCGCGGCCTTTCTGGGGTTGCAGCGTATTAACGCTTGCTGAACTGCTTCCGCCGGCGCGCCTTGCGGAAGCCGACCTTCTTGCGTTCGACTTCGCGGGCGTCGCGGGTGACGAAGCCGGCTTGCGACAGCGAGGGCTTGAGCGCCGCGTCGTAGTCGATCAGCGCGCGGGTGATGCCGTGGCGGATCGCGCCGGCCTGGCCGGTTTCACCGCCGCCGTGCACATTGACCTTGATGTCGAAGCTTTCGACATGGCCGGTCAGTTCCAGCGGCTGGCGCACGATCATGCGGCCGGTTTCGCGAGCGAAGAACTCGTCGACGGGCTTGCCGTTGACGATGATCTTGCCCGAACCCTTCTTGATGAAAACGCGGGCCACCGAGGTCTTGCGACGGCCGGTTCCGTAGTTCCAGTTACCGATCATGGCGTTTCCTTAGATGTCCAGCGTCTTGGGCTGCTGGGCGGTATGCGGATGCTCGGCACCGGCGTACACCTTCAGCTTCTTGATCATCGCGTAGCCCAGGGGACCCTTGGGCAGCATGCCCTTGACGGCCTTCTGGATGGCGCGGCCAGGAAAACGCTCTTGCATTTTCGTGAAATTGGTTTCGCGGATACCGCCCGGGTAGGTGGTGTGGCGGAAGTACTTCTTGTCTTGCGCCTTGTTACCGGTAACGACGATATCGGCAGCGTTGACGATGATGATGTAATCACCGGTGTCAACGTGCGGCGTGAATTCAGGTTTGTGCTTGCCACGCAGACGGCGTGCGACTTCGCTGGCCACACGACCGAGGACCTTGCCCTTGGCGTCGATCACAAACCAGTCACGCGTGACTTCATGCGGCTTGGCCACAAAGGTCTTCATGATGGTTCCTAGATTTCAAAGTTCCGGATCGCCAGAAAATCCTGGGCCCGGGTTTTCCCTCGCTCTCGGCCTAAGCGTTGTTAACCGCCCGTGCAAAAGATGCGAAAGAGCCCAACACAATAGCACCTGTGCATTTTTTGCGCAAGCCGCTATGAAAAACAGGTGGAGTCCGGGATGTCCAGGGGCTGGCGCCCGGACAGTAGGAGGAAGGGCAGCCCCGCAGGGGCCGAGGGCGCCTGATGGCG
The DNA here is from genome assembly GCA_036404015.1 of Bordetella sp. Taxonomy (GTDB): domain Bacteria; phylum Pseudomonadota; class Gammaproteobacteria; order Burkholderiales; family Burkholderiaceae_B; genus Bordetella. The sequence continues at coordinate 5,131 of DASWPO010000258.1, read as the reverse complement.
CGCCCGAGCCGCACCGACGTGTCCGGGCGCCAGTCCCTGGACATCCCGGACGGCCCAAGAACCCATGTTTCAGGCCTTCTTGAACACCAGCGTAGAAGCCAGATACTGGTCATAAGCCCCTTCCGAAAGCTTGAACCAGGAAACAAGCTCGTCCCTCATTCCCATGTGGCTGTCGTAAAGCGCCTTGAACTTCGGATCCTTGTCCGACAGTTCGGCGTACTGGGCCGACGCGGCATCCCAGGCCGCGTCCAGCACCGACCGCGGGAAGGCGCGCAGTTGCGCGCCGCCCGCCACCAGGCGGCTCAAGGCCGCGGCGTTCTGGCTGTCGTAGCGCGCCGTCATGTCCAGGTGCGCCGCGCGGCTGGCCGCCTCGACGATGGCCTGGTACGGCTTGGGCAGGCTGTCCCAGGCCTTGGCGCCGATATAGAGCGAGACCTGCGTGCTGCCCGACCACCAGGCCGGGTAATAGTAGAAACGGGCCGCCTTGGGCGCCCCCTGCTTCTCGTCGTCGTAGGGGCCGGCGCCCAGGACGGCGTCCAGCGCGCCCGCGTCGAAGGCCTTGGCCACATCGTCGGCGGTCGCCAAGGCCTGCGGCGCGGCGCCCATGCGGGCCAGCAACGCCCCCACCAGACCCGACGCCTGGATGCCCAGCGCCTGGATGCCCGACGCCTGGATCTTCAGGCCCTTGAACGCCTCGATGGACTTGACCTCGCCCTTGTACCAGCCGCCCATCTGGCCGCCGGTATTGCCCAAGGGGAAATTGACGATGCCGTAGCCCTTGAAGAGATCGCGCGTGAGCTTGAGCCCGTCACCCTCGAACATCCAGGCATTCATCTGCCGCGCGTTCAGGCCGAAGGGCACGGCCGCATCGAAGCACAGGGCCGGATTGGTGTCGTAATACAGGGACGATACGGCATGCCCCATCTCGGCCGTGCCCTTCTGCACCGCATCCAGCACGCCCGAGGCCGGCGCCTTGTCGTCGGCCGGCGCGGGCCGGATGTCGAAACGGCCGTCCGTGGCGTCGGACACATACTTGGCGAACACCCCGGCCGCGCCGAACAGCACGTCCTGCTTTTCGGAAAAGGCCGAGGCCAGGCGCCATTTGAGCGAGGGCGCATCGGCCGCCATGGCCGGCGCGACCAGGACGGCGCCACCCGCGGCGGCACCCAGGCCGGCCTGCTTCAAGAATGAGCGACGTTGCATGTTTTTCATCTCCCGAAGTGCATGCTGTGGAGGGCGGCCTGATGAATGGACGATGTAATCCGGACGATGTAACCCGGACGGCGCGCGGGCTAGATGCCTGCGATCGACATCTGTTCGATCAGGATGGACCCCGTGGTCTTGGTCCCGCGCGTGATGGTGTCGGCGCCCACCGCGACGATGTGGCGGAACATGTCGGCCAGGTTGCCGGCGATGGTGATTTCCTGCACGGCATGCTGGATGCGGCCGTTCTCGACCCAATAGCCGAAGGCGCCGCGCGAATAATCGCCCGTGACGTAGTTCACGCCCTGGCCGATGAGTTCGGTGACCAGCAGGCCCGTGCCCAGCTTGCGCAGCATGGCCTCGAAATCGTCGCCTTTCTTCGTCAGGCGCGAGGTGAGCGACAGGTTGTGCGAGCCGCCGGCATTGCCGGTGGTGACCATGCCCAGCTTGCGGGCCGTGTACGAGGACAGGAAATAGCCTTCGAGCACGCCGCCCGCGACGACCTGGCGGGCCTGCGTGCGCACGCCTTCGTCGTCGAAGGGCGAGCTGCCCAGGCCGCCCCGGACGTGCGGGTCTTCGGCCACGTCGAGGTGATCGGCGAACACCGGCTTGCCCAGCGCGTCGACCAGGAAGCTGGCCTTGCGGTAGAGCGCGCCGCCGCTGGTGGCCTGGGTGAAGGCGCCCAACAGGCCCAGCGCCAGCGGCGCCTCGAACAGCACCGGCGCGCGGCCGGTGGCAATGCGGCGGGCCGACAGGCGCGACAGCGTGCGCTCGGCGGCGTAGCGGCCGACCGCCTCGGGCGTGGCCAGCAGCTTGGCGTCGCGCTCGGAGGTGTACCAATAGTCGCGCTGCATATTGTTGCCGCGCCCGGCGATGGGCGCCACCGACAGGCTGTGGCGCGAATACGGATAGCCGCCCAGGAAGCCGCGCGTATTGCCCATGACGAACTGGCCTTCGTAGGCGCTCACCGAGGCGCCGTCGGTATTGGTGATGCGCGGGTCGACCGCGCGCGCGGCGCGTTCGGCGCGCAGCGCCAGCTCGGCGGCGTCTTCGGTGCCGATGTGCCAGGCGTAGTGCAGGGCCAGGTCGCGGTGGTCGGTGGCCAGCAGGTCGGCGTCGGGCAGGCCGGCGGCCGGGTCGGCCGCGGTATGGCGGGCGATGTGCCAGGCGGCCTCGACCGTCTGGCGCAGGGCCTCGTCGGAAAAGTCGGAAGTGGATGCCGAGCCGCGGCTCTGGCCGGCGTAGACGGTGAGGTCGAGCGAGCGGTCGCGCGTCTGCTCGACGGTTTCGATGTCGTTGCTGCGTACCGAGACCGACAGGCCCAGGCTTTCGGAGACTTCGGCCACGGCATCGCTGGCGCCCGCCCGGCGCGCGTAGGCCAGCACTTTTTCGACGAGTTCGCTAAAGCGCGCCTGGTTGGCGGCCACCGGCAGGGGAGAAGAGGAATTGACCATTGCTGTCCAGTTTGCTGAGGCGGTTATCATAGCCCCAAGTCCGCAGCCGGCCGGCTGGCCGCGCAGGCGCGCGATGGCCTGTTTTGATTGCCGGTTTTTGACCGCCCGTTTTGCTGCCCAAGCCGTTACCCCGGTTTTCCCGCCTCCCTCCCCCCGCTTTCCTATGCACGCCGAGCTCCCCAACGGACCAGACCTTTCCGACGACACCGCAGACGAAGGCTACGACCGGCCCAGCAAATCGCAGGTCAAGCGCGAGATGCATGCCCTGCTCGACCTGGGCAAGGAGCTGGTGGAGCTTTCTCCCGAACGCCTGAAGCAGCTGCCGCTGGCCGAGCGCCTGTACGAGTCCATCCGCGAGGCGCAGCGCACCACCAGCCGCGAAGGCCGCCGGCGCCAGATCCACTTCGTGGGCAAGCTGATGCGCAATGCCCCCGCCGAGGAAATCCGCGCCCAGCTCGACATCTGGAACAACGGCTCGCGCGAGGCCACGGCCGCCATGCATCGCCTGGAAGCCCTGCGCGACCGCCTGCTGGCGGACGACGACGCGCTCACCGGACTGCTGCAGGACCACCCCGGCGCCGACGTGCAGCACCTGCGCGCCGTGATCCGCGCCGCCCGCAAGGAAGACCAGGCCAACGCCGCCCTGCAGCAAGGCCAGGAACCGCAGCGCAAGCAATATCGAGCCTTGTTTCAAGCTTTGAAGGATCTGGCATGACGACTCCCCTGCTTGACTGCCTCGAGATCGAGACCGCCCCCCGCCCCACGCACGCCGTGATCTGGCTGCACGGACTGGGCGCCGACGCCAACGATTTCGCGCCCATCGTGCCCGAGCTGACGCAGGGCATCGAGCACGCCGTGCGCTTCGTATTTCCCAACGCGCCGGTGCGGCCGGTGACGATCAACGGCGGCATGGCCATGCGCGCCTGGTACGACATCCTGCTGCCGGGCCTGGCGCACCGTGAAGATGCCCAGGGCATCCGCGCCAGCGAAGAGGCGGTCCGCGCATTGATTGCCCGCGAGAACGCCCGCGGCATCGCCACGTCGAACATCGTGCTGGCCGGCTTCTCGCAGGGCAGCGCCATGACGCTGCACACCGGGCTGCGCCTGCCCGAAGCGCTGGCCGGCATGGTGGCCCTGTCGGGCTACCTGCCGCTGCTCGAGCTGGCCGCCGCCGAACGGCAGCCGGCCAATGCGCGCACGCCGATCTTCCTGGCCCATGGCGTCTTCGATCCGGTGGTGGTGCTGCCGCGAGCCGAGGCATCGCGGGCGCAGCTCCAGGCGCTGGGCTGCGATGTGCGCTGGCACACCTATCCCATGCCGCATTCGGTCTGCCCGCCGGAGATCGACGATATCCGGGTGTTTCTCTCGGAAGTGATTGGCTGAGAGTTTCTTTGCGGCGTGGCGGCGTTTGAGTTCTTGAGGCGCCGAGGCTGCCCTGCGCAATTCCGATGCTCGCCCCTGGTGGGGGCTGCGCTTCGGATTGCTCCGGGGTCCTCGGCTCAAGGGGCTTCAAGCTCCACGTCGTTCTAAAGACGCGTTGCTTCAAGTTCGCGTCATTTCAAGTTCAGCCACACCCGGCGCATGGTCGGGTCTTCCGGATCGGCGTCGTTGGTGAAGCCCAGGCGGGTCATCAGCGTGAGCATGGGCCGGTTGGCGGCCAGCACCAGGCCGTCGATGTATTCCAGCCCCTGGTCGCGCGCTTCGGCAATCAGCGCCTGCATCAGCTGGCCGCCCAGGTGCTGGCGCTGCCAGTCGTCGCCGATGACCAGGGCGTATTCGGCGCCGCGCCCGTCGGCATTGCGCAGGTAATGGGCGAAGCCGATGATGACCTCGCGCGGATGGCCGCGGTGCGCCGGATTGGGCACCTGCGTGCAGGCCACCAGCGCCAGCTCGCGGTGGTAGTCGACCTGGGTGTAGCGCGCCAGCATGCGCGGCGTGAGTTCGCGCAGCATGGACACGAAGCGCATGTAGCGCGAGCGCTCCGACAGCCCGCGGATGAACTCCTGCAGCGATTCGCCGTCCTCGGGGCGGATGGGCCGGATGACCCAGGGCGTGCCGTCGTCGAAGCGCCGCACCTGCACCAGCCGCGTGGGATACGGATGGATGGCCATGTGCGGATAGCCGTGCAGCTGCGGCAGCTCGGCCGCCTCGCGCGTGAGATGCATGCGCACGCCGGCCGCGCGCAGGTGCGTCTCGCCGATGAAGAGCGGGTCGATCTCCAGCGCCTCGACGTCCGGCAGTTCGGACACCAGTTCGGACACCTGCACCAGCACGTGCTGCAGCTTCTCGATGGCGATGCCGCCCACTTCCGGCGCCACCACGCGCCGCCACAGACGGCTGCGCGCCAGCAACTGGCGCGCCAGGTAACCGTTGAGCGGGGGCAGATCCATGCCGCCGCCCCAGGCCGACAGCTCGGCCTCGGGCCCGCCCGCGCCGAAACGGATGACCGGACCGAACTGGGCGTCGCGCAGCAC
>DASWPO010000257.1:0-2950 GCA_036404015.1 Bordetella sp. | reverse complement strand
CACGAAGCTGGCGCGGGCGAACACGTCCTCGGGCAGCAGCTTCACGCCCTTGGGCAGCAGGCCGTGCAGGTCGGCAAAGCTCTTGACCGCGCCGAACAGGCCTTCGCGCAGGCCCGACTCGTGCGTGCCGCCGGCCGGGGTGGGGATCAGGTTGACGTAGGACTCGCGCACCACATTGCCGTCCTCGGTCCAGGCCACGGCCCACTGGGCGCCCTCGCCTTCGGCGAAGTTTTCGTGGTCGGCATCGGCATACTGCTCGCCCTCGAAGAAGGGAATCATCAGCTCGGCGCCGGCCAGGGCCTCGGCCAGGTAGCCGCGCAGGCCGTCGGTGTACTGCCAGGTCTTGGTGTCGCCGCTCTTTTCGTTCTTGAGCGTGACCTTCACGCCGGGCAGCAGCACGGCCTTGCTGCGCAGCAGGTGGGTGAGCTCGCCCAGCGGGATGACCGGGCTGTCGAAGTACTTGGGGTCGGGCCAGACGCGCACGCGGGTGCCGGATTTTTTCTTCACGCCGGCATCGAAGGGCGCGACGGGTTCGACCACGTCGCCGCCGGCGAACACCATGCGGTGCGTGCCGCCGTCGCGCCAGACCACCACTTCCAGCTTGGTGGCCAGGGCGTTGGTCACCGACACGCCCACGCCGTGCAGGCCGCCGGAAAAGGCATAGGCGCCCCCCGCGGCCTTGTCGAACTTGCCGCCGGCATGCAGGCGCGTGAACACCAGCTCGACCACGGGCGCGTGCTCTTCGGGGTGCAGGCCGACCGGGATGCCGCGGCCGTCATCTTCCACGGAAACGCTGCCATCGGCATGCATCGTGACCTGAATCTGCTTGCCATGGCCCGCCAGGGCCTCGTCGGCGGCGTTGTCGATGACCTCCTGCACGATGTGCAGGGGATTTTCGGTGCGGGTGTACATGCCCGGGCGCTGGCGCACGGGCTCCAACCCCTTGAGAACGCGGATCGACGCTTCGGTGTAACGCGGTGTGGCCAAGTTATCCCCAGGTTCTGTGGAAAAAAACAGACATTTTACGGACGGGCGCACGGCTGGCGCGGCTCGGGCTGGGATGCTCAGCGTCTGACCAGCCCGCCACCTCGCCGCAGTGCAGCGCGCGGCAACATCCTACACAAAACCATTGAACCCTGTTGTTATGGACAGTGGTATGCTTTCGCGTAACAACCCACTTCTCTCGAATCCGAGCCCCCCCGAGAAATTCCATGAGCGAGCAAATCAAACACGTCAGCGACGCCAGCTTCGACACCGATGTGCTCCAGTCCGGCCAGCCGGTGCTGGTCGACTACTGGGCAGCCTGGTGCGGCCCCTGCAAGATGATCGCCCCCATCCTCGAAGAAGTCGCCGGCGAATACGCCGGCCGCCTCACCGTGGCCAAGGTCGACGTCGACGCCAACCCGGACACGGCTGCCAAGTATGGCATCCGCGGCATCCCCACCCTGATGCTGTTCAAGGATGGCAAAGCCGCGGCCACCAAGGTCGGCGCCCTGTCGAAATCGCAACTCACTGCATTCCTGAACGGTACGTTGTAAACTACCGGGTAATGTAAAAATGCCCAGCGCGGGCAATCAGCCATCCGGCTGGTACCCGCGCCTGCCCGGCCAGGGCCAGGGTCAAAGCCCACCCCGGCCGTCGCCATAAGTAAAAGCTGCCGCCCAGACACCGGCATTACGCCGGGGCCAGAGCAGCCCAGATTCTGAATTGCCCCATTCCCATCCATACGTAAGACAACCGCGTGGGCGCGTCCGCTGCCTGCCAACCCATTCCCTCATCTATCCCCCATCGCAATGCATCTCAATGAACTGAAGGCCCAGCACGTATCGCAGCTGCTGGAAATGGCCGCAGGCCTGGAAATCGAAAACGCCAACCGCCTGCGCAAGCAAGAACTGATGTTCGCCATCATGAAGCGGCGCGCCAAGCAGGGCGAGCAGATCTTCGGCGACGGCGTGCTCGAAGTGCTGCCCGACGGCTTCGGCTTCCTGCGCTCGCCCGAGACCTCCTACCTGGCCAGCACCGACGACATCTACATCTCGCCCTCGCAGATCCGCCGCTTCAACCTGCACACCGGCGACTCCATCGAAGGCGAAGTGCGCGTGCCCAAGGACGGCGAGCGCTATTTCGCCCTGGTCAAGGTCGACAAGATCAACAGCGTACTGCCCGAAGCGGCCAAGCACCGCATCATGTTCGAGAACCTGACGCCGCTGCACCCGGATCGCGTCATGCGCCTGGAACGCGAGATCAAGAGCGAGGAAAACCTCACCGGCCGCATCATGGACATCTTCGCGCCCATCGGCCATGGCCAGCGCGGCCTGATCGTGTCCCCGCCCAAGTCCGGCAAGACGGTGATGATGCAGCACATCGCCCACGCCATCACCACCAACTACCCCGAGGCGGTGATGATCGTGCTGCTGGTCGACGAGCGCCCCGAGGAAGTGACCGAAATGCAGCGCACCGTGCGCGGCGAAGTGGTGGCCTCGACCTTCGACGAACCCGCCACGCGCCACGTGCAGGTGGCCGAGATGGTCATCGAAAAGGCCAAGCGCCTGGTCGAAATGAAGAAGGACGTGGTGATCCTGCTGGACTCCATCACCCGCCTGGCCCGCGCCTACAACACCGTGGTGCCGGCCTCGGGCAAGGTGCTGACCGGCGGCGTGGACGCCAACGCCCTGCAGCGCCCCAAGCGCTTCTTCGGCGCGGCGCGCAACGTGGAGGAAGGCGGCTCGCTGACCATCATCGGCAGCGCGCTGATCGAGACCGGCAGCCGCATGGACGACGTGATCTACGAGGAATTCAAGGGCACCGGCAACATGGAAGTGCACCTGGAGCGCCGGCTGGCCGAAAAGCGGGTGTACCCGTCGATCAACCTGAACAAGTCGGGCACCCGTCGCGAGGAACTGCTGATCCCGAAGGAAATCCTCCAGAAGGTGTGGATCCTGCGCAAGCT
>DASWPO010000256.1:0-16308 GCA_036404015.1 Bordetella sp. | reverse complement strand
CACAAGCGACGATCCCCGCCGGCGCCGGCGGGCCGGTCGTCAACCCAGCCGCACGCCCTCGTGCAGCGCCGCCACGCCGGCGGTCAGGTTGAAGTACTGCACGCGGTCCAGGCCGGCCTCGCGCATCATGCGGGCCAGGGTGTCCTGGTCGGGGTGCATGCGGATCGACTCGGCCAGGTAGCGGTAGCTGTCCTCGTCCTTGGCCACCAGCTTGCCCATCAGGGGCAGCACCTTGAAGGAGTACCAGTCGTAGACCGGCGCCAGCGGCTTGGCCACGCGGGAGAACTCCAGCACCAGCAGCTTGCCGCCGGGCTTGAGCACGCGCGTCATCTCGGCCAGCGCGCGGTCCTTGTGCGTCATGTTGCGCAGGCCGAAGGCCACGCTGACGCGGTCGAAATACGCGTCGGGAAAAGGCAGCCGCTCGGCATCGCACACGGCGGTGGGCAGCACCAGGCCGGCGTCGATCATCCGGTCGCGCCCCACGCGCAGCATGGAGTCGTTGATGTCGGTCATCCAGACTTCGCCGGTGCGCCCGGCGCGCTTGGCGAACGCGCGGGCCAGGTCGCCCGTGCCGCTGGCGATGTCCAGCGCGCGCATGCCGGGGCGGATCGCGGCCCGGCTGATGGTGAAGGCCTTCCAGATACGGTGCAGGCCGCCCGACATCAGGTCGTTCATGATGTCGTAGTTGGCGGCCACCGAATGGAACACCTCGGCGACCTTGCGGGCCTTTTCGTTTTCGGGGACGGTTTGAAACCCGAAATGGGTGCTGTCCTGCCCGGACGTACCCGAGGGGGGATTGGAATTCTGCATGGTGTGATCCCGGTAATGGCGCAATGGTAGCCGATCATGCCCCCGCGCCCCGGCGGTATCCCGCAGCGCCGGTCACATACCTGACATATTACGGCCATACTATTGCAACGCTCGCGCCAACCGGCGCACCGTTTTTGCCAGCGACCCGCTCCCATGTCCAGCACCATACTCGTCGTCGAAGACGAACCCGCCATCCAGGAACTGATCGCCGTCAACCTGTCATTCGCCGGGCACAAGGTGCTGCGGGCCTTCGACGCCGAACAGGCCCAGACGCTGATCCGCGCCGAACTGCCCGACCTGATCCTGCTCGACTGGATGCTGCCCGGCACCTCGGGCCTGGCCCTGGCGCGCAAGCTGCGCGAAGACGAGCGCACCCGCACCGTGCCCGTCATCATGCTCACCGCCAAGGGCTCGGAGCAGGACAAGGTCGACGGCCTGGAAGCCGGCGCCGACGACTACATCACCAAGCCCTTCTCGCCCAAGGAGCTGATGGCCCGCATCAAGGCCGTGCTGCGCCGCCGCGCGCCCCAGCTCACCGACGACGTCATCGACGTGGCCGGCCTCAAGCTCGATCCGGTCACCCACCGCCTGTCGGGCAACACGCAGTCGCTGTCGATCGGGCCGACCGAATTCCGCCTCCTGCACTTCTTCATGACCCATCCCGAGCGCGTGTTCTCGCGCGCCCAGCTGCTCGACCAGGTGTGGGGCGACCACGTCTTCGTCGAGGAGCGCACGGTCGACGTGCACATCCGCCGCCTGCGCAAAGCGCTGGAACCCAGCGGCCATGACATGCACGTGGAAACCGTGCGCGGCAGCGGCTACCGGTTCACGGCGCAAGTACCGGCACGCTAGACTGCCGGCATGGTCTGGCTGCGTACATTGATCTGGTGCGCCCTCTGGGCGGCCGTAGGGCTGCTCGCGGGCTGGGTGCTGGCGCCCGACGCCGGCTGGGCGGTGCTTTGCCTGGCGCTGTTCACCATGCTGATGTGGCGCAGCTGGCGCCTGACGCGCGTGGCGCAGTGGGCGCAGGACCCCGAAGCCTCCCCGCCCGCCTCCGTGGGCGCCTGGGACGGCGTGCTGGCGCCGCTCTACCGCTACCTGCGCGCGCAATCGCGCTCCCTGCAGGAAAGCCGCAATGCCCTGCAGAGCATGATGGCCGCCGCCCAGGCCCTGCCCGACGGCGTGGTCACGCTCAACGAAGAATTCCAGATCGACTGGTGCAACCGCATGGCCATGCGCCACCTGGGCCTGCGCCTGCCCTACGACCGCGGCAGCAGCCTGCTCAACCTGGTGCGCGCGCCCGACTTCGTGGCCTACGCGCACGGCAAGGATTGGCCCGATCCCATCCTGGTGCGCCTGTCCAATAGCGGGCAGGAGCGCGTGATGATGATCCAGCTCGCCACCTACGGGCAGAACCAGCGCCTGCTGATCTCGCGCGACGTCACGCAGATCGAGAAGCTGGAAACCACCCGGCGCGACTTCGTGGCCAACGTCTCGCACGAACTGCGCACCCCGCTCACGGTGTTGACGGGCTTCCTGGAAACCTTGCGCGACATGCCCGTCGACGCCCTGCCCGCCGAGCAGCGCGAGCAATACATCGGCCTGATGTACGAGCAGGCGCAGCGCATGCAGGCCATCGTCGAAGACCTGCTCACGCTGTCCACGCTCGAATCCTCGCCCGGCGCCGGGCCCGCGGTCGTCAACATGAGCGAATTGCTGCTGCACGCGCGCCAGCAGGTCGAGGCCCTCTCCAACGGCCAGCATATCTTCGAATGGCATATCGACGGCGACCTGGACCTGCTGGGCAGCGCCAGCGAGCTGACCTCGGCCGTCTCGAACCTGCTGACCAACGCCGTGCGCTACACGCCCGACGGCGGACGCATCTCGGTGTACTGGGAAGCCGACGCCGAAGGCGCGGCCCACTACCGCGTGAAGGACACCGGCATCGGCATCGCGGCGCGCCACCTTCCGCGCCTGACCGAACGCTTCTACCGCGTGGACCGCGGCCGTTCGCGCGCCGTGGGCGGCACCGGCCTGGGCCTGGCCATCACCAAGCACATCGTCATGCGCCATGACGCCACGCTCAGCATCGCCAGCGAGCCGGGCAAGGGCAGCACGTTCGCGCTGCACTTCCCGCCCGAACGCGTCATCCGCGGCGAGCCCCAGCTGCCCGCCCCGGCCGACACGGCGCCCGACGCCTGAGCGGCGGGCGCGAACCGGCTCAGCGCAATTCCGCGCGCAGGACGCGGGCCGCCGCCACCATATTGCGCAGCGCCGGGACCACTTCGCTCCAGCCCCGCGTCTTCAGGCCGCAATCCGGATTGATCCACAGGCGTTGGGCGGGAATGCGCTGCGCGGCCTTGCGCATGAGGCCTTCCATCTGTTCGCGCGACGGGATGTTGGGGGAATGGATGTCGTACACCCCGGGCCCGATTTCGTTGGGATAGGCAAAATCGTCGAAGGCATCGAGCAGCTCCATGTCGGAGCGCGAGGTTTCTATGGTGATGACGTCGGCATCCATGTCGGCGATCGAGGCGATGATGTCGTTGAACTCCGAATAGCACATATGGGTGTGGATCTGCGTCTCGTCGCGCACGCCGTTGGCCGTGACGCGGAAGGCTTGCACCGCCCAGCGCAGGTACTCGCCCCATTCCGAACGGCGCAGGGGCAAACCTTCGCGCAGCGCCGCCTCGTCGATCTGGATCACGCCCACGCCGGCCTTTTCCAGGTCCAGCACTTCCCCGCGGATGGCCAGCGCCAGCTGCATGCAGGTCGCCGCGCGCGGCTGGTCGTCGCGCACGAACGACCAGTTCAGCATCGTGACCGGCCCGGTCAGCATGCCCTTCATGGGCTTGTCGGTCAGCGACTGCGCGTACTGGATCCACGCCACCGTCATGGCCCTGGGCCGGCTGATGTCGCCGAACAGGATGGGCGGCTTGACGCAGCGCGAGCCGTAGGACTGCACCCAGCCGAACTGGCTGAACGCATAGCCCTCCAGCTGCTCGCCGAAGTACTCGACCATGTCGTTGCGCTCGGCCTCGCCATGCACCAGCACGTCCAGGTCCAGCGCCTCCTGCTCGCGCACGCAGCGTTCGATCTCGGCCTGCATGGCGGCGCGGTAGCCCGCCTCGTCGAGTTCGCCGCGCTGGCGGCGCTGGCGGGCCAGGCGGATCTCCGCCGTCTGGGGAAAGGAGCCGATGGTCGTGGTGGGATAGGCGGGCAGCTTCAGGCGATCGGCCTGCAGCGCGGCGCGGCGCGCATAGGGCGACGTCCGCCGCCCAGCCCCGGCGTCGAGCGCGGCCAGCGCTGCCTGCACGGCCGGATTGTGCACGCGGGCCGACTCGCGGCGCTTGGCCACCGCCGAGTAATTGGCGACCAGGGCCTCCTGCACGGCCACGCGCCCCTGGTTCAGGGCCGCGGCCAGCACCCGCAGCTCCTCGAGCTTCTGCAGCGCGAAGGCCAACCAGGACCGGATGTCGGCATCGAGCCGCCGCTCCGCTTTCAGGTCGACCGGCACATGCAGCAGGGAGCAGGAAGGCGCGATCCACAAGCGGTCGCGCAATTCGCCGTGAATCGGCTCCAGCCAGGCCAGTACCGCGTGCAGATCGGTCTTCCAGATATTGCGACCGTCGATCACGCCCAGGGACAGGACCTTGTCCGACGGCAGGGTGCGCAGCACCTGCTCCACCTCGTCGCGGCCGCGGACGGCGTCGACGTGCAGCCCCGCCACGGGCAGGCCGCAGGCCAGCGCCAGGTTGTGCCGCAGGGTGCCAAAGTAGGTCGCCAGCAGCAGCGGCGCGCGGCTGCCCTGCAGGGCCCGGTAGGCCTCGGCATAGGCCTGCCGCCAGGCTTCGGGCAATTCCGTGACCAGCGCCGGCTCGTCCACCTGCACCCACTGGGCGCCCCGCTCGGCCAGCTTGTCGAGCAGCTCGGCATAGACCGGCAGCAGGCGCGGCAGCAAGGCGAGCTTGTCGGAATCGTCCTTGGCCTTGCCCAGCCACAGATAGGTGACGGGCCCGATGATGACCGGCTTGAACGGCACGCCCTGGGCATGCGCCTGGTCGATCTGCTCCAGCAGGCGCGAGGCGTCGAGCGAGAACTCGGTGCCGGCATGGAACTCCGGCACGATGTAGTGGTAGTTGGTGTCGAACCACTTGGTCATCTCGCCGGCCTGGACACCACCCTGCGCGCCGGCATCCGCGCCGGCATGCGCCGCGCAGCAGGCCGCGTCCTGCGCGGAACGGCCGCGGGCCACGCGGAAATAGTCGTCCAGGCGGTTGCCCGCCAGGCCGAGCGCGCGCGGCGGGATATTGCCCAGCGTGAAGCTCATGTCGAGCACTTGGTCGTAGAACGAGAAATCGCCCACCGGCGCCAGGTCCAGCCCGGCCTGGTCCTGCCAATGGCGCTGGCGCAGCTGCGCGCCCAGCGCGGCGAGCTCGTCCTGCGTGGACGCGCCTTTCCAATAGTTTTCGAGCGCGAACTTGAGTTCGCGCTGCGCGCCGATGCGCGGAAATCCGAGGTTGTGGGTCTTGGCCATGATGTGCTGTCCTGGTACCGAATGCGAAAAGAGCGTCCATGGTAGGCAGCCCGAACCATGAAAAATAGTGGTATTTTTTCATTCACCCATCAAATTCATTCATATATTGGAACCATGCTCGAACGCATCCATCTCGCCGTCATCCGCGAAGTCGACCGCCAAGGGTCGCTGACCGCCGCGGCCGACGTGCTGTACCTGACCCAGTCGGCGCTCAGCCATACCGTGAAGAAAATGGAGCAGCAGCTGGGCACGGCCGTCTGGACGCGCGAAGGCCGCAGCCTGCGCCTGACGCAGGCCGGGCTCTACCTGCTGGGCCTGGCCAACCGGCTGCTGCCGCAGCTGGAACACGCCGAATCGCTCATGCAGCAATATGCCCGCGGCCAGCGCGGCACGCTGCGCATCGGCATGGAATGCCATCCCTGCTACCAGTGGCTGCTCAAGGTCGTCTCCCCCTACCTGGCCAAGTGGCCGGACGTGGACGTGGACGTCAAGCAGCGCTTCCAGTTCGGCGGCATCGGCGCCCTGTTCGGCTACGAGATCGACGTGCTCGTCACGCCCGACCCCCTGCATCGGCCCGGGCTGCGCTATGAGCCGGTCTTCGATTACGAGCAGGTGCTGGTGGTCGGCAGCAGCCACCGCCTGGCCGGCCAGGCCCACGTCACGCCGCAGCAGCTGGTCGACGAAACCCTCATCACGTACCCGGTGGACATCGAGCGGCTGGACATCTATGGCCAGTTCCTGCTGCCCGCCCACTGCATGCCCCGGCGCCACAAGGTGGTCGAAGCCACCGACATCATGCTGCAGATGGTGGAGGCCGGCCGCGGCGTCACGGCCCTGCCCGGCTGGCTGGTCGAGGAGTACGCCGGCAAGATGGCGATCGAACCGCTGCGCCTGGGACGCCGCGGCATCGCCAAGCAGATCTTCCTGGGCGTGCGCGAGGCCGACGAAGACGCCGAGTACCTGCGGGCCTTCGTCGAGCTGGCGCGCGGCGTCACCTGGCAGGTCAAAGGCAAACGCGGGGCCAGGCCGCGCAAGCCCTAGGTCGGGACATCAGCCCGCCGCGTCGACCAGGCAGCGCACCAGCTCGGCCGCCAGGGGCGCGCGCTCCAGCGGGCGCCGCGCCACGATGCCGATCTCGCGGTAGAAGCCGGGCTCGTCGAGCGCGACCAGGCGCAGGCCGCGCGTGGCCAGTTGCCGCGTCTGCGGCATCAAGGCCACGCCCAGGCCCTGCCGCACCAGGTTGGCGATGGCGTCGATCTCGTCGAGCTCCAGCGCCTCGCGCACGGCAATGCGCTGCTTCCTGAGAAACCCGTCCACCAGCCTGCCGCCGAAGGACGAGCGGTCGTAGCGGATGAAGGGCTGGCTGGCCAGCAGCTCGCGCCACGAGGCCTGCGGCGCATGGCGCGGCGCCGCCAGCACCATGGGCTCGCGCACCAGCGGCTGCCAGGCCAGCTCGGGCGGCAGCGCGAACGACGGACGGATCATCACGGCCAGGTCGATCTCGCCGGCATCGACCTGGCCCAGCAGGTTGAGCGACACGCCCGGCACGATGCGCACCCGCACATCGGGATAGTCGCCGCGAAAGCGCGCCAGCGCCCGCACCAGCAGGTCCTGCTGCGCCGAGGCGATCGCGCCGACCCGCAACAGGCCGCTCACCCGGCCCGCGCCAGCCTGGTCGACCATGCGTTCGGCCATGCCCACCAGGGCCTCGGCCTGGGGCAGCAGCTCGCGGCCCTGGGCATTGAGTTCGGCCGACTTGGCGCCGCGGTCGAACAGCTCGGCGCCCAGCCATTGCTCGAGACGGCGTATCTGCGCGCTCACCGCCGACTGCGTCAGCCCCAGCTGGCGGCCGGCCCCGGTAAAGGTGCCGCCCCGGGCCACGGCGATGAAGGTCTTGAATTCCCGCAGCATGATGGCGACTCAATCAATCATTTTTTTCGATGCTAAGTCCATAAAAATATCGTTTTCCAATCAAAAAAACAATTCATACACTAGCGGACCGGAACAAATTGCTTTAATGACACCTTGCCTGGAGCGTTCGTCATGACCACCGCCCACACCGCCATCCAACCCTTCCACCTGGCCTTCCCGGTCCGCGACCTGGAAGAAGCCCGCGACTTCTACGGCAAGAAGCTGGGCTGCCCCGAAGGCCGCAGTTCGCCCGACTGGATCGACTTCAATCTTTTCGGCCACCAGATCGTCGCCCACCTGTCCCCGGACGCGTGCGGCGCCGCCGCCACCAACGCGGTCGACGGCCACGGCGTGCCGGTGCGCCACTTCGGCGTGGTGCTGACCATGGGCCAATGGGACGCCATGGCCAGTAAGCTCACCGATGAAGGCACCGAGTTCGTCATCGAGCCCTACATCCGCTTCAAGGGCGAAGTCGGCGAACAAGCCACCATGTTCTTCTTCGATCCGTCGGGCAACGCCCTCGAGTTCAAGGCCTTCAAGAACATGGATTCGCTCTTCGCCAAATAAAAACCGCCTGCAGCAACCCGCTTGAGCGCCCCGAACCCTTTCGCCACGCACGCATCGCCCGACTGGCAGATCGAAGCCCAGGGCGACCGCTGCCTGCTGGTGCGCTTTGGCGACACGCTCGATGCCCGCACGGGCCAGGCCTGCCTGGCCGCGGCGCGCCTGCTGCGCGAGGCCGGCCTGCCCGGCGTCACCGACATCGTGCCCTCGTTCGCCGCCGTGGCGGTGCACTACCGGCCCGGCGTCGACGGTCCCGGGCATGCCCAGCTGGCAGAACGCGTCGCGGCCCTCTTCGCCGGCGGCATCCCGATCGACGCCCTCGCCGGCCGCGACATCGAGATCCCCGTCTGCTATGGCGGCGAGCTCGGCCCCGACCTGCCCGAGGTGGCGGCCCGCGCGGGCATCAGCGAAGACGAGGTCGTGTCCCTGCACATGCGGCCCGGCAGCATGGTCTTCATGCTGGGCTTCGCGCCGGGTTTTCCGTACATCGGCGTGCACGACGAAAAGCTCGCCATCCCCCGCCGCGACACGCCGCGCCTGAGCATTCCCGCCGGGTCCGTCGCCATCGCCAACCGGCAATCGGTGATCTACCCGGGCGGCCTGCCCGGCGGCTGGAGCATCATCGGCGCCACGCCGCTGGTGATGTTCGACCCGGCCCGCTCGCCCGCCGCGCTGCTCGCGCCCGGCGACCGCGTGCGCTTCACGGCCATCGACAGGCAGGCTTTCGAGCGCATGGGTTGCGGGAACACATGAGCATTACCGTCCTCAAGCCCGGCCTGCAGTCGTCGTTCCAGGACCTGGGCCGCATCGGCTTCCAGCACCAGGGCATCCCCGTGAACGGCGCCATGGACGAACGCGCCCACCGCCTGGCCAGCCTGCTGGTCGGCAATCCCGCCACCCGCGCCACGCTGGAGATCACCCTGGTGGGCCCGGTGCTGCGCTTCGACGCCCCCGCCTGCTTCGCGCTGGCCGGCGCCGACCTGGGCGCCACGCTCAACGGCGCACCCGTGCCCGTGCTGCGCCCGCAGCTGGCCCGCGCCGGCGACCTGCTGGCCTTTCCCTCGCGCCCCGAGCCGGAACGCGGCCTGCGCGCCTACCTGGCCGTGCATGGCGGCTATGCCCTCGAACCCGTCATGGGCAGCGAGAGCACCTACCTGCGCGGCGGCTTCGGCGGCCTGCACGGCCGCGCCCTGGCCAAGGACGACGCCGTCGGCCTGCGCCAGCCGCTGCGCGACGACGCGGCCAGCCTCGATGCGCTCGACGCGGCCATGGCCGCCCTGCGCCTGTACCTGCCCGCCACGCTGGTGAACACGCCGCGCCGCGCCCTGCGCATGCTGCCGGGCGCGCACTGGGACCGCTTCGACGCCGAATCGCAGCAACGCTTCGTCGACACCGAATTCCGCGTCAGCCCGGCCTCCGACCGCATGGGCTACCGCCTCGCCGGCCCCGGCATCCACCAGACCAGCCAGCGCCAGATGCTGTCCGAGGCCGCCTGCTTCGGCTCCGTCCAGGTGCCGGCCGACGGCCAGCCCATCGTGCTCATGGCCGACCGCCAGACCACCGGCGGCTACGCCAAGATCGCCCAGGTCATCAGCGCCGACCTGCCCCTGCTGGCGCAATACGCGCCCGGCCGGGGACTGCGCTTTACCCTGACCACGCTGGACGAAGCCCAGCGCCTGGACCAGGCGCGCGAACGCGCCTACGCAGGGCTGGCCGCCGCGCTCGCGCCGCTGCGCGAGCGGTTGGCCGCTCACCCCAAAGCCCCCTGACAAGCGCGCGCCTGCCGCGCCGTCCGGAGGATTGTCTGCCTATAGGTATTGTTGTATTGTTCTCAGTACAACCTAATACACGGAGACAAAAACATGGCATTTCCCGCCTTGCGCCTGGCCGCCTGCGCCCTGCTGGCCGCCCTGTCCATCACCGCGGCGCCCGCCTGGGCCCAGAACAACGCCCCCATCAAGCTGGTCGTCGGCGCGCCTCCCGGCGGCACGACCGATACGGTGGCCCGCGGCATGGCCCAGTTCATGGCTCCCGTCCTGAACCGGACCCTGGTGGTGGAAAACCGCCCGGGCGCGGGCGGCAACATCGCGGCCGACTACGTCGCCAAGAGCAAGGCCGACGGCAATACCCTGCTGGTGACCTTCACCAGCTTTTCGATCAACCCCAGCCTGTACAAGAACCTGCCCTTCGACACGCTGAAGGACTTCACTCCGATCAGCATGCTGGCCACCGTGCCCAGCGTGCTGGTGGTGCGCAAGGACTTCCCCGCCAGGAACATGTCCGAACTGATCGAGCTGGTGAAGGCGCAGCCGGGCAAGTACACGACCGCCATCGGCTCGATCGGCTCGTCGCTGCACATGGCCGGCGAGCGCATGAAGATGATGGCCAAGCTGGACATCGTGGACATCCCCTACAAGGGCACCAACCCCGCCCTGGCCGACCTGCTGGGCGGCCACGTGGACATGATGTTCGCCAGTTCGGTGAACGTGACGCCGCACATCAAGAGCGGCGCGCTACGCGCCCTGGGCGTGACCAGCCCGCAGCCGCTGCCCGAGTTCCCCGGCGTGCCGCCCATCGGCCAGAGCGTCCCTGGCTTCGAATCGAACGCCTGGTTCGCGCTGATCGGCCCGGCCGGCCTGCCGCCGGCGACCCTGGCCGCGCTCAACGACGCCGCGCGCAAGGCGGTGCAGGCCCCGGCCTTTCGCCAGATGCTCGAAAACGAATCCGCCATCCCGGTCGGCGGCAGCGCCGAAGACCTGTCGGCCTTCATCCGCCAGGACATTCCCCGCTACGCCGAACTGGTCAAATTCACCGGCGCCAAGCCCGAATAGCCTGGCGCCGGCGCGCACGAGAACCCTCGCCATGTCCGAAAACCCCCTGCCCCTGTACCACCAGGTCTACCTGCTGCTCAAGCAACGCCTCGCCGCCGGGCAATACATATACGGCGCCCCCATGCCCGGCGAGAACGCGCTGGCGGCCGAGTACGGGGTTTCGCGGCTGACGGTCCGGCGTTCGCTGGAGGCGCTGGAGGCCGAGGGCCTGATCCAGCGGCGCCAGGGGCGCGGCACGTTCGCCGCGCCGCCCGCCGCCGACGGGCACAGCGCCGACATCGACGCGCTCATGACGCACCTCGACCAGATGGGCATGCAGACCCAGGTGCGGCTGCTGGACCTGCAGGTGGTTCCCGCGTCCGCGCAGGCGGCCGAACGCCTGGCGCTGGCCCCCGGCGCGCCGGTGAGCCGGTCGGTGCGCGTGCGCAGCCACGACGGCCTGCCGTTTTCGTACCTGACCACTCACGTGCCGCACGAGATCGGCCAGCGCATCCCGCGCGAACTGCTGGGATCGCGGCCGCTGCTGGCCATCTTCCACGACCTGGGCATCGAAGCGGCCCACGCCGAGCAGGCCATCTCCGCGACCCTGGCCGAACCCGCCGCGGCGGCCGCGCTCGACATCCCCGTGGGATCGGCGCTGCTGAGCCTGCACCGCCTGGTGCGGGACGCAACCGGCCGGCCCGTGGAATGGCTGCACGCCCTCTACCGCCCCGACCGCTATGAATACCGCATGCACATGCAGGCCTACGGCACGTCCGGCGAACCCACCTGGCTGCCTGCCAGGCCCGAGCCCTTGCCGCTGCGCGCCTGAGGCCACCGCAACCCATTGAAGGCATCCCCATGACCGCCCAGACCCTAGCCCAGAAACTGCTTGCCGCCGCCGCGGGCCGCGAGGCCGTGCGCGTCGGCGACATCCTGAACTGCCGCGTCGACCTGGCCATGTTCCACGACTCCAGCGGCCCGCGCCGGCTCAAGCCCATGCTCGAAGAGCTGGGCACGGGCCTGTGGGACCGCGCCAAGGTCGTGCTGGTCATGGACCACTACGTGCCCGAGTCCGACGACGAATCGCGCCGTATCGTGCGCATCGCCCGCGACTGGGCGCACGAGCAGGCGCTGCCGCACGTCTACGACTCGATCGGCATCTGCCACGCCGTGGTGCCCGAGCACGGGCACATCCGCCCCGGCATGTTCTGCGTGGGCGGCGACTCCCACTCGCCCACCGGCGGCGCCTTCGGCGCCTATATGTTCGGCGTGGGCAGCACCGAGATGCTGGGCGTGGTCGCCAGCGGCGAGATCTGGATCAAGGTGCCGCAGACGCTGCTGATGCACTGGCGCGGCCGCCTGGCCGACGGCGTCACCGCCAAGGACATGGCGCTGCACATGATCGGCCGCTTCGGCATGAGCGGCGGCCGCTACCAGGCCGCGGAGTTCGGCGGCGAGGCGATACGCGCCCTGTCCATGCAGGAGCGCATGACCTTGTCGAACATGTCGGCCGAGCTCGGCTCGCAGGCCGGCCTGATCGCGCCCGACGACACCACGCTGCGCTACCTGCGCGAGGCGGGTGTGCCGGACGACAAACTGCCCGACGCCTCGGCCTGGCAGACCGACCCGGACGCGCAGGTCGAGCGCCACGACTTCGACGCCGCCGCGCTGGCGCCGCAGGTGGCGGCCCCGCACAGCCCCGCCAACGCGGCGGCCGTGTCCGACTACCCGGACACGCCCATCCAGGCCGCCTACATCGGCGCCTGCACCGGCGCCAAGTTCGAAGACCTGCTCGCGGCCGACCGCGTACTGCGCGGCAAGCCCGTGGCCGCAGGCGTCAAGCTGATGGTGGCGCCGGCCAGCCTGCGCGACCAGCAGCGGGCCGAACGCGCAGGCATCATGGCGCGGCTGGTGCAGTCCGGCGCCGAGGTGCTGCCCAACTCGTGCGGCGCCTGCTCCGGCTACGGCGGCTCGATCCCCGAAGACGCCAACGTCATATCGACCACGGCGCGCAACTTCAAGGGGCGCATGGGCTCGGACACGGCCCGGGTCTACCTGGCCTCGCCCTACACCGTGGCGGCGTCGGCCCTGGCCGGCCACGTCGCCGACCCGCGGGAGTTCCTGGCATGACAAACGCACCCGCCATCCACCGGGTCTGGAAAATCGGCAGCGACATCGACACCGACCAGCTCGCCCCCGGCGCCTACATGAAATTCGGCATCGACGAGATCGCCAAGCACTGCCTGCAAGGCATACGCCCGGACTTCGCCGGCGGCGCACGGCCCGGCGACGTGCTGGTGGCCGGCGAGAACTTCGGCATCGGCTCGTCGCGCGAGCAGGCCGCGGCCGCGCTGGTCGCGCTGGGCCTGCGCGCGGTGCTGGCGCCCAGCTACAGCGGCCTGTACTTCCGCAATGCCTTCAACGTGGGCCTGCTTCTGCTCACCTGCCCGCGCTGCGGCGAACTCGAAGAAAACGAACGCATCGCCATCGACCTGGACACGGACGCGCCCATCGTGGCGCGCGCCGATGGCAGCGCCCTGCCCTGCGAACCCATACCCGGTTTCCTGCTGGACATGGTCCGCGCAGGCGGCCTGCTCAATCAACTCAAGCACCGGCTCGCCACGGGCGAACTGGCGCGCCACCCCATGAAGGCATCATGAAAACCAATCCGCTCAAAACCAAGCTCGCCGCCGGCCAGGCCGTGCTGGCCCCCGGCATCTACGATCCCCTGTCGGCGCTGATCGCCCAGCAGGCCGGCTTCGACGCGCTGTATCTGTCGGGCGCCTCGATCGCCTATTCCCACCTGGGGCGCTCGGACGTGGGGCTGACCACCAGCACCGAAGTCGCCGACACCCTGGCGCGCATCACCGATCGCGTCGACTGCCCCATCATCGTGGACGGCGACACGGGCTTCGGCAACGCCCTGAACGTGCAGCGCACGGTGCGCGACTTCGAACGCGCGGGCGCGGCCATGATCCAGCTCGAAGACCAGGGCTTCCCCAAGCGCTGCGGGCACCTGGCCGGCAAGACGCTGGTGCCGGCCCGCGAAATGTGCGGCAAGCTCAAAGCCGCGCTGGATGCGCGCACCGACGCGAATACCCTGATCCTGGCGCGCACCGATGCCGTCGCGGTGGAAGGCCTGGACGCCGCGCTGGAACGCGCCGAGCAATACCTGGCATGCGGCGTGGACGCGCTCTTCGTCGAAGCCCTGCAAACGCCGGAGCAGATCGAGGCGGCCTGCACGCGCTTCGCGTCCCGCATCCCGCTGCTGGCCAATATGGTCGAGGGCGGCAAGACGCCCGTGGAAAGCGCCCAGGCGCTGGCCCGGCGCGGCTTTCGCATCGTCATCTTCCCCGGCGGCACGATGCGCGCCGTCGCCCATACGCTGCAGGGCTACTACGCCAGCCTGCGCGAACACGGCACCACCGCGCCGTGGCGCGACAAGATGCTGGACTTCGACGGGCTCAACGCCGTGATCGGCACGCCCGAGCTGCTGGCGCTGGGCCAGCGCTACGAATAAGCAGCACGAAGGCCCGCCTTGGCGCTACATTACCGTTGACCTTCGACAGACTTCACCGACGGAAAACAAACTATGACAGCGCAATCAGCCCTGGACCTGAACTGCGACATGGGCGAAAGCTACGGCGCCTGGAAAATGGGCAACGACGAAGCCGTGCTCGGCTACGTCAGTTCGGCCAATATCGCCTGCGGCTTCCATGGCGGCGACCCCGCCACCCTGCGCCAGACCGTGGCCGCCGCGCTCAAGCAGGGCGTGGCCATCGGCGCCCACCCCAGCCTGCAGGATCTGGCCGGCTTCGGCCGCCGCACCATGCAGATCTCGCCGCAGGAAGCCTACGACATCACCGTCTACCAGATCGGCGCCCTGGCCGGCGTGGCCCGTTCGCAAGGCGGCGCCCTGCACCACATGAAAGCCCACGGCGCCCTCTACAACATGGCCGTCAAGGACGCCAAGCTCGCCCGCGCCCTGGCCCAGGCCGTGCGCGACATCGACGGCGACATGATCTTCTACGGCCTGGCCGGCAGCGTCATGATCCAGGAGGCCGAAGCCCTGGGCCTGCGCGTCGCCCAGGAAGTCTTCGCCGACCGCAGCTACCAGCCCGACGGCTCGCTCACCCCGCGCACCCAGCCCGACGCCATGATCACCGACGTGAACAAGGCCGTGGAACAAGTGCTGCGCATGGTGCAGGAAAACGCGGTGATCGCCACCGACGGCACTCGCGTGCCGCTCAAGCCCGACACCCTGTGCATCCACGGCGACCAGCCCAATGCCGTGGTGTTCGCGCAAGGGATCCGCAAGGCGCTGCAAGAAGCCGGGATCGAGGTGAAGACGGTCTGAGGCTACCCGCCGTGTCAGCCCCTGGGACGAGCCAGGGGCAGATTGACCGTATAGAAATAGCGGTCGGCCCGAAAGCGCGTCTTGAAGAAGACGACACGACGGCCGGTCGCATCGACGAACAAGCGGTTGACGCTCAAGATGGACGAGCCCGGTTCGACTTGCAACATTTCCGCAAGCTCCGCCGAAGCCGATAGCGCCTCGATGGTTTGATATTGCTCGCGCACGTCCTGGTCGTACAGGCGGCGCAGCACGGGCACGAACAGACCGTCCACGGCGGCCTTGGCAACTTTGCGGCCCAGGTCGGTGGGTAGATAGACTTCAAGCCACAAAAGCGGCGCACCGTCCACGATACGCAGACGGTGAACCTCATAGATGCGCTTGCCGGGCGGCAGCCCCAGCGCTGCCGCGACGTCTGCCGGCGCGTCTATCGTGCCCTGGCGGATCGGCCGGGCACTGAACGCGAGTCCCAGGGCCGAGAACTCTTCGATAGGACCGGTCAGGCGATTGTCGACAGGGGTATCCGGGCGGCGGGACAACCAGGTCCCCACGCCGGGCCGCCGCGCGATGATGCCCTCCTCCTCCAAGGTATGCAGCGCCTGCCTGACAGTCAGGCGACTGACGGAGAAACGCTTTCCCAACTGCTCTTCGGTGGGCAGCTTGTCGCCGGGCTGCAGGGATGCAAGCCAGCGCAGCATGATTTCCCGTATCTGCAAGTACTTGGGAAAGGGATCGTAGGAAATATCGGACATGCCTTGGATTTTTCAGGGGCCGGAGTGCGTTACCGCTACCACTTTACCTATAAAAGGCAACAAGCGCCGCGACCGGGCGAGACCCTGGAAGCGGATCAATCGCGTTCTTTCCAGGCATGCTCCAGGTAATGAGCCAGGATGATGAACGGCGCGACCACCATGGCATATACGGCGGCGGCGACCGTGTACATTTCCAGCGGCCGGAACGTCGTCGCGATGATGTCATAGGCGGCATGCAGCAGCTCGGGGACGGCCAGCACCGAAGCGAGCGACGTCAATTTCATGAGCGCGGCAAATTCGTTGACCAGCGGCGGAATCATGCGCTTGAGCGCCTGCGGCAAGATGATATGCCACATCGTCTGCATGTAGGTCATCCCGATGGCCTGGCCGGCCAGAAACTGGCCCTTGGCCACCGACCTGACTCCGGCACGAAAAATCTCGCCGATGTAGGCGCCTTCGTGCAGGCCGAGCGCCAGCAGCACCGCGGTGAACGAACTCAGCTGGACGCCGGTGAGGATAGGCAGGGCATAGTAGATCCATACCAGCTGCACCAGCGTGGGAGTGACC
>DASWPO010000255.1:0-7917 GCA_036404015.1 Bordetella sp. | reverse complement strand
TGCAACTGCCGCAATGCGCCCGCATGGCGGGTTACCAGGTCGCCCGCCGGGCGCGGCACCACCTCGTCGTCGTGCACCAGCACATGGTCGAACACCAGGCTGCCGCTGGCCGTCATGCGCTGGCCCATGCCGTCCCAATCGTCGACCACCTGCACGCCTTCGCGCTGGACGGGGATCATGGCCACGACGTCCTCGCCCTGCTCGTTTTTCAGGTTGATGCGCCCGTAGTCGGAAAAGGCCGTGCCGGTGGAGTAGTACTTGCGGCCCGTCAGCCGGTAATGGTCGCCTTCGCGCACCAGCGTCGTGCTGATCTGGCCCGGGCGTTCGGTGCCGAGCTCGGTCGAGGCGCCGCCGTAAATCGCGCCGGCGAGGACGCGGCCGATCTGCACGTCGTGATGGGCATCGCGCGGCCGCAGGCGCAGCGTCTCGGTCACGTCGAAATGCAGGCGCAGCGCATGGGCCACGTTCGGCTCGGCGGCGCCCAGGGTGGCGAGGACCTCGAACAACTGCTCCAGCGATCCGCCCAGGCCGCCCCATGGTTCGGGGATGCGCAGCGCGCCCAGCCCCGAGCGGCGGAACAGGTCGAAAGCGAAGAACGGCAGTTCGCGCCGGTTTTCCCGGCCGGCCGCGTCTAAGCCGATCCGTTGCGCCAGTTCGGGCAAGCCGGCCAGGGCCTGCCGCAATGCGGGGCCGGGCTTCGCGGTACTGAAATCCACTCTCGCGTTCATGCTCTGTTCACCGGTGATCAAACCGGGAATTCTGGAGCACGGCCGCGCGCGGCCCTACGACAAATAAAGCGGATGCTTATGCATCCACCGCCGCCAATATCCTGCCGAACAGGCCGTCGGAGAAGGCCGAGTTCAGCCAGCGCGCGATGACCACCATCTTGCGCTCGGGCTCGACCCAGGTGTAGGAGCTGCCCGCGCCCACGCCGAAGAAGCTCGAGGCCGGCAGGCTGGGAAAGACCTTGCCCTGGTGGTTCAGCCAGATCAAGAAGCCGTAATACGGCGCCAGCGCGCAAGGCTCGCGCATCTGGCGCAGCCAGTCTTCCGAGAGCACCTGGCGGCCGTCGCGCGACTTGCCCGCGTTGAGCAGCATCTGGCCGATCAGGGCCTGGTCCAGGCTGCTGATCGAGCAGCCGCCGCACCAGTGCGAGCCGCCCGGCACCGACTGCATGCGGCGGCCGTCGATCTCGACCCAGGAGGTGTCGTAGCCCACCCATTGCCAGCCTTCGCTACAACCCAGCGGCCGCGTGACGAACTCGCGGAACACCTCGGGCACCGGCCGGCGGAACAGGTTCATCAGCGCGTACGACAGCTGGTTGATGCGCACGTCGTTGTATTCCCAGTAGGTACCGGGCTTTTGCAGCGGGCGCGCCTCGCCCTTGTTGCCGGCGGGCGGCTCGCCGTAGGTCACCGCGCGGTAGCGGTCGGCCTGGTCGGAAATGCCCCAGCGCTCGCCCTCCCATTCGCTGGTCTGCTGCAGCAAGTGGCGCCAGGTGACCAGCGCGTTGTTGCCCGAATCGAAACCGATGCCCGGCAATTGCTGGCCGATGGGCTGGTCCAGGTCGCGGATCAACCCTTGGTCCCAGGCGATGCCGGTGACCAGGGCCAGGTACATCTTGGCCACGCTGTAGGTCAGGTCGGCGCGCTCGGGTTCGCCCCAGGAAGCCAGCGTCTTGCCATCGACCACCACCACGCCAGACGCCGGGCCGCGGTCATGCAAGGGACCCCACTGGCGGTTCCAGGGCGCGGGGTCCTTCTGGTGCACGCCGAAGACGCCGGTGATGCTGCGGTCCCACTCGGATTCGTGTTCCTGCGCATAGGCGATGGCCTCGCGCATCGATGCTTCATTCATGGATTTCCCTTGTATTGCTTGTCGTTGTCATTGTGCGCGCCTTCGCGCGACCCGGCCGCTAGGGTATCCACCCGATGGTGCAGTGCAGGTCCAGGCCATATAGTGGCCCCATATTTTGCCCTAATCGATTACCCAAAAGGAAGTCCGATATGGCCGTTCGAATCCCCGTCCCGTTCGCGCTGCGCGCCGGCGCAGCCGCCCTGCTGGCCTGCCTGGCCCTGGCCTCTCAGCCCGCCCTGGCGGGCAAGGCCGACGACACGCTCAACTTCGCCTACGACCAGGCGCCCGAGAGCCTCGATCCCTACTACAACAATGTACGCATCGGCGTGATCCTGGCCGCCAATGTGTGGGACACCCTGCTCTACCACGACCCGGTCACGGGCGAATACAAGGGCCAGTTGGCCAAGAGCTTCAGGCAGGTCGACGACAAGACGCTGGAAATCGAGCTGCGCCAGGGAGTGAAGTTCCACAACGGCGAAGACTTCGACGCCGACTCGGTGGTGTACACGCTCACCTATGTGTCCGACCCGAAGAACAAGGCCGTCACGCAGCAGAACGTCAACTGGATCGCCAAGGTCGAGAAGCTCGACCAGTACAAGGTGCGCATCACCACCAAGGAGCCCTTTCCCGGCGCCAAGGAATACCTGTCCACCACGGCCGTGATGCACCCGGCCAAGTACTACGCCGAGGTCGGCCCGGCCGGCATGAGCGCCAAGCCGGTGGGCACCGGCCCGTACAAAGTGGTCGACTACCAGCCGGGCAAGGTCATCACCCTGGTGAAGAACGACGACTACTTCAAGGACTCGCCCAAGGGCCAGCCCAAGATCGGCAAGATCGTCATCCGCATCATCCCCGACCACCAGACGCAGATGGCCGAGGCCATCTCGGGCGGCGAAGACCTGATCATGAGCGTGCCCAAGGACCAGGCCGAGCAGCTCAAGTCCATGCCCAACCTGCAGGTGATCAGCGGCAAGACCATGCGCATCGTGTTCCTGCAGATGAACACGCAGGACGGCGGGCCGAACCCGCAGTTCAAGGACCTGCGCGTGCGCCAGGCCGTGCTGCACGCCATCGACCGCGAGGCCATCTTCAAGAACATCGTGGGCGACGGCGAGATGATCAACGCCATCTGTTCGCCCTCGCAGGTCGGCTGCACGCAGGAAGGCATCCCCTCGTACAACTACGACCCGGCCCTGGCCAAGAAACTGCTGGCCGAGGCCGGCTACCCGAACGGCTTCGACACCGAGATCCTCGCCTACCGCGAGCGCGACCAGACCGAGGCCATCCTCCACGACCTGCAGGCGGTGGGCATCCACGCCAAGCTGAACTTCCTGCAGTACGCCGCCATGCGCGACCTGTCCCGCTCCAACAAGAGCGCCATGTCGCACCAGACCTGGGGCTCGAACCTGGTCAACGACACCTCGGCCTCCACCCCGGTGTACTTCGCTTCGGGCGCCGACGACGTCAACAAGGATCCCGACCTCACGGCCCTGCTCAACCAGGGCGACCACACCATCGACCCCGCCGAGCGCACGGCCACGTACAAGAAGGCGCTGTCCATGATCGCCGAGAAGGCCTATGCCGTGCCGCTCTGGACGCTGCCGGCCTACTACGTCGCCAACAAAGATCTCAACATGACCATCTACTCCGACGAGCTGCCCCGTTTCTGGAACATGAGCTGGAAGTGAGATGTTCGCCTTCGCGCTGAAACGCCTGCGCCTGGCCGTGATGGTGGCGCTGACGGTATCCATCCTGGCCTTCATGCTGATGCACCTGTCGGGCGACCCCGCCCTGGCCATTGCGGGCGACGGAGCGACCCAGGCCGACATCGACATGGTCCGCAAGACCTACGGGCTGGACCGGCCCCTGGTCGTGCAATACGCCGACTGGGTCTGGCATGTGCTGCGGGGCGACTTCGGCACGTCGGTGTACTTCAAGGTGCCGGCCGGGCCGCTAATCCTTTCCAAGATAGGCACCACGCTCAAGCTGGGCGTGGCCTCGCTGTGCGTGGCGCTGTTCATCGCCATCCCGCTGGGCGTGCTGGCGGCGATCTTCAAAGGCGGTCTCGTCGACCGCGTCTGCCTGGGCGTGGCGGTGCTGGGGCAGGCCCTGCCCAACTTCTTTTTCGCGCTGCTGCTCATCATGTTTTTTTCGCTGTCGCTGCACTGGCTGCCCGTCTCGGGCAGCGGCACCTGGCAGCACTACGTCATGCCGGCCATCGCCCTGGGCTATTACGCCGCGCCGGCCTTCATGCGGCTGATCCGCGCCGGCATGATCGAGGTGCTGGCCGCCGACTACATCCGCACCGCCCGCGCCAAGGGCCTGTCGACCCGCCGCGTGATCTTCAAGCACGCGCTGCGCAACGCCGTGGTGCCGGTGGTGGCGCTCACCGCCGTGCAGCTGGGCTATCTGCTGGGCGGCTCGGTGGTCATCGAGACCATCTTCGCGCTCGACGGCCTGGGCTACCTGGCCTACCAGAGCATCACCTTCAAGGACTTCCCCGTGATCCAGCTCATCGTGCTGCTCCTGTCGGTGCTGTACGTGCTGCTGACGCTGGCCTCCGATCTCGCCAACGCCTGGCTCGATCCGCGCATCCGGGTGTCGTGATGAACCGCCTGCTGCGCAACAAAGCCCTGCTGATCGGCGGCTTGCTGCTGATCCTCATCACGCTGGCCGCCCTGCTCGCGCCCTGGATCGCGCCGCACGACCCCTACGCGCAGGACCTGGTCCATCGCAACACGCCCCCCATCTGGTATGCCAAGGGCGGCTGGGACCACATCCTGGGCACCGACCAGATGGGCCGCGACTACCTGTCGCGGCTGATCTACGGCGCGCGGATTTCGCTGCTCATCGGCGTGAGCGTGGCCCTGCTGTCCGGCCTGATCGGCACCACGCTGGGCATGGCCGCCGGCTACTTCGGCGGCAGGATCGACACCGTGGTGTCCTTCCTGGTCACCACCCGGCTCTCCATGCCGGTGATCCTGGTGGCGCTGGCCACCGTGGCCCTGGTGGGCAATTCGCTGTGGGTCGTCATCCTGGTGCTGGGCCTGCTCATCTGGGACCGCTTCGCCGTGGTCATGCGCAGCGCCACCCAGCAGGTGCGCTCGCTGGAATACGTCTCGGCCGCGCAGGCCGCCGGCGCGTCCACCTGGCGCATCGTGCGCGGCGAGATCATGCCCAATGTGGTGCCGCAGCTCATCGTCATCGCCACGCTCGAGGCCGCCAGCGCCATCCTGCTCGAGGCCTCGCTCTCCTTCCTGGGCCTGGGCGTGCAGCCGCCCCTGCCGTCCTGGGGGCTGATGATCTCCGAGGCCAAGGCCTATATGTTCTTCTCGTTCTGGCTGATCGCCATCCCCGGCTGCGCGCTGGCCGTGCTGATCTTCGCCATCAACCTGGCCGGCGACGGCCTGCACCAGTACCTGACGCCCGAGGACAAAGCGTGATCGCAAGTTCGGGAAACACCGCCGCCGACATCGCCCTGGACGTGCAGGGCCTGACCGTCGACATCGCCACGCCGCGCGGCACCCTGCGCGCGGTGCGCGACGTGTCCTTCCAGGTCAAACGCGGCGAAACCCTGTGCCTGGTGGGCGAATCGGGCTGCGGCAAGTCCATGACCTCGCTGGCCATCATGGGCCTGCTGCCCAAGGCCGCGCGGCGCAGCGCCACGCGCCTGAACCTGCTGGGCGAAGACCTGGCGCGGGCCGGCCGCAGGCAGATGAACGCGCTGCGCGGCAGCCGCATGGCCATGATCTTCCAGGAGCCCATGACGGCGCTCAACCCGGCCTACACCATCGGCGACCAGCTCACCGAGCACTATCGCCTGCACAAGCGGGCCGGCGCGGCCCAGGCGCGCGACCGGGCCGTGGAGCTGCTGGGCAAAGTGGGCATCGCCTCGGCGGGCGAGCGCCTGGGGCAATACCCGCACCAGCTCTCGGGCGGCCTGCGCCAGCGCGTGATGATCGCCATGGCCCTGATGTGCGGACCCGAGCTGCTGATCGCCGACGAGCCCAGCACGGCGCTGGACGTCACCATCCAGGCGCAGATCCTGCGCCTGCTGGCCGACCTGCAGGCCGAGCTCGGCATCGCCATGGTGCTCATCACCCACGACCTGGGCGTGGTGGCGCGCATCGCCCACCGGGTGGCGGTGATGTATGCCGGCCAGATCGTCGAGTCCAGCCCCGTGGCGCAGCTCTTCGCCGCGCCGCGGCACCCCTATACCGAAGGACTGATCGACTGCATCCCCGTGCCCGGCCGCACGCGCCCGGGCGAGGCGCTGGGCACCATACCCGGCGTGGTGCCGGCGCTCACCGGCGATCTCCGGGGCTGCGCCTTCGTCGACCGCTGCGGCTACGCCCACCCCGACTGCCGCAACACCGTCCCGGTGCACGAGGAACACGACCGGCAATGGCGCTGCATCCTCACGCAGACCCGCGCCCGCCCCCGCGCCGCCCCCGGTCTGGCCGGAGTCCAGGCATGACGCCCCTGCTGCAGGCCGTCTCGGTCAGCCGCACGTTTACCGTGCGCGCCGGCGCCTTCAAGCCGCCCCGCCTGCTGCACGCCGTCAACGAGGTCAGCCTGGGCGTCGAGCGCGGCGGCGTGCTGGGCATCGTGGGCGAATCGGGCTGCGGCAAGTCCACTCTGTCGCGCCTGCTGCTGGGCCTCATCGCGCCCACCCGCGGCAACGTCGAACTGGACGGCCAGGACCTCACCGGGATCAACCGCCGCGATCTCGCGCGCCGCGTGCAGCCGGTGTTCCAGGACCCCTACTCGTCGCTCAACCCGCGCCGCTCCATCGCCTCCATCGTGTCGCTGCCCCTGGAGGTGCACGGCGTGGACAACCCGCGCCAGCACAAGGCCATCGAAATGCTCGAGCGCGTGGGCCTGCCGCCGCGCCTGGCCAACAACACCCCCGGCCAGCTCTCGGGCGGCCAGCGCCAGCGCGTGGCCATCGCGCGGGCGCTCGTGATGAAGCCCGAGATCGTCGTCTGCGACGAACCCACGTCGGCGCTGGACGTCTCGGTGCAGGCGCAGATCATCAACCTGCTGATGGAACTGCGCCGCGAGTTCAACCTCACCTATGTCTTCATCAGCCACAACCTGGCCGTGGTCGAGCACATCGCCACCCAGGTGGCCGTGATGTACCTGGGCCGCGTGGTCGAGTCCGCCCCCACCGCCGGGCTTTTCGCCCGGCCGCAGCATCCCTACACCCAGGCCCTGCTGGCCTCGGTGCTCACGCCCGAGCCCGGGCTGGGCATCCCCGACATCGGCCTGGGCCTGTCCTTTCCCGATCCGCTCAATCCGCCGACGGGTTGTCCCTTCCATCCGCGCTGCCCCCACGCCATGCCGCAATGCGCCGCCGAGCGCCCCGCGCTGGCCCGGCTCGGCGCGGGCCTGGCCGCCTGCCACCTGCACCTGGAGACCCACCCATCATGAGCCGCGAACTTGCCGTCGAACAGGCCGGATCCTTCTTCGATTCCGGCGCCTTCCGCCAGTTGCTGGCGCGCCGCGTCGCCATCCCCACCGAGAGCCAGAACCCCGCGCGCGCGCCCATCCTGGCCAGCTACCTGGAAGACGAGATGCGCCCGGCCTTCGAGGCCATGGGCTTCGAGTGCCGCGTGTTCACCCACCCCAAGGCCCGCGCGCCCTTCCTGTTTGCCCAGCGCATCGAAGACCCGGCCCTGCCCACCGTGTTCGGCTACGGCCACGGCGACGTGATCCGCGGCCTGGAGGCCGAGTGGAAACCGGGCCTGGCCCCCTGGGCGCTGACCGAGTCGCAAGGCCGCTGGTACGGCCGCGGCATCGCCGACAACAAGGGCCAGCACGCCGTCAACATCGAGGCCCTGCGCATCGTGATCGCCACGCGGGGCAAGCTGGGCTTCAACGCCAAATACCTGATCGAGATGGGCGAGGAAACCGGCTCGCCCGGCCTGCGCGAGCTGTGCGTGGAACATAAAGACCTCTTCGCCGCCGACCTGCTCATCGCCTCCGACGGCCCGCGCCTGCGCGCGGAGCGGCCCACCGTGTTCCTGGGCGCGCGCGGCAGCCTCAACGTCGACCTCA
>DASWPO010000254.1:0-4945 GCA_036404015.1 Bordetella sp. | reverse complement strand
ATCCGCACCACGGCCTGGCGCGATTCGTCGGTCTGCGGCAGGGAGGCCAGTTCGCCGAGCGAGAGCGGCTTGGTGGGGAAGCGCAGGCGGTAGTAGCCGATTTCGGGCACGGGCACGCCGCGTTCTTCGGCGATGAGCTCGCTCACCGTCAGGCCGCAGAAGCGGCCCTGGCAAGGACCCATGCCGCAGCGCAGGAAGGCCTTCATCTGGTTGGGTCCGGAACAGCCCAGGGCCACCGTCTCGCGCACCTGGCCGGCCGTGACCTCTTCGCAGCGGCACACGATGGTGTCGCCCGTGGGGCGGCGGTATTCGTCCGGCGCCTTGAACAGCGTGTCGAAGAAGGCGCGGCCGCGCGTGGCCTGCACCAGCGCCCGGTAGTACGGCATGGCGTCGCGGTCGCGCTGGGCGGCATCGATGTGGCCCAGCACGCAAGCCGCGTTCAGCGCCGCCAGCAGGCCGCGATATTCCGCCGCCCGCGCCCCGGCAATGCCGGCGCCGTCGCCGGCGATGCCCAGGCCCGGCACCGAGCTGGCGCCCCAGTTGTCGACCCTGGGCTGCCAGCAGTCCAGCGCCGGGTTCCACTCATGCTCGACGCCCACCGCGCGCGACAGGTTCACATTGGGCACCACGCCCTGGTGCAGCATCAACTGGTCGGCGGCCACGGTCTCGGTGCGTCCGTTTACCGTGTATTGCACCGACTCGAGCTTGTCGCCGCCCAGCGCCTTCAGGCCCTGGACGCCCTTGACGATGGGAATGGCGGCCTTGACCGCGCGCATCAGCTTCAAGCCCTTGCCGAAATAGGGCGAGCGCAGGAAGTCGAAGGCATGCGGCAGGGCCTGCTTCAAGCGGCCGGGCGGCGTGGTTTCGAGGATGAGGTCGATCTTGGCGCCGGCATTCAGGTATTGCCAGGCCACCAGGTACAAGAGCGGGCCGCAGCCGGCCAGCACCGCGCGCCCGCTGGGCACCAGGCCCGCGGACTTCAGCAGGATCTGCGCCGCGCCGGCCGTGATCACGCCCGGCAGCGTCCAGCCCGGAATCGGAAAGGGGCGCTCCTGCGCGCCCGTGGCCAGCAGGATGTGCCTGGCATGCAGCAGGCGCGCCTGCCCGCCCACCGAATAGCCCACCTCGAAGCCCTCTGCGGGTTCGGGCGCCGTCATGCGCGAGATCGACCACACCGTGGCGCCCGCCTCGTGGCGCGCGCCGCTGATCTTGAAGGGCTCGAGCAGGCTGGCGCCGTGCCAGTAGTCTTCGCCGAGGATGCGGCGGTCGGTAACCGGCGTGGTGGTGATGGCCCGGTAGATCTGGCCGCCGGGCGCGGGCTGCTCGTCGAGCAGCAGCGTATCGACGCCCAGCGCGGCCGCCGTGGCCGCCGCCGCCAGGCCGGCCGGCCCGGCGCCGATCACCAGCAGTTCGCATGTCTGCATCATTGCACCTCGCGCGCGCCGTGCTGGCGCTCGATGGCCATGCCCTCGCACACCAGCGTCATGCAGGCCTGCCGGTTGGGCTGGCCGTCGATGGTGACCAGGCAGTCGTAGCACACGCCCATCATGCAGTAGGGGCCGCGCGGCACCTCGCGCACGACGGTGTCGCGGCAGGCGTCGCGACCGCTGGCGAACAGGGCGGCCGCCACGCTGTCGCCGGCGCGGCAGGCTACCTCGGCGCCGTCGACCGTAATGCGCACCGGCGCGCTCGAAGCCTGGCCCTGGGCCTCAGCTAGCCTTTTGAACATGAAACCTCCGGGTGGAAAACGGCGACATGTCTTCGTCGAGCATGCCGTTGACGATCATGGGCGCCATCTTGAGCGCGTGCGCCCCGGCCAGCGTCACGCCGCTATGGCAGGTGACGACGAAGGCGCCGGGGCAGGTGGCGGATTGTTCGTAGATGGGAAAGCCGTCGGGCGACATCACCCGCAGCGCCGACCACGAGCGCACCGCGCGCACGTCGCGCAGCGCCGGCAGCGTGCGCACGGCCCGGTCGGCCAGCGTGCCCAGGATGGGCAGGCCGACCACGTTGTCGGCGAAGCCGGCCTCTTCCTGCGAGTCGCCGATCAGCCAGGAGCCTTCGTCCATCTGGCGCAGCGTGCTGATCGGCGTGTCGAGAATGCGGCGGGTGCGTTCGAGCACGATGATCTGGCCGCGCTGCGGGCGCACGGGCACGTCCATGCCGACCTGCGCGGCCATCTGCTTGTTGCCCAGGCCGCAGGCCACCACCAGCTTGCGCGAGCGCAGCAGGCCCTTGGGGGTCTGGACCGAAAAGATGCCGTCGTCGAAACGGATGTCCTGGGCCGGGCAGCGCGGCAGGTAGTCGACCTGTTCGCGCGCGAACGCCATGTGCAAGGCCCGCAGCAGCTTCAAGGGATTGGCGATGCCGTCGAGCGGCGACCAGCTGGCGCCGCGCACGTCAGGGCCGATGCCGGGCAGCATGTCGGCGAGCTCATGGCGGTCGAGCATCTTCCAGGGGTAGGGCTGCATGCCGGGCTGGGCCATCAGCGCGTGCATGTAGTTCACGCGCGCCTCGAGCTCTTCATCGGAGAGGCAGATCTGCAGGCCGCCCTTCTGCTCGCAGCGCACGTCCACGCCGGTCTTCTCCAGCAGCTCCCGGGCCAGCTGCGGCCAGGCCGCGGCCGAGGCCTGGGTCCAGACCGAATAGCGCGCCATGCCCATGCCCTTGCTCTGCACCCAGATCAGGCCGAAATTGCCGCGCGAGGCGCGGTAGGCCACATCGCCCTCGTCGAGCACGGCCACCCGCTCGAGCTGGCGGCGCAGGCCGTAGGCCACCGCCGAGCCCACCAGCCCGCCGCCGATGACCACGGCATCGTAGACGCCGTCGCGCGGCACGGTGCCTCCCAAAGACGGGAAGCTCGTCTGTTGATTCATTAACGTCCTTTTCCGACAAACAAATTTTCAAGTCCGACGACGCGGTCGAGGATGAAGACCGCGATGGCCGTCACGTAGATCAAGAGCGCCGACACCGCCGTCACCAGGGGGTCGATCGTATCTTGAATATGCAGGAAGATGCGCACCGGCAGCGTGGTGGTCGAGGGCGAGGCGATGAAGATCGACATCGTTAGCTCGTCGAAGCTGGAGATGAAGGCGATCACCCAGCCGCTGATCACGCCGGGCAGCACCAGCGGCAGCACCACGCGCCTGAAAGCCGTCCAGCCCGTCGCGCCCAGCGACAGCGCGGCGCGCTCGAGCATGGGATCGATGCCGGTGGCCGAGGCCAGCACCAGGCGCAAGGCATAGGGCATGATGATGACCACGTGCGCGATCACCAGCCCGGCATAGGTGCCCGCCAGCCCGACGTCGGTGAAGAACTTGAGAAACGACAGGCCCAGCACCACCGTCGGCACCATCAGCGGCGACATCAGGAAGGCCAGCAGCGCCTCGCGGCCGCGAAAGCGGTTGCGCGCGATCGCCATGGCGCCGGGCAGCGCCAGCATGACGGCCAGCGTGGCCGACAGCGTGCCCAGCCCCAGGCTGAACCAGATGGCCTCGATGAACTGCGGATTGTCGGCGATGGCGCGGAAATGGCGCAGCGACAGCCCGCCCTCGGGCAGCGAGATATAGCCCAGCGAGGTGAATGCCACCGCGCACACCATGACCAGCGGCGCCAGGATGAACAGAATGAACAGCGTATGGAAAATCAGGCTGAGCGGCCCGTTGCGGGTAACCATGGCGACCCCTAGTTGAACACCGCGCCGTAGCGGCGCTCGACCACGCGGTTGGCCGCCAGCAGCACGACCACCATGGCGATCATCAGCACCACGGCCAGCGCGGCGCCCAGCGGCCAGTTCAGCGTGTTGAGGAATTCGTCGTAGGCCGCCGTGGCCACCGTCTTCAGGCGCCGGCCGCCGACGATGGCCGGCGTGGCGAAGGCGCTGGCCGCCATGGCGAACACCATGATGGAACCAGACAGGATGCCCGGCATGACCTGCGGCACGATCACGCGCCGCACCACCGTGAACTCGCTGGCGCCCAGCGACATCGCCGCCGCCTCGGTGGCGGGATTGATGCGTTGCAGGGAAGCCCACACCGAGATCACCATGAAGGGCACCAGCACATGGACCAGCGCGATGCCCGTGCCCAGGTTGGTGTACATCAGGCTCACCGGCCGGTCCGACAGGCCCAGGGCCATCAGCGCCTTGCTGATCAGGCCGGTGGAGCCGAACAACAGCGCCCAGCCCAGCGTGCGCACCACCACCGAGGTCAGGAGCGGCCCCAGCACCACCATCAGGAACAGCCCCTTCCAGGGCTTGCGCATGCGCGACAGCACATAGGCCTCGGTCGTGCCCAGCACGGCGCAGGCCAGCGTCACCAGGGCCGAGACGCCGAAGGTGCGCGCGTAGATTTCGTAGTAATAGCCGTCGGAGAAGATCTCGATGTAGTTCTTCCAGGTAAAGGTGGCCTGCATGCCCCCGGTGAACTTGAAATCGAAGAAGCTGATCACGAACACCATGGCCAGCGGCACGATCAGGAAAACCGCGTACACCAGCAGCGCCGGCGTACTCAGCACCCAGGGGTTGGAGCGTAGGGAATTCATGGGGTTTCCGGCGCTAGGCGGCGCTGCGCGCCTCGTCGATCGGCCGCATGTCCGGAGCGCGCCAGCGCAGATGCACCACGCTGCCCTCCGGCGGCACGGGCACGCCGTCGTTCTGGCGGATCACCAGCACCTCGCCCACCGAGGTCTCGACCTGGCACAGCCAGTGATTGCCCTGGAACACGCGGGCCTTGAGCCGCCCCGGCAGGGCGGCGGCGTCCGGTTCGCAGAAGGTGATCTTCTCGGGCCGCACGATCACCTGGCCGGCCGGCAGCGGCTGGCCTTCGAGCGCCACGAGGGCCTCGCCGATGCGCGCGCAGGCCCGGCCCTGGTGCTGCGCGGCCTCGGCGGCAAAGACATTGGCCTTGCCCAGGAAGCCGCCCACGAAGCGGCTGGCCGGGTCTTC
>DASWPO010000253.1:0-19717 GCA_036404015.1 Bordetella sp. | reverse complement strand
TCGGGCGCAACCAGGCGCCCTCGGCCCGCTGCGCGGGCTGCCCCGTCACAGAGGCGCCGCCAGGGCCTCTCCGCCGAACGCAGGACTCGCATAGCGTCATGAGCACGGTCCGCGCAGCTGCGGATGCCTGGTCGCACGGTTGGCCTTAGGCCGTCGCATTAGGTTGTTGCGAGTTCCTGGGCGGTGGGCATACCCCGGGGCGCCTCTGTGATGGGGTAGCCCCCGCAGGGGGCCGAGGGCGCCTGGTTGCGCCCGAGCCCAGCACAGCGAAGCCGCGGGGTATGCCCACCGCCCAGGAACGTCTTTAGAACCTAAACTTCGCTCGCGTAAGGTAAATCGCGATTGCCTTAACCGCGCAAATACGCCGCGGTATCGTCCACCGTGCGCGCCACGCGGTCGACCATGTCGCGCACCTGCTCGGCATTGATGATGAGCGGCGGGCAGACGGCGACGTTGTCCATGATGCCGCGCACGATGATGCCGTGGCTGTGGGCGCGCTCGTAGGCATAGCCGCCGGCCTTGCCCACCGGGTCGAACTGCTTGCGGGTGGCGCGGTCGGCCACCATCTCGACCGCGGCGATCAGGCCCTGGCTGCGGATCTCGCCCACCAGGGGGTGGCCGGCCAGTTTGGCGTCGAGCTCGCTGCGCAAGAGCTTGCCCATCTCGGCGGCGTTGTCGATGAGGCCGCGCTCATCGATGATCTTGAGGTTTTCCAGCGCCACGGCGGTGGCCACGGGGTGGCCGCTGGCGGTGTAGCCGTGGCCGAAGCTGCCCAGCTTGCCGCTGTTCTGATTGATGGTCTCGGCCACCTTGGCGTTGATGAGCACGGCGCCCAGGGGCTGGTACGAGGAGGTGATCTGCTTGGACAGCACCTGGATGTCGGCATCGATGTCGTAGACCTCGGTGCCGAAGCGCTTGCCCAGGCGGCCGAAGCCGGTGATGACTTCGTCGGCGACGATGAGCAGGTCGTACTTGCGGCAGACGGCCTGGATCTTTTCCCAATAGGTCTTGGGCGGAATGATCACGCCGCCGGCGCCCATGACGGGCTCGCCGATGAAGGCGGCGACCGAATCGGGGCCTTCGCGCAGGATCAGGTCCTCGAGCTCCTGCGCCAGGCGGGTGGCGAAGGCTTCCTCGGTTTCGCCGGCCTTGCCGTAGCGGTAGTAGTGCGGGTTGGCCGTGTGCTTGATCTGCGGCAGCGGCAGGTCGAAGTCGCGGTGGTTGCCGGGCAGGCCGGTCAGGCTGGCCGATGCCACGGTGACGCCGTGGTAGCTGCCCAGGCGCGCGATGATTTTTTTCTTGTCGCGGCGGCCCAGGGCGTTGTTGTAGTACCAGACCATTTTCACGACGGTATCGTTGGCCTCGGAACCCGAATTGGTGAAGAAGGCTTGCGCCATCTTGCCGTGGGTATAGCCCACCAGGCGCTCGGCCAGTTCGATAGCGCTGGGGTG
Organism: Bordetella sp.; assembly: GCA_036404015.1. Classification (GTDB taxonomy): domain Bacteria; phylum Pseudomonadota; class Gammaproteobacteria; order Burkholderiales; family Burkholderiaceae_B; genus Bordetella. The sequence continues at coordinate 18,266 of DASWPO010000253.1, read as the reverse complement.
CGACTTGTGCGAGAAGGTGTGGTAGTAGGGCAGGGCCTGCAGTTGCCGGGTGGCGGCCTCGACCAGGCGGGGTTCGCCGAAGCCGACGGCGACGCTCCACAGGCCGGCCATGCTTTCCAGGTAGCGGTTGCCCTGGTCGTCGTAGACGTAGATGCCTTCGCCGCGCGTGATGATGCGCGGGCCGGACTCGCGGTGCTTGACGCCGTTGGTGTAGGGGTGCAGGTGGTACTGGACGTCCTGCTGCTGGGCTTTGCTGAATGTGGTCATGAAAATACCGCTTCCGTAGTCTGTGGCACGGACCGGCGCCGGGCTGTCCGGGCACCGGTATATCATCGGCCATTATCCGCCAAATCCAGGCCAGGGGCATTCCCGATTGAAGATCATTTAGCCTGCAGCGCGAGACGGTCGTCGAGCAGGCCGACGGCCAGCGCCGCGCCTTCATGCGCGGCGAAGCCACCACGGGCCTAGCGGCGCGCGAGCGCGGGTATTGAAGCAGTATTGGCCCGGCCTGGGATGCCGGGCCTTGCGCTGGTTGAACCGGCGCGCGCCGTGATCAGCGCCCGGCGAGCCCCGCGTGCGTCAGCATGGCGCCCAGCAGCACATTGGCGCCGGCTTCCAGGTGGGCGGGATCGGCATCCTCGACCTCGTTGTGGCTGATGCCGTCCTTGCAGGGCACGAAGATCATGGCCGTGGGCGAGACGGTGGCCACGTGCACGGCGTCGTGGCCGGCGCCGGTGACGATGTCCATCTCGGCATAGCCGCGGGCGCGGGCCTGCTCGCGCACCGAGGCCACCATATCGGCGGCAAACGGCGTGGGCGGAAAGTGCGAGCTTGGCTTGAGCTCGACCTGCATGGCGTGGCCGGTGGTCTTGCCGTCGGCCACTTCCTGGATGGCGGCGCGCAGCTTGGCGTCCATCTCGGCCAGCTTGGCGGCGGTTTCGTGGCGGATGTCGATGGTGAAGGTCACCGAGCCGGGGATCACGTTGCGCGAGCAGGGGTGCACATAGGCGGCGCCCACGGTGCCGCGGCCCTGGGGCGCGTATTCCAGCGCGATCTCCACCACCTTCTGCATGATGAAGGTCGAGGCGTAGAGCGCGTCGCGGCGCAGCGACATGGGCGTGGGGCCGGCGTGGGCCTCCATGCCCGTGACGGTGCAGTCGTACCACAAGACGCCCAGCGATCCGGTGACCACGCCGATGACCTTGTCCTCGGCCTCCAGGACGGGACCCTGCTCGATATGGGCCTCGAAGTACTTGCCGAACTGGCGCGCGCCCACCGGCGCGTCGCCGGCATAGCCGATCTTCTCGAGTTCGTCGCGTACGCTTTTGCCGTCGATGTCGGTGGCCGACAGCGCGGTTTCCAGCGAGAAAATATGGCAGAACACGCCCGAGCCCATCATCACGGGCACGAAGCGGCTGCCTTCTTCATTGGTCCAGATGGCCAGCTCCAGCGGCGCCTCGGTCGCGATGCCCTGTTCCTGCAGGGTGCGCATCACCTCCAGGCCGGCGAGCACGCCGAAGCAGCCGTCGAAGCGTCCGCCGGTGGGTTGGGTGTCGATGTGGCTGCCGGTGGCGATCGAGGGCAGGGCGGGGTTCTTGCCCGGCCGGCGGCCGAAGATGTTGCCGATCTGGTCGACGGTGATCTCCAGTCCGGCCTCGCGCATCCAGCCCACCACCAGGTCGCGTCCCTGGCGGTCGAGGTCGGTCAGGGCCAGGCGGCAGTTGCCGCCTTTCTCGGTGGCGCCGATCCTGGCCAGGTCCATCAGCGACTGCCACAGGCGCTGGCCGTTGATCTTGATGTCGGCAATGCTGCTCATGATGGGTTCCCCTGCGCAGGTTCAGGCTTTTTTGAGTTCGATTTCGACGAAGACGAATTCGGTGTCGTTGGGGTTGACGACATTGTGCTCCACCCCGACCGGGCGGGTATAGGACACCCCGGTGGTGAGCTGGCTGCGCATCTCGCCCTGGGGCGTTTCGAGCAGCAGTTCGCCGGTGGTCTGCGGCACCACCACGTAGTGCATGCCGTGGCGGTGCCAACCGGTCTCGCCGCCCGGTGGAAAGCGCCATTCCGTCACGGTGACGTGTTCGTTGTCGATCTGTACGGTGGGAATGGCGGCGGGGCGGGACATGAGACGGCTTCCTTGGTGTGTTCAGGCGAAGAGCGTATCCGAATTTCTTCGTGTTCTCCGCAAGCCGGGACAGGGGTTATCCCGTAAACCAGGGATCGATCCGATCTCAGTGCGCGCCCGCTGCCGCCTCGGCCGCGCCGCCGCCGCCTTTGCCGGCCTTGCGCGTCCTGGAGAACCACACCAGTCCGGTCAGCAGCAGGAAGACCATCGCCGAAGCGAAGAAGATGTCGGTCACCGACATGGTGAAGGCCTGCAGGTCGACGATGCGATCGATCATCGACAGCGACTGCGTCTGGCTGTAGCCGCCGCTCTGCAGCGTGCTCATGGTCTGGTCGAAGGCCTGCTGTCCCGGCTTGGCGATTTCGGTGAGCTGGGCGTGATGCATCGAGGCCCGGTTTTCCCAGAGGGTGGTGGCGATCGACGTGCCGAAGCCGCCGGCCGTCAGCCGCAGGAAGTTCGACAGGCCCGAGGCCGCCGGAATGCGCCAGGGCTCGATCTGCGACAGCGTGATGGCGGTCAGCGGCACGAAAAAGCCCGCCATGGCCGCGCCCTGGATGACGGTGGGGATCATCAGCGTGCCCACGTCGGTGTCGGTGTTGAAGCCCGCGCGCATCCACGACACGGCGGCGAAGATCAGGAAGGACACGGTGACGATCAGGCGCGGGTCGAAGCGGGCCAGCAGCTTGCCGACGATGGGCGTGAGGATGATGGCCAGGATGCCCACGGGCGCGGTCACCATGCCGGCATAGGTGGCGGTGTAGCCCATATCGCTTTGCAGCCAGAGCGGCAGCAGCACCACGTTGCCGAAGAATATGCCGTAGGCCACCGCGAGGGTGATGGCGCCCACGGTGAAATTGCGCACCTTGAATAGCCGCAGGTCGACCACCGGATGGGCGTCGGTGAGTTCCCAGATGAGGAAGAACACGAAGGCGATGATGACCGTGGCGGCCAGGATGACGATGGTCGAGCTTTCGAACCAGTCCAGTTCCTTGCCCTTGTCGAGCATGATCTGCAGGCAGCCCACCCACACCACCAGCAGCCCCAGGCCGATCTTGTCGATGGGCAGCTTGTGCGTGACCGATTCGCGGTCCCTGTAGATGCGCCAGCTCACCCAGGCCGCCAGCAGGCCCACCGGGACGTTGATGTAGAAGATCCAGGGCCAGGAGTAGTTGTCGGAGATCCACCCGCCCAGCAGCGGCCCGGCCACCGGCGCGACCAGGGTGGTCATGGCCCAGAAGGCCAGCGCCATGCCGGACTTCTCCTTGGGGAAGCTGGCCAGCATCAGCGTCTGCGACAGGGGGATCATGGGGCCAGCCACCGCGCCCTGCAGCACGCGGAAGGCGATCAGCGCCTCGAGCGAGGGCGAGAAGCCGCACAGCCACGAGGCCAGCACGAAGAGCAGGGTGGAGATCAGGAACAGCCGCACCTGGCCGAAGCGCTGGGTGAGCCAGCCCGTGAGCGGCACGGTGATGGCGTTGGCCACGGCGAACGAGGTGATCACCCAGGTGCCCTGGCTGGAGCTCACGCCCAGGTTGCCCGAGATCGTCGGGATGGACACGTTGGCGATCGACGTGTCGAGCACGTTCATGAACACGGCCGTGGACAGCGCCACGGCGCCCAGGACGAGCTTGCCACCCTTGAGCGGCGGATAGGTGCGTGGCGTTGGCTGGCCGGCCGGCGCCGCCGGTTGGGCGGGAGTGCCGTCTTGGATGTCGCTCATGGCTTCTTTATTGCAGGTTGGCCTTGATGATGCCGGCGATCATCGCGTCGGCTTCGCCGTGGGACGGATCGAAAACCGGGGTGCTCAGCAGCGCGGCCTTGCTCTGCTCGGCATGGGCCGCGTCGCCGGCGGCGCTGGTGTCGACCTCGACGTCGGTCGACAGGCCGACGCGCAGCGGGTGCTGCTTCAGGTCGGCGGGGTCGATGGCGATGCGCACAGGCAGGCGCTGCACGACCTTGATCCAGTTGCCGGTGGCGTTCTGCGCCGGCAGCAGGGCAAAGGCGCTGCCGGTGCCGGCGTCCATGCCGATCACGGTGCCGTGGTAGGTGACCGAGCTGCCGTACAGGTCGGACTTGATCGTGGCGGGCTGGCCGAGCTGCATCTTGCTCAGCTGGCCTTCCTTGAAGTTGGCTTCGATCCACACCTGGTCGAGCGGCACCACGTTCATCAGCACGGCGCCGGGGGCCACGCGCTGGCCCACCTGCACGCTGCGGCGCGCCACCACGCCGTCGACCGGCGCGGGCAGCACGGTGCGCGACTTGGCCAGCCATGCGGAGCGCACGGCGGCCGCGGCATTGAGCACGTCGGGATGCTGCTCGACGGTGGTGCCGTGGGTCAGGGCCAGATTGGTTTCCAGATGGGCCTGCGAGGCGGCCAGGGACGCCTTGGCCTGGGCCAGGCTGGACTGCGCCGTCTTCACGGCGCTGTCGGCGTGCAGCAGTTCTTCACCGCTGACGCCGCCCGAACGGGCCAGGTCCTGGCGGCGCTTGAGGTCGCTCTGCGCGCGGGCGAGGTCGCTTTGCGCGCGGACGATCTCGGCCTGGCTCACTTCGACGTCGGCGGCCAGGGCGTCGTTCTGCACGTAGCGCGTGCGCACCTGGCGCACGGTCTGCGCCAGCTGGGCCTGCGCCTGGGCCAGCGCCACGTCGGCGTCGGAGGAGTCGATGCGGACCAGGGCCTGGCCGGCCTTCACCGAACGGGTGTCGTCGGTGTCGATCGAGACCACGGTGCCCGCGATCTGCGGCGTGATCTGGACCAGGTTGCCGTGCACGTAGGCATCGTCGGTTTCTTCGAAATGCGAGCCGTACAAGAACCACCATACGGCGTAGGCGACGCCGAGCAGGACGAAGATGACCGCTGCGGTGACCAGCAGGCGGGTGCGGTTGGGATTGGGCAGGGGAGTTGCGGTTTCAGTCATGATGACGTCAGTAGCTTGGTGGTGTTCAGTCGGAAGTCTTGTCTTCGGTCCGGGCGGCCTGGGCGGCGGCCTGATCCGGGTCCTGGTAGCCGCCGCCCATCGCATAGGCGAGGTCGGCGTCGAGCTGGTAGGCGCGGATGCGCAGGTCGGTGTCGAGCCGGGCCTGGGCCAGCACGCTGTTCTGGGCGATGAGCACGGACAGGTAGTTGCCCAGGCCGGCCTTGTAGCGATCCACCGCCAGCTTGTAGGCGTCTTCGATGGCGGTGCGGGCCTGGTGCTGTTCCTGCTTTTCGCGCTCGATCAGGCGCAGGGCGTCGATGGCGTCGGCCGTCTGGCGCACGGCGTCGAGCACCGTGTTGTTGTAGTCGGCCACGGCCACATCGGCCTCGGCGCGGCGGCCGGCCAATTGCGCGTTCAGTTCGCCGCCGTGGAAGATCGGCAGCGTGATGGCCGGGCCGATGCCGACGGTTTTCCCGCCGTCGAAGAGCGTGCTGAGCGGGCCCAGGGCCTGGAAGCCGGCAAAGGCCGTCAGGTTCACATTGGGATAGAAATCCGCCTTGGCGGCGCCGATCTGGCTGCGGGCGGCCTCGGCGCGCCAGCGCGCGGCGGCGACGTCGGGGCGGCGGCCCAGCAGTTCCAGCGGCACGGCGGCGGGCAGCACGCCGGACGGAACGGTGAGCTGGACGCGGGCTAGCGCCTGGCCGCGCTGCGGACCGGCGCCCAGCAGGGCGGCGATCTGGTTGCGCAACTGGGCGATGGTGGTTTCTTCCTGGGTGGTGTCCACTTGCACCGAGGCCAGCGCCGATTCGGCCTGCCTGACCTCGACCATCGTGTCCAGGCCTGACTTCTGGCGTCCGTGCGTCAGGTCGACCAGTTCCTTGCGCTGCTTGGCGGTCTGCTCCAGCACCTCGTGCTGGGCCAGGGCGTTTTGCAGGTTCAGGTAGCTGTGGACGACCGAGTGGGCCAGCAGGTTGCGGGCGGCCTGGGCATCGGCCGACGCGGCATCGCGCTGCGCGACGGCGGCGTGCAGCAGGTCGCGGTTCTTGCCCCAGAAGTCGAGCTCGTAGTGGAAGTCCAGCGCCAGGCGGTTGTCGCTGTAGTTGTTGCCGCCGAAGGGGGGCGGGTAGATGTAGTCCAGGGGCATGTGCTCGCGGGTGAGCTGGTAGTCGGCATCGACCTGGGGCAGGAGGGGCGCGCGGGCGCGGCTGATCGCGGCATTGGCCTGGGCCAGGCGGGCCTGGGCGGCCGCCAGCGTGGGGTTGCCGGCCAGGGCTTCCTGGACGAGCTGGTCCAGCTGCGTATCGCCGTAGCGGCGCCACCATTGCGCGTCGGGCCAGTTCACCGGTTGCTCGGCCAGGCCCAGTCTGGCGCCGTCGAGTTGGGCCGCGGGCGGGGCGGAGGGCTCCATCAGGGCGCAGCCGCTCAGGGCCAGCACCAGAGTGGTAAGGAGTAAGCGTTTCATGCTCGTTCTACTAAGTGTGGAGTAGCTATTTATATGGTGATCTATATCTGACTAGGCAGCTAATTTTGTCAAAACAATATTGCGATTCGTCGCATGTCGTATGAAAAGATAGGGTTATTCAGGCAGTCCGGAGGGCAGGTCGAAGGAGCCGTTGGCCAGCATGCGGCGCATCATGTGCCGTAGCTGGATGACCTCTTCGTCGGAAAAGCCGCGCAGGTGCTGGTTGAGCACTTTTGCGACATGGGGCGGGATCTGGCGGCCTTTCTCCTTGCCGCTCTCGGTGAGTTCGAGCTTGATGACGCGGCGGTCTTCCTGGCTGCGGTTGCGGCGCAGCAAGCCCTTGGCCTCGAGGCGGTCCAGCGTGCGGGTCATGGCGCCGGTGTCGACGCCGGCCAGGCGGGCCAGTTCGGCCGGCGTGTCGGCTATGCCTCGGGAGAGCATGACAAGCGGGCGCCATTGCATGGCGGTGAGGTCGATCATGGCCATTTGCTGGTCGAGCGCCCGGTTCAGCGACAAGTGCACCATCTTGATCAGGAAGCCGGCGTTGTCGATGCTGAGGCAACCCTCGTCGCCGCTGTAATGCGGCTTGTCGTTGTGCGGGGGACGTGGGGCGTTCATGATGTCCGCCAATTTAATTGCTTAGGCAGATATTGTCAAGGCACTATCTGTTATAGATGGACAATTAGCCACACCTCAGGCTTCGGCCGCCGGCCGCCTCAGCCCCGACCAGACAATGGCGGCGATCACCAGCGCGCCGCCGGCCAGCATGCGCAGCGTGGGTTGCTGGCCGAACAGCGCCCAGGCAAAGGTAATGCCGTAGACGGGTTCGAGCGCGATCACCAGGCCGGCCGTGCTGGCCTTGATCCCCGCCAGGCTGGAGACGAACAGGAAGTGCGCCAGCCCGGTGCAGAACACGCCCAGCATGGCCAGCCACAGCCAGTCCCAGGCCGTGGCGCCGGCCAGCTGCGAGGCTGCCGCGGGCAGCATGACCAGGGTGACGACGATGTTCTGCCAGCAGGCCACCTGGATGGGATCCATGCCGACGGTGCCGCGGCGGTTGCTCAGGGCCAGCAGCGCGAACGACAGGCCCGACAGCAGCCCCCAGCCCAGGCCGATGGTGCCCTGGTCGGCCAGGTCGAAGGACGGCGTCACCAGGATCAGGCCCACGGTCACCAGCGCCAGCGCCATCCATTCGGCCTTGCTCACCCGCTCGCGCGGCAGCAGGGCCTCGAGCAGGGTGGTGAAGGCCGGGAAGCTGGCAAAGCCCAGCGTGGCCACGGCGATGCCGCCCGTTTTGACGGCCAGGAAGAAGGTCACCCAGTGCGCGGCAAGCAGGCAGCCGGAGACGACCAGCACGAAGAGTTGCGCGGGCGTCAGCACGCCCAGGAACGGGCGGCGCTGCAGGCGGCCGACGCAGACCAGGGTCAGCACCGCGCACAGCGCCCGGCCCAGCGTGATGACCGTGGCGCCGGCCGAGACCAGGTGGCCGAAGACCCCGGCCAGGCCGAAGCACACGGCGACGATATGAACATAGAGCAGGGCACGTTGATGGGTGATCGGAGCGGGGCGGGAGCGAGTCATGCTTAAAATCATCGCATGAATCACACCGTTGCCACGGCCGCGCCAGCGCCGGCCTCTCTTGCCCCGTCCTCTTCCCAACGATTGACCGGCATCCTCTTCGCCTGCGTGGGCGCCATCCTCTTTGCCGGCAAGGCGGTGGTGGTCAAGCTGACCTACCGCTACGGCATCGATTCGGTCACCCTCATCGCCTTGCGCATGCTCTTTTCGGCGCCGTTCTTCCTGGCAGTGGCCTGGTGGCAGGCCGGGCGCGCGCGGCGTGGCGAGCTGCCTGCGCTGACCCGGCGTGAAGGCGTGCTGATCGGCATACTGGGCTTGATGGGCTATTACCTGTCGAGCTTTCTCGACTTCCTGGGCCTGCAGTACGTGTCGGCCGGGCTGGAGCGGCTGGTGCTGTTCCTGGCGCCGAGCATGGTGGTGCTGATCTCGGCCTGGTGGTTCAAGCGCCCGGTGTCGCGGCGGCAGTGGTTCTCGATGCTGGTGTGCTATGCGGGCGTGGTGCTGGTGTTCGCGCAGGACCTCGTCGGCAAGGGCGTCGGCGACGGCAATCTGTGGCTGGGGTCTTTGTATGTTTTCGGCGCGGCGCTCAGCTATGCTGTCTACCTGAGCGGCACGGGAGAACTGGTCAAGCGGGTGGGCGCCACGCGGTTGGTCGCTTATGCCATGCTGGTGTCGTGCCTGGCCTGCGTGATCCAGTTCTTCTGCGTGCATCCTGCCGCCTTGCTTCTGCAGCAGCCGGCCGGCGTCTACGGTTATTCGCTCGTCCACGCCGTGTTCAACACGGTGCTGCCGGTCTTCATGCTCATGTGGGCGGTGGCGCGCATCGGCGCGCCCACGGCATCGCTGCTGGGCATGGTGGGGCCGGTATCGGTGCTGTTTCTCGCGGCCTGGCTGCTGGGTGAGCCGATCACCTGGTGGCAGCTGCTGGGTACCGTGCTGGTGCTGAGCGGGGTGTTCGTCCTGTCGAGCCGCCGAAGCAGGGCTTGACGGCGCGGGCAGGCATCAGGTTTTCGGCTTTATACGCTTTATCGATCCGCATTCATCAGAGGAGGCCCGCATGGCCCGCATAGTCAAGGCAATTCGCATCGAACAGCACGGTGGTCCCGAGGTGCTCAAGCTCGTCGACGTCGAGTTGACGCCGCCCGCACCCGGCGAGGTCACCATCCGGCAGCACGCCGTCGGCCTGAATTTCATCGACATCTACTACCGTTCGGGCCTGTACCCGCACCCGCTGCCGCACGGCCTGGGCGCGGAAGGGGCCGGCGTGGTCGAGGCTGTGGGTTCCGGCGTGAAGCATCTCAAGGTGGGCGACCGCGTGGCCTACGGCCAGAGCCCGCTGGGCGCGTATGCCGAGGTGCGCAACGTGCCGGTGGCCAGCCTGGTCAAGCTGCCCAAGGGCATCGAGTTCGATGCGGCGGCCGCGATGATGCTCAAGGGCCTCACGGTGCAGTACCTGTTCCGCCAGACCTACCGCCTGCAGGGCGGCGAGACCATTCTGTTCCACGCGGCCGCGGGCGGCGTGGGCCTGATCGCCTGCCAATGGGCCAAGGCATTGGGCGTCAAGCTCATCGGCACGGTGTCCAGCCCCGAGAAGGCCGAGCTGGCCCGGGCCAACGGCGCCTGGAAGACCATCGACTATTCGCGCGAGAACGTGGCCGAACACGTGCTGGAGCTCACCGGCGGCAAGAAGGTGCCGGTGGTTTACGACGGCGTGGGCAAGGACACCTGGGAAGCCTCGCTGGACAGCCTCGAGCCGCGCGGCCTGATGGTGAGCTTCGGCAATGCCTCCGGTCCGGTCACGGGCGTGAACGTCGGCATCCTCAACCAGAAGGGCTGCCTGTATCTCACCCGTCCCTCGCTGGGCGTGCACGTGAACACCCCCGAAAAACTCAAGGCCGCGGCCGACGAGCTGTTCGGCCTGGTGCTCAAGAAGAAGATCAACATCCACATCGCCCAGCGCTATGCGCTGGCGCAGGCCGGCGAGGCGCAGACCGCGCTGGCCGCGCGCAAGACGACGGGCGCGACGGCGCTGATGGTGTAAGTGCAGCCCATGTCGCTGCACAAGGATAGTGGCAGTGCGTCGTATCGATGTGCCGTTGCCTGGGCGCCTCTTCTCTCTCTGCGGAGTATGGGCTGTCCTGATCCTTGGCGTCCTTGCCTGGAGCATCGTCCGCAAGACGGGCGGCTTCTGGTACACCTTGGACGACCCCTACATTCATCTGCGCCTGAGCGAGGTGATACGGGGCGGGGGGTATGGCATCAATCCTGGCATCCCCGCCGCCCCGAGTTCTTCCATCCTGTTTCCCTTTCTCCTCGCGTTCGCCGCGCGCACGGCCTTCCACCCTTATGTGCCGTTCTTCCTCAATGGCGCGGCCACGCTGGCTGCGTTGTGGGGATTGTGCCGGATCGTCGCTCCAGGGCGGGCGCAGCGCGCCGGTGAGATCCGGCGCCAGGCCTTGTTCCTGGTGGTGGCGTCTTTCTTCGGCGGTTTGTTCGGCGTAGTGTTCACGGGTCTAGAACATTCCCTGCATATCGCGCTGTGTCTGGGCATTGCCCTGGGCCTGGTGCGCGCGCTTCGCAACGGCCGCACCGACGGCTGGCTCGTCGCGCTGATCGTCCTGTGTCCCCTGGTCCGGTTCGAGGGCGCGGTCCTGTCCTGCGTGGCATTGACCGTCCTGTTGGCCGAACGCCAATACCGGCCTGCCGCGTACGGCATCCTGGCCCTCGTCCTGGCGGCTGGCGCGTGGGCCGGGTTCATGCATGGCTTGGGGTTGCCCCTCCTGCCATCGTCCGTGCTGGTGAAATCCCAACTGGCCGCTCAGTCGGTGGGAGGCATGCGGCACGTCGGCAAGATAGCGTGGGACGGCTTGCGCGCGGCGCTGGCGGAGCCGCTTGGCCTGATGACGATCGCGCTGAGCCTGGGCACGGTGATGTACATGGCCGGCATTGCCGTACGCCAAGCTGGCCGCGCGCGGCGCATGGCGCTCATGTGGGCGTATTTGATATCCGTTGTTGTCGCGGCGCACGTCGTCTTCAGCTTCCGCGGCTGGAACGGGCGTTACGTGGTCTACATCAATATGCTGTGCGTATATGCCATGGCATGGGCTCTGTTCAGCGAAGAGGCCAGGGCCGCGCGCGACAGCGCATCGTCCGCCGTAAAAGGCGCAGCCGTGGCCTTGCTGGACAGGAGGCTCGTTGCCGCCTGGGTGCTGCTGTATTGCTTCGCGACCAGCCCGCAGGTGCTTGGAACGCTCATGACTCCATTGGCGGCGGATAGCATCCGCTTGCAGCAAGGGCAGATGGCGCGTTTCGCGCACGACTGGTTGCGAGCGCCGGTCGCGATCAATGACCTCGGCCTGGTGTCGTACCGCAGTCAGGCATATGTGCTGGACTTGTGGGGGCTAGGTTCCGACGAAGCCCGGCGCTTTCGGCAGGCTTCGCCGCAGGACGCGCAATGGATGTCGCAGCTCGCGGCAACGCACGGCGTGCCCCTGGCCATGTTGTATGAGAGCTGGTTTCCCGTCTTGCCTCAGACGTGGTGCAAGCTGGGCGATCTGCGGCTGGACGTGCCGCGCGTCGCGCCGGCTGATTCGCGCGTCGCTTTCTATGCGACAGCGCCGGGCGAGGCGGTCGGTTTGCGCAGGCAATTGATGGATTTTTCCCGCACGCTGCCAGCGGGTGCCGCCTTTGTGTTCACCGGCGCTGCACCGGGCGCGTGCCCGGTGTAGTCCGTTTACTTAGGCCTGTCGCATCCGCTGCAGCGCCGCAATGCGCGCTTCCAGCGGTGGGTGCGAGGCGAAGAGGGCGCCCAGGCCGCCCGCGCCGGCGATGCCGGACGCCGCGAACGACTTGGGCAGCTCGCCGGCCTGCAACCCGCCCAGGCGGGCCAGGGCGTGGATCATGGGCTCGCGCGAGCCCAGCAGGCGCGCCGAGCCGGCGTCGGCGCGGAACTCGCGCTGGCGCGAGAACCAGGCCACGATGATCGAGGCTGCCAGGCCGAACACCAGTTCGCAGACCATCACGGTGATGTAGTAGCCGACGCCGCTGCCGCTGCGGTCGTTGCGCAGCACCGTGCGGTCGATGACATAGCCCACCACGCGGGCCAGGAACACCACGAAAGTATTGATCACGCCCTGTATCAGGGTGAGCGTGACCATGTCGCCGTTGGCCACGTGCGAGATCTCGTGGCCCAGCACGGCGGTGACTTCTGCCTCGCTCATGCTTTCGAGCAGGCCGGTGGACACGGCCACCAGGGCGTCGTTCTTGAACGCGCCCGTGGCAAAGGCGTTGGGCGCGCCGTCGTAGACGGCCACTTCGGGCCGGCCGATGCCGGCCCGGTCGGCCAGCTGGTGCACGGTGTCGACCAGCCAGGCTTCCCGCTGGCTGCGCGGGGCGCCGGGGTCGATGACCTGCGCGCCGGTGCTCCACTTGGCCATGGGCTTGCTCATGAAGAGCGAGATCAGCGCGCCGGCGAAGCCCACCACGGCCGAGAACGCCAGCAGCATGGGCAGGTTCAGTCCCTGCGCCGTGAGGTAGCGGTTGACGCCGAGGATGTTCAGCGTGGCCGACAGCACCAGCATCACGGCGAGGTTGGTGGCCAGGAAGAGGAAGATGCGTTTCATGGTTTGTGCGTCGATGTCCTGCAGTGTGTTTTATACGCCGCGCGTAGCGGCAATCCCTATTCTTACTGAAAACTGAATTTATGGGCAAGGGAGTATATTAGCGACTTCTTTCAATCGACTTCGGCCCCGTAGCTCCCATGCAGGCTCTCTGGATGTTGTTGGCGTCTGCCATGTATGCGGTCATGGGGGCGCTCGTGAAGTTGTCCGGAGAGCACGGCGCCACGCTGACGGAAGTCGTGCTGTTCCGCGGCCTGCCTTCGGTGCTGCTGCTGCTCTTCTGGGCGCGGGCCAACCACCGGTCCGTCATCACGCAGACCTGGCGCCTGCACGTGTGGCGCAATATGGCCGGGGTCACGTCGATGTGGCTGGGCTTCTACGCCATTTCGCATCTCCCGCTGGCCACGGCGACGAGCCTGAATTACACCTCGCCGCTCTTCATCGCCTGCTGGATGCTGGGCTGGGGCGGCGCGCAGCGCGACCGGGTGCGCATCGCCGCCGTGGCCCTGGGCTTTCTGGGCGTGATCGTGGTGCTGCGTCCCAGCATCACGGCCGACCAGTGGCTGCCCGCCATGCTGGGCCTGGTGGCGGGCGTGATGACGGCCATCGCCATGATGCAGATACGCCAGCTCGGCCGGGTGGGCGAGCCGGAATGGCGCACGGTGCTGTTCTTCTCGGTCGCGGTCTGCCTGAGCAGCTGCGTGGGCCTCTTGCTGGAAGGCTGGGGCCGGGCCGACTGGGTGGGCTATGCGTCGCTGGTCGGGGTGGGGCTGGTCGGCCTGCTGGTGCAGCTGGCGCAGACCCGCGCCTTCGGCAAGGGCGCGCCGCTGTTGACCGCGGCCCTGCAATATTCCACGATTATTTTCGCCATGGTCATCGGCATCCTGTTCTGGCGCGACGCGCCCGATGCGCTGGCCTGGGCGGGCAGCGGGTTCATCATCCTGGCCGGACTGATCTCGGTCTGGCGCACGGCGCGGCAGGCTGCGCCGGCCTGATCCCTTGCAACGCCGTTGCCCGCAAACCAACCGTTACTGCAAAGCCCCCGCAAGACAGACCGATAGGCCGCGCCCCGACGCGGCGACTCTAGGAGGAAACATCCATGACGACCACCCTGATCACCGTCTCCGACCTGGCCGCGCGCCTGGCCGCCGGCGAGGCCGACAAGGGCGCGCTGCGCGTCTTCGACCTGCGCCACGACCTGGCCGACCATTCCGTGGGGCGCCGCGCCTTCGAGCAGGGCCATATTCCGGGCGCGCGCTTTCTCGACCACGAAACCGAGCTTTGCGCGCCGCGCACGGGCAAGAACGGCCGGCACCCGCTGCCCGCGCCCGAGCACCTGGCCGGCCTGATGGCCGCGCACGGCGTCACGCCCGACACCCTGGTCGTGGCCTATGACGCCACCGGCGGCCAGTATGCCGCCCACCTGTGGTGGATGCTGCGCTGGATAGGCCACGAGCGCGTGGCCGTGCTCGACGGCGGCTGGCCCGCCTGGTCGGCGGCCGGGCTGCAAACGCAGGCCGGTCCCGTGCAAACGCTGGCGCCGTTGGCCGGCGCGAAGCCGGGAGCATCGCTGGTCGGCAGCGTCGACGCGGCGGCCGTGCTCGCCAACATCGACAAGCAGGATTTCGTCGTGGTCGACGCCCGCGCGCCCAACCGCTATCGCGGCGAGGTCGAACCCATGGACCCGGTCGCGGGCCACATCCCCGGCGCGCTCAACCGTCCCAACACGCAAAACGTCGAAGCCGACGGCCGTTTCAAGTCGCCCGCGCAGCTGCGCGCCGAATTCGAGGCCGTGCTGGGCGGCCGCGCGCCTGCGGAGGTGGTGCACCAGTGCGGCTCGGGCATCACCGCCAGCCACAACCTGCTGGCGATGGAAGTGGCCGGCCTGGCGGGCTCGCGCTTGTACCCCGGCTCGTGGAGCGAGTGGTGCGCCGATCCGGCGCGGCCCGTGGCCAAGGGCTAGGGAGCAAGGCCCCCGACCGCTCTCATGCAACAATAAAAAGCCACGGATTACGAGGCCTTTTTATCGCTGCAATTTGCCGTGCCTTGAGCCGAGGATCCCGGAGGAATCCGAAGCGCAGCCCCCAGTGGGGGCGAGCATCGGAATTCCGCAGGGCAGCCTCGGCGTCTCAAGAACTCAAAGACGGCGCATCAACAAGGCAAGACGGCCATCAAGCCCCCGGCCCATCCATGATCCCGCGATACCACTCGTGGAAATGCTGCATGCCATCTTCCATGGGCGACTGGTAGGGCCCGCTCTCGCTCACGCCGCGTTCCATCAGGGCACGGCGGCCGGCGTCCATGCGCTCGGCGATTTCGTCGTCCTCGACGGCCGTCTCCATATAGGCTGCGCGCTGCGCCTCGACGAACTCGCGCTCGAAAGCGACGATTTCCTCGGGGTAGTAGAACTCGACCACGTTGACCGTTTCCTGCGGGCTCTTGGGGTAAAGCGTCGACAGCACCAGCACGTGCGGATAGAGCTCGATCATGTGCGTGGGAAAGTAGGTGACCCACACCGCGCCGAAATCCGGCGCCTGGCCGTTGCGGAACGCCAGCACCTTGTCGTGCCAGGTCCGGTACACCTCGGAGCCGGGCTGCGCCAAAGCCTTGTGCACGCCCACACGCTGCGCGCTGTACCAGTCGCCGAACTCCCAGGAGAGGTCGTCGCAGGTGACGAAGCGGCCCAGGCCCGGATGGAAGGGCCCCACGTGGTAGTCCTCGAGGTAGACCTCGATGAAGGTCTTCCAGTTGTAGTGGCACTGGTGGACCTCGATGTGGTCGAGCACGTAGTCGCCCAAATCGAACTCGGGCCTGGCGAACAGCGGCGCCATGTCGGCGGCCGGATCGCGCGGGCCTTCGAACAGCAGGCCGTGGCAGTCGCGCAAGGTGTAGCGCTCGAGGTTCAGGCAGGGCGTGGTGTCGAACTGCGGGGCGCCCAGCAGCTCGCCGTGCTTGTTGTACGTCCAGCGGTGCAGGGGACAGACGATGTTGCCGCCCGTGGCCGACAGGTTGCCGTGGGTGTTGACGTTGCCCGCCACATTGCCCGGGGCGCCGCCCAGCATCAGGGACTGGCGGTGGCGGCAGACGTTCGAGACGAGCTCGACGCCTTGCGGCCCCAAGGCATTGCGCACCAGCGCGCGGCCGTTGTTTTCCTGGATGAGGGCACGCCAGTCGCCGACTTCAGGCACGAGCTTCTCGTGGCCGATGTACAGCGATGACTGCTTGAAAATGCGTTCTTGCTCGCGGGCGAACAGGGCTTCGTCGAAATACGTGCTGACGGCAAGCGGGCTGCGAGCTGGCACGACGTGTGCCATGCGACCAATGTCGGTCATGAAGGTTCTCCGCTAAAGACTAGAAAAAGCCAGAACGGGACACGGCGCACGCGTATCTGGCGGTAAGGGGCAGGAGTTTACCTGAAGATCCTTTGCAATGCTCGGCCTTTTCCCGGGTCTTTCCCTTACAATCCCAAGATTATTTCCCCCAAGTCTGGAGACTCGCTTGGCCTCGAAACAAGCCGCAGTGACCGGTCAACCCGAAGGCGGTCAACCCGAGGGCCAGTCCGGCAAACCCGGCGGCCCCTTGCCCCAGGAGTTTGAGGCGGCCCTGGCCGAACTCGAAGCCTTGGTGGCTGCCATGGAAGATGGTTCCATGCCGCTCGAGCAATCGCTCGCGGCCTATCGCCGCGGCGTCGAACTCACGCGCGTTTGCCAGGAAAAGCTCGCCCAGGCCGAACAGCAGGTCAAGGTGCTCGAGGGCGACCTCCTGCGGCCGCTCGACTCGTCGGCCCTGGGAGATGAATAAAGAGATGACATCCATGCCTGCATCCCAAGTCGGCCAGTCCTTTCCAGACTGGCTGCATGAGCGCGTTGCGCACATTGAACAGGTGCTCGACGAGCTGCTGCCCGCCGCGCAACAGGTGCCGCAGCGCCTGCACGAAGCCATCCGCTACGCGGCGCTGGGCGGCGGCAAGCGGGTGCGGGCGGCGATGGTGTACGCGGCCGGGCAGGCCGCGGGCTGCGGGACGCCGGCCGCGGACGCCTCGCTCGACCGCGCCGCCGCCGCCATCGAACTGATTCACGCCTACTCGCTGGTGCACGACGACCTGCCCTGCATGGACGACGACACGCTGCGCCGCGGCCGGCCCACGGTGCACGTGCAGTTCGACGAGGCCACCGCCATGCTGGCGGGCGATGCCATGCAGCCGTTGGCCTTCGAGCTGCTGGCGGACATGCCCACCTCGCCGGCCCTGTCGGTGCAGGCCATCGCCGTCCTGGCGCATGCCGCGGGCAGCCTGGGCATGGCGGGTGGGCAAGCCATCGACCTGGTCAGCGTGGGGCGCCAGCTCACGCGCGACGAACTGCAAACCATGCACAGCATGAAGACCGGCGCCATGCTGGTCGCCAGCGTCGCGCTGGGCGGCATCGTGGCCGGCGCCAGCTCCGGCACGCGCCAGGCGCTCGACGCCTATGCGCAAGCCATCGGCCTGGCCTTCCAGGTGGTCGACGACATCCTCGACGTCACCGCCGACACGGCCAGCCTGGGCAAGACGGCGGGCAAGGACGCCGCCGACCACAAACCTACCTATGTGTCGCTGCTGGGTCTGGACGAGGCCCGCTCGTACGCCCGCCAACTGGGCGAGGCGGCGCACGAGGCCATCGTGCCGCTGGGCGAGGGCGCCACGCGCCTGGCGCAACTGGCCGATTTCATCGTTTTCCGAGACCGCTGAAAGCAATGAGCACCGAATTCCTGGATCGCATCAACGAACCCGCCGATCTACGCAGCCTGGACCGCCGCGATTTGCGGCGCGTGGCCGATGAGTTGCGCGGATTCGTGCTGGATTCGGTCTCGCGCACCGGCGGCCATCTGTCGTCCAACCTGGGCACGGTCGAGCTCGCGCTGGCCCTGCATTATGTGTTCGACACGCCGCACGATCGCATCGTGTGGGACGTGGGCCACCAGTCGTATCCGCACAAGATCCTCACCGGCCGCCGCGACGCCATGGCCAGCCTGCGGCAGCAGGGCGGCATCTCGGGCTTTCCCAAGCGCAGCGAATCCGAACACGACGCCTTCGGCACGGCGCACTCGTCCACCTCGATCTCGGCCGCGCTGGGCATGGCGGTGGCATCGCGCAACGCCGGCATCGCCCGCCAGCACATCGCCGTGATCGGCGATGGTGCCATGACGGCCGGCATGGCCTTCGAGGCCATGAACAACGCCGGCGTCACGCCCAATGTGAACCTGCTGGTCATCCTCAACGACAACGACATGTCGATCTCGCCGCCGGTGGGGGCGCTCAACCGCTACCTGGCGCGGCTGATGTCCGGCCGGTTCTATGCCACCGCGCGCAATGTCGGCCGCGCGGTGCTGTCGCACGTGCCGCCCGTGCTCGAGCTGGCGCGCCGCTTCGAGGAGCACGCCAAGGGCATGGTGTCGCCGGCCACGCTGTTCGAAGAGTTCGGCTTCCACTACGTGGGCCCGATCGACGGCCACGACCTCGACGCGCTCATCCCCACCCTGCAAAACCTCAAGGAACTGCAGGGCCTGCAGTTCCTGCACGTGGT
>DASWPO010000252.1:0-7689 GCA_036404015.1 Bordetella sp. | reverse complement strand
CGTGGCCGACCGCGCCGGCGTGCGCCGCATCGCATTCGAGGCGCTCGACAGCCTGCGCGCCGCCGATCGCACCTTGTATTGCTTCGACGTGCGCACGCCCGAAGAGTACGAGGCAGGCCATCTGCCGGGCTTCGCGCCGGCGCCGGGCGGCCAGCTGGTGCAGGAGACCGACCACAACGCGCCGGTGCGCGGCGCGCGCATCGTGCTGGCCGACGACGACGGCGTGCGGGCCTCGATGAGCGCTTCGTGGCTGGCCCAGATGGGCTGGGAGGTTTATGCCGTCGACCCCGCGCCGGACAAGGCGGCCCATGTGCCGGGCGCCTGGAAGCGCGCCGTGCCCGAGCCGCCGGCGGCCGAGACCGTCTCCGTGGCGACGCTGGCCGAATGGCTCGAATCAGGCGACTCGACGCAGGTGCTCGATTTCGCGCCGGGCGTGCGGTATATCAAGGCGCATATCCCGGGCGCCTGGTTCGCGCTGCGCGCGCAATTGAAGCAGGCCTTGCGGGCGGCGCCCAGGCCGCGGCGCTATGTGTTCACGTGCGGCTCGAGCCTGCTGGCGTACTTCGCCGCGCGGGAGGCCCGCGCCCTGACCGATGTGCCGGTGTATGTGCTGGACGGCGGCAACGCCGCCTGGATCACGGCCGGCCACGCCGTCGAAAGCGGCGAGACCCGCCTGGCATCGCCGCGCATCGATCGCTACCGCCGTCCGTACGAAGGCACGGATGCGCCCCGGCAAGCCATGCAGGCCTACCTGGACTGGGAATTCGGCCTGGTGGAACAGCTCGGGCGCGACGGCACGCACAAGTTCAATGTGATCTGACCCGATCCGGCCTGACTCGGCCCTCAGGGCCGGTACGTCCAGGTCTTGAACGGGAAATGCAGCGCATGTCCCGTGAAGGCCGGAAACTCGTGGAAGTCGGCGCGCAAGGCATCGCGCACCGGCGTCTGCATGGCGGCCGTCATGGCCTCGGGGGTGTCGAAGACCACCTTGTTGCGCTGCAGGCAGGGGCGCACGGGCAGCGGCAGTTCGCAGATGGCCACGGCCGGCGTGTAGATGTCGATGGCGCGTATGCCCGGGAACTTTGCCAGCAGATAAGGGTGGTGGGTGACGTAGAAGGCATGCCAGGCGTTTTCGTCCTGGGCCGGGCCGGCGTACTCCACCCAGTAGCTCAGGCTGCTGCCGTCGGGCGAGGCGATCTGCCGGTCGGCCACGGCGTAGCGGCGCGCCAGCATGGCCTGCTGCGCGGCCGGGACATCCTTGAGGCTGGGCAGGAATTTGGGCTCGGCCAGCACCGATAGATGGGCGCCGGGCCGCAGCAGCGTTTCCAGCGCCAGGGCATCGGCAAAATCCAGTTGCAGGATGAGCGCGGGCTGGGCCTGCTCCTGTTCGCCGGCATAGTGCGGATCATGCGCCTGGGCCGGGGTGAGGAGGTGCCCGGCCAGCAAGCCGGGGCAACCGCGCACCAGCGCCTTCAGGGCGTTGAGATCGTATTCGTCGACGCGGGCGCCGGCGGTGCCGCCTTTGCCTTGCCAGACGCAGAACCAGGTAATGGCCATGGTGGTGGACCCCTTGGGCGCGACGCGCGGTGGTTGGGTTGTTGTTAGAGGGCGAGCGACGCCGCGATGCTGGAGCCGCCGCACACGAACAGATTCTGCCCGGTGATCCAGCTGCTGGCCGGGTCGATGAAGAAGGCGATGGCGCGCGCCACGTCTTCGGCCGTGCCCAGGCGCTTGAGCGGGACCGACGCCGCCAGGGCATCGCGCTTGGGATCGCCCTCGGGCAGGCCTTCGTTGAGCATGGGCGTGCCGATCGGACCGGGCGAGATGGTGTTGACGGTGATGCCGTAAGGGGCGAGCTCCAGGGCCCAGGTGCGGTCCATCGACACGATGGCGGCCTTGGATGCCGAGTAGATGGTGCGTCCGGGCAGGCCGACGATGGCGCGCGTGGCGAGGTTGACGATGCGTCCGTAACGGCGCTGTTTCATGCCGGGCGCGACGGCCTGGGTCAGCAGGATGGCGGCGCGCACGTGCAGGTTCATGAGGTCGTCGAAATCCTGGTCGGTGACTTCTTCCAGCGGCTTGTGGATGACGCGGCCGGCGTTGTTGACCAGGATGTCGTAGTCGCCTTCCTGGGCGATTCGCGCGGCGGCGGCCTTGACGGCGGCCGGATGGCTCAGGTCGACGGCGCGCTGGGTGAACCGGGGATGGCTGAAGTCGGCGCGGTCGGCCAGCGACAGCGACACGACTTCGGCGCCCAGATCGATCAGGCGTTCGCACAGCGCGGCGCCGATGCCGGTGCTGCCGCCGGTTACCAGGGCTTTTTGCCCATGCAAGGGGGCGGAGGTCGTGGTCATGGCTATCCTTTGTTCCGGGGACGTGTCCCGTGTGCCATAAAGTTTAAGCTTAAAGCTTTAAATTTCAAGCGCGGGAAATCCAGGGGCCCCGGCGCGGCCGGGGCGAGGCTAGCGCCCGGTCACGCCGCTGCCGCCGTCGGGCGGCATGCGCCGGGTGAACGCCACCGAGGCGACGGAGAACATGCCCACCACCAGGAAGGCGGGCCAGAAGTCGGTCCAGTCGATCTCCGGCCGGCCGTGCAGCGCCTGCGAAAAATGCAGCAGCATGCCGGCGACGGTCACGCCCAGGCCCAGCGACATCTGCTGGATCACGCTGGCCACGCTGGTGGCGCGGCCGATGTCGCGGCTTTCGATGTCGGCGTAGGCCAGCGAGTTCAGGCTGGTGAACTGCAGCGCGGGGAACAGCCCGCCCAGGGTCACGATGAGCCAGATGGTCAGGCGCGACATGCCCGGGTGCAGCACGCCGCACACCGCCACGGAGATGCCCACCAGCACGGCGTTGACCATCAGCACGTTGCGAAAGCCCCAGCGCTTGAGCACCTTGATGGCGATGGTCTTGATGCCGAAGCTGCCGATGGCCGAGCAGCAGGTGATGAAGCCGCCCTCGAAGGCCGTCATGCCCAGGCCGTCCTGCAGGGCCAGCGGCAGCAGGAAGGGCATGGCGCCCAGCCCGATGCGGAACAGCGAGCCGCCCAGCACGCTGCACTGGAAGGTCGGGATGTGCAGGAAGCGCAGCTCCAGCAGCGGGTTCTCCACGCGCTGCGAGTAGATCCAGTAGATGCCCAGTATCAGCAAGCCGGCCAGGGTCAGGGCCACGGCCGTGCCTTCCTGGATGAGGCCGCTGCCTATCATGGACATGCCCAGCATGAAGAGCGACGCGCCCGCGCCGGACAGGAAAAAGCCCGTCCAGTCCAGCTTGCCGGGGTCTTCCTCGCGGTTGTTCTCGATATAGCGGTTGGTGAGGTAGATGCCCAGGATGCCGATGGGCACGTTGATGAAGAACATCAGGCGCCAGTTGAGGTAGGTGGTGATGAAGCCGCCCAGCAGCGG
The DNA here is from genome assembly GCA_036404015.1 of Bordetella sp. Lineage (GTDB taxonomy): Bacteria > Pseudomonadota > Gammaproteobacteria > Burkholderiales > Burkholderiaceae_B > Bordetella. The sequence continues at coordinate 4,285 of DASWPO010000252.1, read as the reverse complement.
CCCCAGCACCGGCCCCAGCTGGGCGGGAATGGTCAGGTAGGTGACGGCGCGGATGAAGTCCGACTTGGGCACGGCGCGGAACATCAGGATGCGGCCCACCGGCACCATCATCGCCCCGCCCACGCCCTGGATGAAGCGCGCCAGCACCAGCGTCGTCAGCGAGGTGGCGGCCGCGCACAGCAGCGACCCGATGACGAAGGTGGCGATGGCCGTGCGAAAGACCGTGCGCGGGCCGAACTTGTCGGCCACCCAGCCGCAGATGGGGATGAACACCCCCAGGCCCACCACATAGCTGGTGACGGCCAGCTTGAGGGTGACCGGGTCGTGGCCCAGGTCGCGCGCCAGCACGGGGATGGCCGTGACCAGGATGGTCGAATCCACATTCTCCATGAGCAGCGCGCAGGCAACGATGAGCGGGACGATGAGCGGGCCGAGGGAGGTCAGTGGCATGGCAGGTGGGGGGATACGAAGCCCGCAGATTATGACATTGAAGGCGAACGGCAAGCTGACGGAGGGGATCGGCTATCCTTGCCCCTGATCCGGGCGGTCGATCCGGCCCGCCCCGCCGAGGCAGATGAGGAGACGAAATGGACGCGGATTTTTGGCTGGAGCGCTGGCGCCGGGGCCAGACGGGGTTTCACCTGACGCGGGTGACGCCCCTGCTGGCCAAGTACTGGCCGGTCCTGGGCGTGCCCCGGGGCAGCCAGGTGCTGGTGCCCTTGTGCGGCAAGTCGCTGGACATGGCCTGGCTGGCCAGCCAGGGATATCGCGTGCTGGGCGTCGAGCTCTCGCCGCTGGCCGTCGAGCAGTTCTTCGCCGAAAACCAGCTTTCTCCGCAGAAACGCGCGATGCCGGCGGGCACTTTGTACAGCGCGGGCGGCATCGAGATCGTCTGCGGCGACATCTTCGCGCTGGGGCAGGCCGACTTTGCCGGATGCGCCGGCGCCTACGACCGCGCCGCGCTGGTCGCCTTGCCGCCGCCCATGCACGAGCGCTATGTGCGGCATGTCTACGGCCAATTGCCGGCGGCCTGCCGGACCCTGCTGCTGACGCTCGAATACGACCAGCGCGAGATGGCCGGGCCGCCCTTTGCGGTGCTGGAAGACGAAGTACGGGACCTGTATGCGTCCTGCGCCGGCGTCGCGGTGCTCGACCGGCGCGGCATCCTCGACAAGGAGCCTTCGTTTGCCGCCCGGGGCCTGACCCGGCTCGAGACCGTGGTCTATGAACTGCGGCGGGATCAAGTCTGATTTGTCACAGCCAAAGCCCTTGGGCTCTGGTAAGATTCTTTCCCAAGTTGTTACATTTATTCATGAGTAGCCCGTCCCTGGCCAGGAATGGCTCGAAACGCCTTGGGGAAGTCCGTGCTGAAGTCTTTATTCCGCAAGCAGCCCAATCCGGCGCCTGCCGCAGAGGCCCGCGCCGATGAGCCCCTTGCCCTCAGGCTGCCTTCGGTCGAGATGCTCGACGGCCAGCCCGGCGAACTCGCCACGCTACTGGAGATCGCGCACCTGCTGCGGTCCGTGCGCGACGAGCAATCCCTGACGCTGATCTCCCTGCCCGACGACCATGTCAGCAGCGGCGTCACGACCGTGCTGGAAGTCGGCCTGCAGGCCAATATCCTGGTCGTGGCCGGCCTGCCCGATTCCGAGCTGACCCAGAAGATGCTGGAAGCCACGGGGCCGCTCATGGTCTCGACCTCCTTCGACCAGGTCTACATCACGTTCGAGGTCGACGGCCTGGAGGCGACGGATCATTTCGGCCGCCCGGCGCTCAAGGCCCGCCTGCCCAAGTCGGTCACCTACATGCAGCGCCGCGACGCCTTTCGCATCGGCGTCCCGTCGTTCAAGGGCGTGAGCTGCACGATCCTCCAGAACGACAGGCCGATCCACCCGACGGCCGGCAAGCTCGACGTGCGCGACCTGAGCGTGATAGGCCTGGCCTTGTCGGACGCCGCCCGCGTGCTCGACACCACGCCCGGCAAGGTCTATGACGCCCGGCTCGACATCCCCCACCTGGGGGCGTTCGACATCATCCTGAGCGTGGTCCACGCCACCGACGAAGAGTCGGCAGGCAAAGGCGTGGCCAAGGCGCGCCGCGTGGGGTGCGCCTTCGTCGACATGCCGCAGGGCGTTCGCATCCGCATCCAGAGCTTCATCGGCGGACTGCAGCGCGAAGAAATCATGCGCCAGCGCGGACTGCTGTAGCGGGGCGGGGCAGGGCACCGGGTGGCCCGTTCACCCTTGGCGGCCTGCCGGCGGCTGCGGCACGGTAAAATCCCGCCGCAAGCCGCATTGTCTTTTCCCGCCCTTAGCTCAGTTGGATAGAGCACTCGCCTTCTAAGCGAGCGGTCACACGTTCGAATCGTGTAGGGCGGGCCAATGCGCCTGCCTGGCGGATTCAGGATTTCCTGAAGCAAAATTATTCGAGCCCATCGGTTGCGTCTCTGCGCCCGATGGGCTTTTCGTTTTTCAGCGGCGTTTCTGCGCGCTGGCTCGCGTATCGCGCGGCCTTGTGCCTTGGAAAGGCCCGGCAGGGTTTCCCGGAGCAAGTTAAAAAATTAACTAAATAGTCAATTTATGATGATCGACGAGATGCGTATTTCCGCGAAATACACGCGGCGGCGCGTGTTTATTCATGGATATTTAAGGGTAAACCAGGGCTTGGAATCGCATATGAGTTGTTGGATGATTGGATTGGTTGACTAGACAGTTAATAAATTACTCGTCTTGGGAGATTGGGAAATGAATGACCGCTACGACATGATTTCGGAACGCTCTGCCTGGCGGAGCGGGCTGATCGGCGGCAAGGAGGGTTTGACGATGGTCTTGACGCCGACGCACCTGGCGGCGCTGGACGAATTGATGAACCGCACGCGCAACCAGCCCTGCGAGTCCATCACCCGAGAGCAATTCGACCATCCCGATCTGACGCCGTTCCTGAAGCAGGTGTCCGACGAGCTTAGCAAGGGCCGCGGCGCGGTCATCCTGAAAACCCTGCCGATCGATCGCTATAGCGAGGATGAGCTGACGCGCATGTTCTGGGGCATGGGCGTGCACCTGGGCGTCCCGGCGGAGCAAAACACGGCTGGCGACCGCATCGATCATGTGCGGGACATGCCTTCGGACAACCCGCTGGGCCGGCGCCAGTACAGCACGCAGGAACTGGTGCTGCATACGGATAGCCCCGTGGGCGAGGTTCTGGCGCTGCTGTGCATGCAGACGAGCAAGTCGGGCGGGCGCAGCCAGCTGGCCAGCGCCCTGGCCGTGCACAACGAGATGGCGGCCAGGCATCCCGAGCTGCTGGACGCTTTGTATGTGGGTTTTCCCTATCATCGCAAGGGCAAGCAGCGCGCGGGAGATCCGCTGGTAACGCCGTTCCCGGTACCCGTTTTCAGCAAGATCGACGGCCTGGTCAGCGTGCGCTATATCCGCGACTACATGGAGAAGGCTGCCCTGAACATGGGCGTCGACATGCCCGCCGTGACGCGCGCGGCGCTGGACAAGTTCGACGAGATCTCCAACCGCGAAGATATGAGCGTGACCTTCATGCTGGAGCGCGGCGAGATCATGCTCGTCAACAACCTGACGTCGCTGCATGCCCGTACCGAATACGAGGACCACGACGAGCCGGAAAAAAAGCGCCACCTGGTGCGGCTGTGGATCCGCGTGCCCAACGGCCGGCCGTACAAGCCTGAAATGGACCTCATGTACAACGATGACCCGACCAAGCCGAGCGATGCGGCTGTCATGTCCTGAAGGCCAAACACAACAAAAGCGGACCATCAACCGTCGATGGCAGGGGAATGGAAAATGAAGACACGTTTTGCTTTCAAGCGGGCATGCACCACTTTGCTTCTGGGTGCCGCCGCGCTGGCGGCCATGCCGTCGGGCGCGCAAGAACGCGCTCCCGGTACGCTCAAAGTGGCGGCTTTCGGCGGCACGTTTACCGCGGCCCAAAAGAAGTATATCGGCGACCTGTTCACGCGCCGCACCGGCATGAAAGTGCAGTATATCGACGGCAATGCCAATGAGTTCATCGGCCAGCTGATTGCTTCCAAAGGGCGCACGCCGCCCTACGATGTGCTGTACCTGGAGCAGGATGTTCGCGATTCGGCGATTTCCGCGGGCGTGTTCGCCAAGGCGGACCCGGCCATCGTCACCAACCTGAAGTACTTGTACGACGAGGCGAAGCAGCCCGACGGCTACGGTCCGGGCATGGCGTTCTACTCGGTGGGCATCGCCTACAACACCAAGAAATTCGCCGAGGCGGGCATCCCGGCGCC
>DASWPO010000251.1:0-34760 GCA_036404015.1 Bordetella sp. | reverse complement strand
CCGGGCCTGGCTCACGGGCAGGCCGCGCGCATAGGCGGCACGGCCTGCCGCCGTCAGCGAGACCTCCAGGCGGCGGCCGTCGGTGGCGCTGGCGCTGGTGCGTGCCAGCTTCTTGCCTTGCAGCTCGGCGATCGCGCGGCTGACCTGGCTTTTGTCGTAGCGGCAGAAGGCCGCGATGTTCTGCGGAGAGTCCGGCCCTGAATTGGCCAGGTAGAACAGCACGCGCCATTGCCGCACGGACAGTCCCAGGTGGCGGTCGAGCAGGACGGCGATGCCGCGGTTGAGCAACTGCCCCAGGGACAACACGCGAAACGCCAGCAGCTTCTCGGCGGCGGCTTCGGAAGGGTTCTTGGTGCTGGCGGAACGCGGCATCTAGTCGGGCGTGGGGGAAGGTGGCAAGATGACACAGACTAACCCACCCCCGCAGGCCGAGGCACGATTCGCATGGCGTACCACACCCGCTTCCAAGCGCTGGGCTACCAGTTCGACGGCCTCAAGACCCTGCTTGCCAAGGCCTCGCCGGCCCGCTCCGGCGACCAGCTCGCCGGGCTGGCGGCCGCATCCTACGAAGAGCGCATGGCCGCGCGCATCGCCCTGGCCGACGTGCCCTTGCGCGATTTCCTCAACGACGCGCTCATCCCTTACGAGCAGGACGAGATCACCCGGCTCATCATCGACACGCACGACCAGGCGGCCTTCGCACCCATCGCGCATCTCACGGTGGGCGAGTTCCGCAATTGGCTGCTGCTGGAAAGCACGGACAGCGCGGCGCTGGCTTGCGCCGCGCCCGGCATCACGCCCGAGATGGCGGCGGCGGCGAGCAAGCTCATGCGCAACCAGGACCTGATCCTGGCCGCGAAAAAATGCCAGGTCGTCACGCGTTTTCGCGACACCATCGGCCTGCCCGGGCACCTGGCGGTGCGGCTGCAGCCCAACCATCCCACCGACGACATCGCCGGCATCGCGGCCAGCATGCTCGACGGGCTGCTGTACGGCGCGGGCGACGCCGTGGTGGGCGTCAATCCGGCCGGCGATTCGCCCGCGGCGCTGATGGCGCTATGGCGCATGCTCGACGAGGTGCGCGCGCATTTCGACATCCCCACCCAGACCTGCGTGCTCACGCACGTTACCACCCAGATCGCCGCCATCGAGCAGGGCGCGCCCGTCGACCTGGTGTTCCAGTCCATCGCCGGCACCGAGCAGGCCAACCAGGGCTTCGGCATTTCGCTGGCCCTGCTGCGGGAGGCGCGCGAGGCGGCCCTGTCGCTCAAGCGCGGCACGGTGGGCGACAACGTCATGTATTTCGAGACGGGGCAGGGCAGCGCGCTGTCGGCCGGCGCGCACCACGGCGTGGACCAGCAGACCTGCGAGGCGCGCGCCTACGCGGTGGCGCGGCATTTCAAGCCGCTGCTCACCAATACCGTGGTGGGTTTCATCGGCCCCGAATACCTGTACGACGGCAAGCAGATCATCCGCGCCGGCCTCGAGGACCACTTCTGCGGCAAGCTGCTGGGCGTGCCCATGGGTTGCGACATCTGCTACACCAATCATGCCGAGGCCGACCAGGACGACATGGACACGCTGCTCACGCTGCTGGGCGCGGCCGGCATCAACTTCATCATGGGCGTGCCGGGGGCCGACGACATCATGCTCAACTACCAGAGCACTTCGTTCCACGACGCGCTCTATCTGCGCGAGGTGCTGGGCAAGCGGCGCGCGCCCGAGTTCCAGGCCTGGCTGGAGCGCATGGCCATCGTCGATGCCGGCGGACGCCTGCTCGATGTCGGCGCGGGCAACGCGCTCATCAGGCAGTTGCCGCGGCTTGCCGCGTCCTGAGGCCGCCGTGAGCCCATCCCCCGACTCGCTGGTCCAGGACTCTCCCTGGGACCTATTGCGCAGGCATACGTCGGCGCGCATCGCCCTGGGCCGCGTGGGGGCCAGCCTGCCCAGCGCCGAAATCCTCAAATTCGGCCTGGCCCATGCGCGGGCGCGCGATGCCGTGCATCATCCGCTCGACGCCGACGCGCTTGAAGCGCAACTGCGCGAGCGCGGCCTGCGCGTGGCGCGGGTGCGCAGCCAGGCCGGCGACCGGCACACCTACCTGCTGCGTCCCGACCTGGGCCGCCGCCTGGCGCCGGCCGACGGCCAGGCCCTGCGCGCCGCGGCCCCGGCGCCGGAGCTGGCCATCGTGATGGCCGACGGCCTGTCGGCCGTGGCCGTGCAACGCCACGCCGTCCCGCTGCTCGATGCCTTGCGCCGCTGCTACGACACCGATTGGGCGCGGACCCCCATCGTGTTGGCCGAGCAGGGGCGCGTGGCGCTGGGCGACGATATCGGCGAGGCCTTGCGGGCGCGGATGGTCATCGTGTTCATCGGCGAGCGTCCCGGCCTGACTGCGCCCGACAGCCTGGGCATCTACTTCACGTACGCGCCGCGCACCGGCCGCCTGGACAGCGAGCGCAACTGCATTTCCAATGTGCGGCCCGAAGGCCTGCCGATCGACGCGGCCGCCGGCAAGCTGGACTACCTGGTGCGGCAGGCCTTGCGGCGCAAGCTCACCGGCGTGGGCCTCAAGGACGACAGCGAGGCGCTGGCCCCGCCCGTGCCGCCGGCCAGCCCGGACCCGGCGGGGGAAGGCTGAGGCGGGTTCAGGTTTCGCGGACCATGTCGATGAAGGCGCGCAGGGCCGACGACATGCGCTGCTGCCTCGGGTAATAGAGCATGAATCCCGGGAAGGGCGGGCACCAGTCCTCCATCGACCGCAGCAGGCGGCCCGATTCGACCAGGTCGCGGACGTGTTCTTCCAACTGGAGGGTCAGGCCCACGCCATCGAGCGCCATGCGCGTCATCAGGTGCAGGTCGCCCAGCGTGACGCGCCCGGGCGGATCGATCTCCAGCTTGGCGCCGTCCCGCTCGAACTCCCATTTGTAGATCCGGCCGCTGGGAAATCGGTGGCGCACGCAGTCGTGGCCGAGCAGGTCGGTCGGGTGCCGGGGAATGGCATGCCGCGCGAAGTAGGCGGGCGAACCGACCAGGGCAAACCGTTGCGCCTTGGCGATGGGCACGGCGACCATGTCTTCCGGGACGGCTTCCTGGAAGCGGATGCCCACGTCGTATCCCTCGGCGACGATATCGACGAAGCTGTCGTCGTCGACGATCTCCAGCCGGATGTCCGGGTAGGCGGCGAGGAAGCGCGGCACCAGGGGCGCGACCAGCAGGTAGGCCGAGGCGCGCGAGGTATTGATGCGCAGCGTGCCGGTGGGCGTGCTGCGAAAGGCGTTCATCTCGTCGAGCGCATGGCCCACGTCGCGCAGGGCGGGCTGGATGCGCTCGAGCAGGCGCTGGCCGGCGGCGGTCAGCGACACGCTGCGCGTGGTCCGGTTGAACAAATTGACGCCCAGCCGTTCCTCCAGGCTGCGGATGGCATAGCTGACCGCCGAGGGAGACAGGGCCAGTTCGGCGCTGGCCTTGCGAAAGCTGTGGTGGCGCGCGACCGCGGCGAAGGCGGCCAGGTGGGCGAGATTGTCTGCCTGCATGATTATGCAGGATTCTTCATCAAATCATGCCAATTTTCAAGCTTGTCTAGGGGGAGCGCAGCCCTTTATTGTTCTATCTTTCGGGGTAAACCCGGGTCGTTACAAGGAGCACATCATGATTCAAGTCCGAGGATACGCCACGCACGATGCCCAATCGCCGCTGGTTCCCTTTCAATTCGAGCACCGCGAACCGGGCCCCAACGATGTGCAGATCAAGATCTTGTATGCCGGGATCTGTCACTCCGACCTGCACCAGGCCCGCAACGACTGGAGCAATCCCCGCTATCCCATGGTGCCCGGCCACGAGATCGTGGGCGAGGTGGTCGCGGTGGGCGACGAAGTGGGCAAGTTCAAGGTGGGCGACCTGGCCGGCGTGGGCTGCATGGTCGAGTCGTGCCGCATCTGCTCGGCCTGCCGCCTGGATCTCGAGCAGTATTGCGAGCAGGGCGCCACGCTGACCTACAACGACGTCGAGCGCGGCACCGACAAGCTGACCTTCGGCGGCTATTCCGAGCAGGTCGTGGTCGACGAGCACTTCGTCGCCAAGATCTCGCCCAAGCTCGACCTCAAGGCCGTGGCGCCGCTGCTGTGCGCCGGCATCACCACCTACTCGCCGCTGCGCCACTGGAAGGTCGGCCTCGGCCAGAAGGTCGGCGTCATCGGCCTGGGCGGCCTGGGCCACATGGGCATCAAGTTCGCCAAGGCCATGGGCGCGCACGTGGTGATGATCACCACCTCGCCCGACAAGGGCCGCGACGCCACGCGCCTGGGCGCCGACGAAGTCCTGCTGTCGCGCGATGCCGATGCCATGGCCAAACATGCCAACAGCTTCGACTTCCTGCTCAACACCATCCCGGTCGGGCACGACGTCAATCCCTATCTGTCGCTGCTCAAACTCGACAAGACGATGGCCCTGGTGGGCGCGCTTACCGCGCTCACCCCGCCGCCGACCGGCATTTCGGTGATCCACGGCCGCAAGTCGCTGGCGGGCTCGGCCATCGGCGGCATGGCCGAAACCCAGGAAATGCTCGACTTCTGCGCCGAGAGCGGCATCGTGAGCGACATCGAGATGATCGACATGGCTTACGTCAACACGGCCTACGAGCGCATGCTCAAGAACGACGTGAAATACCGCTTCGTCATCGACATCGCGACGCTGTAGGTCCTGTCGCGGCACGAGGTCAGGCGCGCATCCTGCGCGCCTGACCCATCTATGTGCCGATCCAGCCCCTGAAAATATATATCCGGCGAATCCGCACGCCAGGCGAAAGCCATGTAGCATGGGGCTGTTGATATGTGCAAGACTATCAATTCATAGGCCTTTTCTGCTTCCCGCCGGGCATTCTGTCGGCGGCTGTGTCGATTTCCCTTGATGATTATCTTGGCGTTTCTTCGTCAGGCGCGGCTTTGCGTCCTGGCAAATTAGAAAGGGAATCAAAATGACGACACAAATCGGAACCGTGAAATGGTTCAACGAAGGCAAGGGCTTTGGCTTTATCGCTCCCGATGATGGCGGCAAGGATCTGTTTGCCCACTTCCGTGAGATCCAGTCGGGCGCCTTCAAGACGCTGACCGAAAACCAGCGCGTGCAATTCGAAGTCACGCAGGGTGAAAAGGGGCCCCAAGCCTCCAACATCCGTGCCGTGAGTTGAGCGGATGCAGGGCCTGGCCCTGCAGCTGTTCCCACGTTTTCTCCCAAAGCGCGGCTTGTCCGCGCTTTTTTATTCTTTGGAGGGTTCTCGAGATGAAAAATCTGGATGAAGCCACCGAGCGCATCTGTGAACTCAAGGGGAGCCTGGTCGCGATGGATGCCTTGCTTCCGGCTTTGCTGGAAGCCTTGCCATCGAGTGTCCACGATGCCCTGACGCGTTCGTTCGAGGCGCATGCCGAGGCGGCGCGCACGGTCATGCTGAACGCCGACATTTCCGATCATGTATTGGCCGCCTTCGAGCGCGACATTGCCCGGACCCAAGCGGTATTGGCCGGGATCGTATCGGCGGACAGTCCGCCGGACCCGGGCAACGCTGCCGAAGCGGTGCTGCTGACCGCGACGCGTGTCAGCACCTTCCTGGGCCGGCAACCCCTGTCCGGCGCGAGCGGCTTCTTTTTCCGCCGGGATCAGCGCTTGTTCCTGGTGACGAACCGGCATGTCTTTGTCGATGAAGCAAGCGGCCATTGTCCGGACCGGATCGAAATCGAAGTGCATATCGACGCGCGCGATCTGACGCGGTACGCGACTTTTTCCATCCCGCTCTATCGCGGCGGGCGAGGCTTGTGGCGCCAGGCCGCCGATAGCGCCGGCGCCGTGGACATCGCGGTCATCGAGATCGATGCCGACTGTTTGCCCGAAGACGTGATGCTGCAGGCATTCGACCCGTCGAATCTCGACCCCCGCGGCGAGGAGGTGGCGGTCGGAGATGCCTTGACGGTCATCGGCTTTCCCTTGGGTTTTCACGACACGATTCACCATCTCGCCGTCGCGCGCAGCGCTTCGATCGCGTCGGCATACGGCGTGCGATTCCAGCAGCAAGGCTATTTTCTGACCGACGCCAGGACGCATCGCGGCAGCAGCGGCTCCCCCGTCCTGCGCCGCAGGGGCGAGCACGCCGGGGACGATTCCCCGCTTCGATGGCAATTGCTCGGCGTGCACTCCACCCGCATGGATATGCGCACGCGCGACCAGGTGGAAGATGAGTCGCTGGGCTTGAATTGCGCGTGGTATGCGGACGTGCTGATGGTGCTGACGGTGTCGCAAAAATGAAAAGGGGCGCATGCAATGCGCTCCTCGCAACGACTTGCCGGCTGCGTAGACGTCCGTAGCGCCGTCAAAGCCTGGGTTGGTGACTTGCGTGCATTGCCAGGCGTCGGCCCGGCATGTGGTTAACGTCCGGCGCTGCGGCGCACTGCCGCGCGGTAATCGGCCAGGCGCTGTTTCAGGCCGGAACGCGTGGCGGAACGGACCAGGGCGGCAAGGTCGCTGTCGCGTAGCGCGGCTTCACCGGCCCGGGCGGCGCAGCGCAGCGCTTCACCGACGTCGCGCTGGGCAGTGCCGGTTCCGGCCAGTTGCGCGAGCAGATCATCCAGAGCCTCTGCGTCGCAGAGGTGGCTGGCCAGTCCGCAGCGGTGCGCTTCCCGGGCGTCCAGTATCCGGGCCGCGCTAGCTATCTCGACCGCGGGTTCGCGCCCTACGCGCGCAGCTAGCCGGCGCGTGCCCAGCACCAGGCCGAAGCGTGAACCGGGAAAGGCGAAATTCGCTTGCGGCAGCGCGATGCGCAGATCGCAGGCGGCGAACAAGTCTGCGCCAGCGCCCCAGGCCCGGGAATCGGCTACGGCGATCGTGCGGACGGGCGCGTTCCACAGCGTGTCCAACAGGGTCTCGATGCGCACGAAGCGCCAGAGCAGGTCGCCGTCGCTCTGCTGTTCTAGATCGGACATGTCGAAACCGCTGCAGAAATGCCGGCCTGCGCTGCGAAGCACCAGGGTGTGCAATGCCGTATCAGCGAAGGCCGTCGTGGTATGCGCGATGAGCGCTTCCACCAGGTCGGCGCTGAGCGCGTTGGCCTGTTGCACGCGGTTCAGCCAGAGCGTGGCAACCGCTGCGCGTATCTCCAGGCATGCGGGCGCGCCGGCGTTGTCCGGAGGAATCATCGGTCCTCCCGTGTGCCAGCGGCATGTATGTCGAAGGCATAGCGCGACCGGGCGTCGTTCGTGTGCTGACCCAAGCCGGGCGGTATGGTTTGCACTTCGACCGGCCGACCGTCCAGCCAGACAGGGCAGCCCACCGTGCGCGTGGCGTGCCCGCCGGGCAGCGCCATGGGCTGGGTGAGTTGCAAGTGCCGTGCCTGCGGGTCGTCCAGTGCGCTGGCGTAATCATTGATGGGCGCGCAGGGCACGCCGGCGGCGCGGAAGTCGTCCAGCCAGTCGGAGACCTTGCGGCGTGCGAACAAGGGGTCCAGCAGGGCCTTCAACTCGGCCTGGTGCGCCGCGCGCTGGGCGTTGGAGACGAAGCGCGGGTCGTTGCGCCAGGCTTCGCCCCCGACCACGGCGCAGACGGCCTCCCACAGGCGGTTGTTGCCGGCGGCGATGGCGAACCAGCCGTCGCTTGCCTGGTATGCCTGGTAAGGGGCGTTGCGAGGATGCGCCGAACCCAGTTTGCGGGGGTTGCGCCCCGTGCCGAAATATTCGCTGGTCTGCAGCGCGGCGATCGCGAGGGTGGTGGCGAACATCGGCACGTCCACATGGCCGCCGGGGCCGCCCGCGCGCACGCGCGCCAGCATGGCGGAAATGGTGAATGCGGCGTACAGGCCGGCGGTGAAATCGGAAACCGGCACTCCGCATTTCACCGGTTCGCCCCCTGGCTCTCCGGTGACGCTCATGACGCCCGCGGCGGCTTGAATCGTGAGATCGAAACCGCCTTCGGCTCGGCGCGGGCCAGTCTGCCCGTAGGCGGAGATCGAGCAATATACCAATCCGGGCTTGCGCGGTCCGAACCAGTCCCATCCCAGTCCCAGCCGGGCCATCACGCCGGGCCTGCTGTTTTCCACCAGGACGTCGGCATCCAGGACGAGCGCGCGCGCGAGGTCGCGCTGCGCGGGATTCTTCAGGTCGAGGCAGACAGAGCGCTTGCCACGGTTCAGCGAGGCGAAGTTCTCGCTGAACCCGTCGCTGATGGGGGGCCACTGGCGCAGCCCGTCGCCGTCTGGAGGTTCCACTTTGGTGACATCGGCGCCGAAGTCGGCAAGCAACATGCCGCAGAACGGGCCGGCGGCGATCTGGCAGAACTCGATCACGCGCACGCCCCGCAGAGGCGGGTGTGCGCTGTTTTCCGAGTCGTCTTGCGTTTGCATGGTCATGAAAAAGCTCCGCATGAACGGCGAGCCGATGCGATCGTGATCCTCGGCTTCCGCTTTGTTCTATTATTTGGAACATATATATAAATAATAGAACTAGGATAGCGGCGACAAGAGTGCTCGTCAAACCTTCGCGTGCCGCAATTCTTGCCAGCTCCCGTTCGACCGGGTACGATATTTTTATATTTTAAAACTTTGTTCCAATATATAGAACAATTTCTTGGCAGGTTTTCAGCGCGGCGATGTCGCTGCCTGTTTTTTCAAAAGGAGCAAGAATCATGTTGAACAACTGGGTCGAATTTCTATCCAAGGTCCGGTCGGCCGCCCGACTCCTCGCCAGCGCCAATCCGCCTGTCGTTGCCGCCTACCGCGGCTTGAACGAGGCCCAGGCCGGCGGCAAGGCGCTGGACGCCAAAACGCGTGAACTGATTTCCCTGGCCGTGGCGGTGACGACCCGCTGCGATGGATGCATCGCCTCGCATGTGGAGGCCGCCCGCAAGGCTGGCGTCACGCAGGAGGAACTGGGCGAGGCGTTGGGCACGGCGATCGCGCTCAACGCGGGCGCCGCCTATATCTACTCGGTGCGGGCCATGGAGGCGTTCGATCAGTTCTCCAAATGACGAACGCGCGCCGCCGGTGGGGCGGCGCGCGTTCGCGCGGGCTGGCGCGCCGGATTTCGTGTCCGGTGTCAGTCTCCGGGGGCCGCGGGCGCGGGGCGGCTCAGCACGCGGTCGACGAAGACGCCGGCCAGGCCTGTGTAGGCGTGAGGATCGAGCACGCGGTCCAGATCCTGCGCGCTGATCCTGCCCTTGAGCTGAGGATCACTCAGGATCGCGTCCTTCAGGTTTCCTCCGCGTTCAAATACGTCCATGCAGACGCGATAGACGATATCGTGCGCTTCCTGCCTGCCCAGCGCGTCGCTCAAGTGCATCATGACGGCTTCCGAAAGCAGCAGGCCATTCTGGATGTACAGGTTCTTCTCCATGTTGTCGGTTCTGACGCTGAGCTTGTCCAGGACAAAAGTCATCTTCTGCGCGGCCGCGTGCGTCATGCTGCACATGCGCGAGACGAATTCCCGTTCGGTCTGAAGCGCGATCTTGTCGCGTTCGTGCTCGGCTATCATGGTTTCCAGCGCCAGCGGCACCGTGCTGCGGACGATGCGGGAAATGGCCACCACGGTTTCGCAGGTGGGTGGGTTGCGTTTGTGCGGCATGGTGCTGCTGCCGACCTTTCCGGGAGAGAACGGCTCTTCCAGTTCGGCGGTCTCGGTTTTCTGCAGGCTGTATATCTCGTGGGCGATCTTGCCCAGCGTGCCCACGCAGATGCCCAGGACGCAGGCCAATTCGGCTGTGCCGTCGCGTGAAACGTGCCAGGTGATTTCGGGCGTCCTCAGGCCCAGCTCCTGGAAAAGCGCTTCCTGCACTTCTATGCCCTGTTCTCCCAGCGCCGCCAGCGTGCCCACCGCGCCGGAGAACTGGCCGACCAGCACACGCTCGCGCATTTGCGCCAAGCGGGCGAGGTTACGCCTTATCTCGGCGACCCACACCGCGACCTTGAAGCCAAAGGTAATGGGCAGGGCTTGCTGGCCATGGCTGCGAGCGACCATTGTCGAATCACGGTGGCGGCGTGCCAGCACGATGGCCTTGTCCAGGACCGCGCGCAGAGACTTGTCGATTTCCCGCAGCGCATCGCGTAGTTGCAGGATGGTGCCGGTGTCCATGATGTCCTGCGTGGTGGCGCCCCAATGGATATATTCGCCGGCATCGTCCGCGCAGATCTTCTTCATTGCCCGCAGCAGCGGAACGATGGGATGGGCGGTGCGGTCCATTTCCGCCTTCAGCTCCTGCAAGTCTATGAGGCCGACCTTGGCCTTGCGCTGGATCTCGTCGGCGGCCGCTTGCGGAATGATGGACATGCGGGCCTGGACTTTGGCCAGCGCGGCCTCGACATCCAGCCAGCGTTGCACCGTGGTGCGGTCGCTGAAGATGTCGCGCATCGCTTCGGTGCCGAACTGGTCGCGGAAAAGTTCGCTGTCGATGACATATGAGCCCATGTTTTTCTCCTTGTTTTCTGGTGAAGGGGCTGTCAGTTCCAGATGTTCGGCAACATGGCCGATGAAAAGCCTGATACGAATTCCTTGCTCTGGCTGGTTTTCGGATCGAAGACGTGCCGGCGCACCCGGCCGATGTTGGCGCCGTAGACGTGGATGCTGATCGATACCCGGTCGTCGTAGCGGTTGCAGACCTGGTGGATGTCGCCCTCTTTGGGTAGCAGGCGTTCTATCTGTCCGGGCTCCAACGTGGCGAGCCCGCCCTCGCGCAGCGCGCCATTGCGCATTTCGAAGCGCTGGGATGTCTCCGAGCCGCGCAGCATGCCGACCAGGCCCCACACGGTGTGGTCGTGCACTGGCGTCTGCTGGCCGGGCCCCCACACAAAACTGACGATGCTGAAACGCTCGTGGGGATCGCAGTAGAGCAGGTATTGCTGATAGTGCTCGGGATGCGGCTGGGCGAACACTTCGGGCAGCCAGTCGTCGCTGGCCACGAGTCTTTCCAGGATAGGCAGCGTCGCGAGCATGCGCGCCCGGTCGTCCGCCACCGAGTCCATGACTCGGGTGGCCTGTTGCACGAATTCCTTCAGTTTTGCAGCTGACATGTTGTCTCCGGCATCAAGTGGATTCGGTGATCCTCTGTTGTTCCAATATATAGAACATTGTTTTGAAAATAGCGAGGAAATCTTAGGGCTGCGTGGTTTGGAGTGTCAAGCGACTTTCTTAGGCATGAAGTGACACGGCGTTCCATTTTCTGGAATTCCGTATAATTGCGCGTCACAATCAAATGCACCGGCCCGGCGGCGGTGGCGGCCATGTCGTGCATCCTTTGCGGGATGCCGGTGAATCCGCTTCGATCAGGGAGCCGGCCGCGGGGGCTGGAGCGGCAACGGATTGCACTGGATATGGACAAGACATTTCTGAAGGGTTTGACATTGCTCGAGACCCTGGCGCGTAGCGAGCGCGCCTGCGGCGTCACGGAACTGGCCGACACGCTGCAACTGACCAAGAGCAATGTGCACCGCCTGCTGCAGGGCCTGGTTTACCAAGGTTTTGCGCGCAAGACCGGCGATACGGGGCGCTATGAGCTGACCATGAAGCTGTGGGAGCTGGGTTCGCACGTTCTGTCCCGGCTGGACGTGCGTCAGGTGGCACAGCCGTTTCTGGAAAGACTGGCGGCGGATACTTCGGAAACCGTGCACCTGTCGGTGTTGGACGGAATCGATGTGCTGTACGTGGCCAAGATAGACAGTCCTCAACCGGTGCGTTCCTATACGACGGTTGGAGGTCGCGCGCCGGCCCAATGCGTGGCCACCGGCAAGGCGCAACTGGCCTGGGCGGATGCGAATAGGATCGCCCAGGTCAAGGCGGCCTTGCGCGCCTACTCCTCCAAGAGCATTACTCGCGCCGCGGATCTGGATGCCGAGCTCGAGCGCATCCGTAGCCAGGGATACGCGATCAATCGCGGCGAATGGCGCGAGCAAGTGTGCGGTGTCGCTGCGGCCATCCGCGATGCTTCGGGCGAGGTGATCGCGGCCGTCGGCCTGTCCGGACCCGCCGACAGGCTCAAGGCGCGCCAAATGAAGGAGTGGGGGCCGCCGGTGGCCGAGATCGCCGGCCAGATTTCCCGGCTGCTTGGGTATACCGCGGCGCCAACGCGGTGAGCGGCTGGGTCGCGCGCGAGCGTTAGGCCCTGCTGGCTTGATTCAGTTCGGCAAGCAGCTGGTGCAGCCAGTCCGCCAGTTCGGACTGGCGGTCAATGGCCAGTAAACGCTCCTGCGCCAGCGTGCTGGCGCGCTCGCCGTATCGCGGGCGCAGCAGCGCTGAGGATTTTTCCAGCAGCCTGCGCCGCTGTTGCGCCAGATCGGCCTGCGGCTGGCTGGCGTTGTGGGTATGCGCGGCTTCGCCGCCGGGGCCGTGGACGACCACGCGCGCGTTGGCGCGCGCCATCGCCGGGTCGCCATGCACATGGATGAGGTCGCGCCACGCGAGGATGTCGGGATCGTGCAGCGCGCTGCCTGAAAGATTCTTCTCGTTGCTTGTGTCCCGGCCCGCCAGCGCGAGCGCCACCATGTGCGCGATGCTGAACTTGGCTTCGGAGACACTGGACGGCTTGGCGATATTGCACACCGTCATGTACTGGGGTTCGACATGGACGTCGACGCGGCATGTGGAGGCACGGTCGGCATGCTTGCGCAAGGCCAGGGCCGCTTCGATGGGGGCTTGGGTGCCGTAGCATGAGGCGTGGTATTTGAAGACAATGCGGCGAATCTCCCACAGGCCGGCGGGGGATTCGATCTGCGCGGTATCGAAATCGCGCGCATAAGTCTGCACGAACCCCCCCGGCCGCTCGAGAATGTCGGCCACGGTTTGCATCCCTTGCTGGACCAGGCCGGCTGCCATCAGGCCGTTGGCGGCGGCCCGGCCTGCGTGCAAGGGCTTGGCGCTGGAGCCGAAGACGCTGCGCAGCCCTCCTGTCAGCGTGGCGGCGAAGCCGAACGCTTGGCATAGCGCTTCTTCTTCCAGGCCTTCCAGGCGGCCGACCGCGGCCGTCGCGCCGAACGTTCCCAGTGTCCCCGTGTTGTGCCACCCTTCGCGGTAGTGGCTATTTCCCATCACGGCGCCCAGGCGGCTCTGCACCTGTACGCCAGCGGCGAATGCCGCCAGCACCCGTTCCCCAGACAGATTGCGCGTTTGCGCCAGCGCCAGGATAGCCGGCCACAGCGGCGCCGAAGGATGGACGCGGGAAGGGAGGTGTGCGTCGTCGAAATCCAGAATGTGGGAGGCGGTGCCGTTGATCAACGCGGCCTGCGAGGTGGATACGCGCTGAGCAGATCCCAACAGGCTGGCCGATCCCGGCGAGGGTTCGAGCATGGCCCATGCCTCCAGGGCCCGCAGCGCCGGGCTGTCCCACGCCGCCAGCGCGACGCTGAACCAGTCCAGCAGGCAGTGGCGGGCGATTTCCTTGACGTCCTCGGGGATGTCGCGCGCATCGAAGGCGAGAGCCTGCCGGGCCAGTTGCCGGGTCAGGGGGATCGGGGAAAGGTTCGGCGTGGGGTGAGTCATGTCTCTCTTTTTCTGGGGACCGGTTTGTCCGGCGCCTGCTTGAGCCAGGGCAGATCTATGAATCCTGGCCAATTGCCATTTATTCCAATATTTGGAACAAAGTTCTGGATTTTGATTTTCAGAATAGAGGCAGGCGCCGTCGCGTGTCAATACGCGGCGCAAGGCCGCCATCGCCATGCCCGCATCCATGGCGGTCTCGCAACGCGTCCCTCGTGCGGCGCGCATTATTGGACGTCGGTCGAGCCGGCGGACGCATTCTCCATTTTTTACTTTCCATCTTGACAGGTTCGATATGGCTGAGTAGTCTGTTTCATAATATAGATGCATGTTCTACTATATAGAACAAAAATAAAAGCCTTGTCGCGTTAAGAGACCGCCAATGGTCCGGGCGCGATGGACATCGTTCGACAGGAGGAGACAAATTGAGCGACAACCACGCATCGGCGAGCTCGCGCCCGCTCGCGCATTTACTGCAGCCGTCGTCGATCGCGGTGATCGGCGCGTCGGAGGATCAGACCAAGTTCGGCGGACGATTGCTGCGCATGCTGCTGCGCCACCGGTTCGCGGGGCAGATATACCCGGTCAATCCAGGGCGCAAGCAATTGTTCGGCCTGCAAACCTGGAGCAATCTTGGCGACTTGCCGCAGGCGCCGGACATGGCGGTACTGACCATTCCCCAGCCCGCCATCAAGGCGCAGATCGAGACGGCCGCCAGGATGGGGGTGCGCTGCTGCGTCATCATCACTTCCGGTTTTTCCGATGCGAGCGCAGCCGGCGCTCAGGCCGAGGCTGAAATCGTCGAGATTGCCCGGACGCACGGGATGCGCCTGATCGGTCCCAATTGCCTCGGGATCATCAGCGCAGTGAACCGGCTCGCGCTGTGCTCCTCGCCGGTTCTGGAGATCGCGGCGCTGCCGCAGCAGCCCATAGGCTTCGTGAGCCAGAGCGGAGCGCTGATGACGACCTTCTTCGATCGGGCATGGTCGCAGGGCATCGGCTTCAGTCACGGCGTTTCCGTCGGCAACCAGGCCGATCTTGAGCTGTGCGATTTCGTCGAGTTCCTTGCCGATGACCCCGATACCCGGGTGATCTGCACGTATATCGAGGGCGTGAAGGACGCGGCACGCTTCGTGCAGGCAGCAAGACGGGTCAAGGCGTCAGGCAAGCCGTGGCTGGCCGTGAAGGCGGGACGCACGGAGGCGGGGAGTCGCGCGGCCTTTTCCCATACCGCCAGCATCGCCGGCGACTATGCGGTTTTCGCGGCAGTGTGCCGGGAAGAGGGCGTCACGCTGATGAGTGATGTTGGCGCGATGGTCACGCTGGCCGCCATGCTGGCGCGCTATGGCGAACGGCGCGTCGACAGGCTGGCGATCCTGACGCCGTCCGGAGGCGGCGGTGCGCTGGCTTCGGATGCCCTGTCTGAACGCGGCGTGAAGCTGGCGGAATTCTCCGAGCAGACGCGCGCGCTGTTGGCGCAGCATTACCCCGAGGGCCAAGCGAACAATCCAGTGGATTTCGGCAGCCGCAAGACGGTCGACCCCGTGTGTGCTGCCAACGCGACGCTGCAGGCCCTGGAAACCGACGCGCGGACCGACGGCGTCATGATTCCCGTGACCATGGCTCCTCCCGCATGGCTGCAGGCCTTCGCCAGGGCTCAGCCCGAAGCCGGGGCTGCGCAGGGCAAGCCCGTGCTGTTCACCTTGGAGGCCGGGCATGCCAGCGACGAGTTGCGCGAGCTGCTGAGCGAACGCAAACTGCCGTACACGAATCATATCGGCGAGGCGGCGCACGTCTGGGAGACCTGGCGCGACCTGAGCACAAGGCCAGGTGTCCAGGAGCAGCCGGCCAATAGGCCGAAGGGCGCCGGACCAGAGCGTTCGCTTTCTCCGGGAGACTACGGCGAGGATGACAGCAAGGCTTGCTTCGCCAGATATGGAATTCCAGTCAACCAGGGCGAGATCGCGGCCAGTGCCGATCAGGCGGTAGAGATCGCCGAGCGCATGGGTTATCCGGTGGTGATGAAAGTCGTTTCGCCCGACATCGTCCACAAGACCGAGGCAGGCGCGGTGGCGGTGGGCGTGGCCGACACGTCATCGGTTCGCGAACGCTACGACGGATTGATCGGCAATGCGGCGCGGGCGGTGCCGTCCGCCCGGCTGCTCGGCGTGTCGGTCCAGACGATGGTGCGCGGCGAACTGGAACTCATCGTCGGTGCGCGCCGCGACCCGCAATTCGGTCCGATCGTCGTCTTCGGCGCCGGCGGCATTCTGGTCGAGCTGCTGCGCAGCATGGCGGTCGCGCGCGCACCGACGCATCCAGACCACGTGCTGGCGCTGTTGCGGACGCTGCCCATCTGGCCGGTCCTGCAAGGCTATCGCGGATCGCCGCTGGCCATCGACGCGGCGGTGGATGCGATCGTGCGGGTGAGCTGGCTGGCGCACGACCTGGCGGGAAGCGAGTTCGAATGCGACATAAATCCGCTCATCGTCGGGCGCCGCGAATGCTGGGCGGTGGACGCACGCCTGCGGATCGCGCAGCAATGCCGACCGCGCGACAGGACATAGACATGACAAACCCAAGCCGAAGATATAAGGAAAGGAGACGAAATGCCGCATATCCAGATCGATAACCGCAGCTCGGGCGTGACCGTGATCACGCTGGACAGGCCGGAAAAGAGAAACGCCATCAACGCGGCCATGGCGCTCGAGCTGCAGGATGCCTTCGCGCACTTTGACCAGTCGTCGCAACGCGTCGCGGTGCTGACCGGCCAGGGCGAGTCGGCATTCAGCGCAGGGGCGGACGTCAGCGACATGCCCGAATTCTGGCGCTGCGTGCCCACGCTGGGCATCCAGACCGACAAGCCCATCATCATGGCTCTTTCTGGCTGGTGCGTTGGCGGCGCGCTGGTCATCGCCATGATGGCCGATCTGGCCGTGGCGTCGGAGACGACGCGGTTCCTCTACCCCGAGGCCAGGCTGGGGCTGACCGGGGGCATGATCGCGGGCTTGGCGGCGCGCATTCCGCACAAGGTCGCGATGGAAGTGATGCTGCTGGGCCGACCGCTGACCGCCCGGCGTGCCCACGAGGTCGGCCTGGTCAACGAGGTCGTCCCGGCCGGGACCCATCTGGCAGCGGCCATCGCCATGGCCGAGGAGCTGGCAGGCTACGCGCCGATGGTGCTGGCTGCGCTCAAACGCTTCGTCAATCAGGAGATGCTGGCCGCCAGCCCATCCGAGCAGGCCTCGCGCACCATGCAGGTATTGCGCGCCATAGAAACGAGCGCCGACAAGGCGGAAGGCGTGGCGGCGTTCCTGGAAAAGAGAAAGCCTAGATACATGGGCAAATGAACAATAGAACAACACCTATGCAGGAGGAGACATCATGAAGGCATTGAAGATTTTTCCGGCGGCGGTCGTCGCGGCCCTGGCGACGGCGCTGTTGCCCGTATCGGCGAGCCGGGCCAACGATTCCTACCCAGACAAGCCGATCCGCCTAGTCGTTCCGTTCACGCCGGGCGGGGCGTCCGACAATCTGTCGCGCGGGTTGGCCATCGAGATGGGCAAGCGCATGGGGCAATCCGTGATTATCGTGAACAAGCCAGGCGCCGGCACCGTGATCGCGTCGGAATTCGTCGCGAACAGTCCGGCGGACGGCTACACGCTGTTGTGGATCGCTCCCCCGTTCGCCATCAATGCGACCCTGATGAAGCACCTGCCCTACGATACCAGGAGGGCTTTCACGAGCGTTTGCGACATCGCCAGTTCGCCCATGCTGGTGGTGGTCAACAAGGACAGCCATATCAAGACGCTCGATCAACTCGTCGATCGCGCCAAGCACAAACCCCTGTCCTTCGGTACCTCGGGGATTGGCGGCACGCCTCACCTGGCTACGGTGATGTTCGAGAACGCGACGGGCATGAAAATGACGCATGTCCCCTACCAGGGGTCGGCGCCCGCGGTCACGGCGCTATTGGGCGGACAGGTGGACCTTGTCATCGACACCATCCTCACCACGCTGCCTCAGGTCAGTGCGGGAAAGCTGGTCGCACTCGCCCAAACAGGGAGGACACGCTCGTCCTTGGTGCCGGACTTGCCCACCATGCAGGAACTCGGCATAAAGGGATACGAGGCCAATACCTGGTTTTCCGTCCTGGCGCCGGCCGGCACACCCAAGCCTATCGTGGATAAGCTGAACAGTGTCATGAACGAGATTCTGCGCGATTCGCAATTCCGCGCCACGTTCGCGAACCTGGGATTGGTCATGATGGGCGGGAGCGTGCAGCAGGCGAATGAAAGACTGATGGGCGAGATCGAACGTTGGGGAGAGGCGGTTCGTCAGTCTGGCGCATCCGTGGACTAACTTGGAGAAAAGCATGGTTGAGCATAGTTCCGTCTATTCGATGGCAGGCGAGGGGCACCGCGAGCGCTATTGGCAGAACTATGTCGATGGGGCGTGGAAGGATTGCCAGGGCGGCGCCGCGACCACCGTGCTGGATTCCTATACGGAAGCACCGATGGCCGAGGTGGGTGCGGCAAGCGGCGGCGATGTCGACGCCGCCGTTGCGGCGGCCCGCGAGGCATTCGACAGTTGGTCGACGAGCCCGCTGGCACAGCGCCAGGCACTGGTCCACGCCATAGGCGACCGGTTGGCGGCCGAAGCGCAGTCGCTGGCTGCGCAGATCACCCGGGAAGTCGGCATGCCCCTGAACCTGTCATCGATAATCCAGGTCGACATGCCGGTGAAGGCCTGGCGCAGATACGCCGAGCTGGCTGGAACCGTGGAATGGCAGAAGCGGATCGGTCATTCCACGGTCAGCCAGGCGCCTATCGGCGTGGTGGCCTGCATCACGCCATGGAACTATCCGCTGCACCAGATCACCAGCAAGGTCGCGCCGGCACTGGTGGCTGGCTGTTCCGTCGTGCTCAAGCCTTCCGAGCTGGCGCCTGCCTCGGCTTTCGTGCTTGCCAGGGCGGCCGAGGCGGTGGGACTGCCCGCGGGGGTCTTCAATCTCGTGTGGGGCGATGGCGCTGGCACGGGCCGGGCGCTGATCTCGCATCCCGATGTGGATATGGTGTCGTTCACCGGATCCACGCGCGTAGGAGAACAGGTCGGCTCGATCGCTGGCGGACAGATCAAGCGGCTGGCCCTGGAACTCGGCGGGAAGTCCGCTTGCATCGCTTTGCCGGATGCGGATCCGGCGGCAGTGGCGCGCCATGCGCTGTCGGCGTGCATGCTCAACAGCGGTCAGTCCTGCAACGCCATTAGCCGGTTGCTCGTGCCACGCGCGATGCTGGAGGTGTTCCGTACCCGGTTGGCCGAGGGGATAGGCAAGTACGTCATGGGAGATCCGATGGATCGCGCCACGCGGCTTGGACCGCTGGTGAGCCGCCAGCAGCAGGCCAGGGTGCGCGGCATGGCAGGCCGGGCCATGGACGACGGTTGCGAAGTCTTCGCCGGCAATGCCGGGATGGCGCTGCCGCCCACAGGTTTCTTCGTGCCGCCACTGGTGCTGCTGGCCAACGGCAGCGAACCTGTGGCCAGGGAGGAAGTGTTCGGCCCGGTATTGTGCGTGATTCCCTACGATGACGAGGAGCAGGCCGTGGCCATCGCCAATGACACGGACTATGGGCTGGCCGGCGCGGTATGGAGTGCGCAGCCGCAGCGTGCTTTCGAAGTCGCCCGCCGCATGCGCGCCGGACAGGTCGACGTCAACGGCGCGGCCTTCAATCCGCTGGCTCCTTTCGGCGGCTTCCGCAAGTCCGGCCTTGGCCGGGAAGGCGGACTCTTTGGCATTGAGGAATTCCTCGAACCCCATTCGATTCAGATGCCCGACTGACCATCCTCGGAGACTTCTCATGGAATATCAAACACTCGTCTGTGCCCGCGAGGACTGGATCGCCACCGTCACGCTGAACCGGCCGGACCGGATGAACGCATTGACCGCCATCATGGAAGCCGAGTTGCGCGACGCGATGGAGGCCGCCGACGCGGATCCTCTGGTGCGCGTCATTGTGCTCACTGGCGCGGGGCGGGCCTTCTGCGCCGGCATGGACATGGATGAACTGGAAGTGCTTGCGCCCGACGACATCCGGCAGCAGCGCTGGATGCGGCCCTATGACATGAACCGGCGCGCTGACTACCAGTCACGCTATGGGTATTTTCCCGCGCTGCGCAAGCCGGTGATTGCCGCCATCAATGGCGCGGCCGCCGGCTTGGGACTGGTGATGGCTCTATATAGCGACGTGCGCTTCGCCAGCACGGCGGCCGTGTTCGCCACCGCGTTCGCCAAGCGCGGCCTGATCGCCGAACACGGGATCGCCTGGATTCTGCCGCGCATCGTTGGCCAGGCCCATGCGCTGGACCTGCTGCTGTCTTCACGCAAGATAGGCGCGGAGGAAGCGTTGCGCATGAATCTGGTGGGCCGCCTGTGCGAACCCGCGGCACTGATGCCGCAGGCGCTGGCCTACGCGCGCGACTTGGCGACCTTGGTTTCCCCGCGGTCGTTGTGCGTGATGAAGCGCCAAGTCTACGAAGCGCCGTTCCAAGGCCTGGCCGAGGCGACTGTCGTGGCGAACCGTGAAATGTACGACAGCATTTCCAGCGACGATTTCAAGGAAGGCGTCAGCCACTTCCTGGATCACCGACCGCCTCGATTCACTGGCGCCTAGCCGGATGCTTGCTGGACAATCGCCTGGATACTGCTGGATCCATACCGAGGTGTGCTAGCGTGATCCGACAGCGGCCAGGTGGTCGACACCGCCGGCTCGGCCCGCGAGCGCGTGACGATGCCGAGGCCTATGTTGTCCGACTGCGCCAAACCCAGGGGTAGACCCCAGTCCGTCGATTATATGTTATGTTATAACATCACAAATAACGTGATGCTACAGGCAATGCCGATGCAACTGACCTCCCACCAGCAGCGGGTGCTCGATGTCGTGCGACAACTGCGGGCACATCGACGAACTGGTCGATCGCATCCTGGGCAGGAGCCTGTAGCGGCAGGCCGACGGACGGGCCTTTTCGCCCAAGTCCTCGACTATCGAGATCCATGGCCGATGCGCAGCCTGCGCCGGCTTGGCGCAAGCTGCCCTGCCTGACCCGGTGAAACGTACCGCTTTGCCCGCTAAATCCCATACGCAAGGCCTCCAACGATGAAAACGAATGTCTCTGCTGCCCTCCCACGCTTGCCCGTGACCGTGCTATCGGGTTTTCTCGGTGCGGGCAAAACGACACTGCTCAACCACATCCTCAACAATCGCGAGGGCCGGCGCGTGGCGGTCATCGTCAACGATATGTCCGAGGTCAACATCGACGCCGCGCTGGTGCGCGAAGGCGGCGCCGAGTTGTCCCGCACGGACGAGAAACTCGTGGAAATGAGCAATGGCTGCATCTGCTGCACCTTGCGCGAGGATCTGCTGGTCGAAGTGAGCCGCCTTGCCAAGGAAGGCAAGTTCGATCAGCTCGTCATCGAATCCACCGGCATTTCCGAGCCGCTGCCCGTCGCGGAAACCTTCACCTTCGAAGGCGACGATGGGCGCAGCCTGGGCGAAGTGGCCCGCCTGGACACGATGGTGACGGTGGTCGATGCCTACAACTTCCTGCGCGACTACGGTTCGCGCGACAGCCTGCAAGACCGCGGCGAATCCCTGGGCGAGGAGGACGAGCGGACGGTGGTGGATCTGCTCGTCGACCAGATCGAGTTCTGCGATGTCATCATCCTCAACAAGGCCGACCTGATCAACGAGGCAGAGCGCGAGCGGTTGATGGCCATCCTGCGCAAGCTCAATCCTCGCGCCCGGATCGAAGTGTCCGAGTTCGGCAAGGTTCCTCTGGACCGCGTGCTGAACACGGCGTTGTTCGATTTCGACGAGGCCTCCAAGGCGCCGGGCTGGCTGCGGGAACTGCGCGGCCAGCACACGCCCGAAACCGAGGAATACGGCATCCGCAGCTTTGTCTACCGCGCGCGCCGTCCCTTCCACCCGGAGCGGTTCTTCGCCTTTGTCGAAAGCGAATGGCCGGGCGTGGTGCGCTCCAAAGGCCATTTCTGGCTGGCCAGCCATCCGGAACTGGCGGGTTCCTGGTCCCAGGCGGGCGCCGTGGCCCGCCACGGCGCGGCCGGCTATTGGTGGGCCGCCATGCCGCCCGAGCGCTGGCCGCAGGACCCGGAATACGTTGCATTGATCCGCAGGAACTGGGTCGATGGCGTTGGCGATGCCCGCCAGGAACTGGTGCTGATCGGCATGGACATGGATGAAGCGGCGCTGCGCGCGCGCTTCGAGGCCTGTTTGCTGACCGATAAAGAGATGGCCCAGGGCCCATTGGCGTGGAAGACCTGGCGCAACCCCTTTCCGAACTGGCCCTGATCCCGCTGTTCAACGCGGCGGCCGTCGTCCGTACGGACCACGGGCCGAACCCGCCTATGGAAGCGTCCGCGCCATTTACGCATTAGGGGCAGGCATGACTAAAAATCGAATGTTGCCGATAACCGATAAGTGCGAGGCTCACCGAGTTCCAGCATGCCAAACTGCGTAGCCGACCAATAATTCTTGTTGAAAATATTGTCTATCCCGGCGCGAAGGATGATCGTTTTTCCTCCGCTGCGATGGAACGTGTATCGCGCTCCAATATCAACCCGCTCCCAACCGGAAGTGGCGCGGGTATTGGTCGAATCTACGTACGCGCCATTCGTGTGGACTAGGCGTGTGGACAGGGTGAGCCCTTTGACAAAGGGCGTATCCCACTCTGCTCCGATGTTGGCTTGAAAGGTGGGCACCCCGACTGGACGTTTGCCATCAAGCGTTCCACCCGCAGTTTTTGTCATTTGCGCATCGATGAATGCGACTCCGCCGAGAATTCGGACGCCAGGATATACCTCACCGAATGTATTGAACTCGACACCGCGATTACGCTGTTCACCGTTGATATCGTAGTGAAACGTAGTGGGATTGGTGATGCCGCTGGGCTGTTTAATCTGGAATACGCTCAGCGTTGTCCCTATATGGCCAAAGTCGACCTTGACACCTGCTTCCATCTGCCTGGACTTGATCGGGGCAAACACCTCCCCTACGTTCGTCGAACCAGTTGGTGCGGTGGGGCCTTGTTGAAGGCCCTCAATATAGTTGGCGTACAGAGAGACTTTCTGCCACGGTTTCACTACTAGCCCGACTGCCGGCGTCAAGGCACGGCGGTCGTAGCTTGAACTGAGAATTCCCGTGTTTTGATCGAAGTTCTCGACGCCTATTTCCTGGTAGCGCCCACCAAGCGTTAACTGGACTCTCTTGTCGAGAATGGAAAGCGTGTCGGCGAACGCATAGCTTCGCAGCAGTATATGGCTCGTCCTGAATACGTGTAGATTGACGCTTGATAGGTCGGGTTGTGAAAGCGAAACGGGGCTATAGATGTTGGAGGAATAAGTCCCGGGTAAATAGGTCAATAAACCACCGAAGTTCCAATCTAGATTGGAATACCCAAGATCAATATCATGTTCCACTGGGCCGGTGGTCAGATGGCCACGAACGCCAATTTGCCCACTGTAGCTCTCGGCCCATGTGGGTTGGGTATAGTACGTGCCGGTAAAGTCTCCAGTGCTATCAGTGATGGTTGATTGTCCATAGACGCCTTTGAAGTCGTTTCTTCGTGCTCCGAAACTTCCATAGAGTGTCCAATTATTGGTGAGATCGTATTCGCCATGAATCAAACCAAAGGTGTCATCGCTTTTGACATACGTCCAACTTGGTTCCCAATTGTTGGAACCGTCAGGCGCACTGGGAACTTGAACACCTGCCCCAAGGTAGGTAAAGCGTGTTGGTGACGCGAAGTCTTGATGCTGGTAGCCAGCATCGAGAGACATGCGAAAGCGCTCTCCGCGATAGTCAAGTCCGAGAAAGGCCGACCCAAGCTCCTGGCGCTGGCTATCCCGACTGGTGTCGCCGTTTTTGTAGGTGCCGTCGAAGCGAATTCCCCACTCTTGATTTGTCCCAAAGCGCCGCCCAATGTCCACGTTTGTGCCGAGTTGACCTCTCGACATATAGGACGTTGTAAGTTGCGTGATCGGTGTGTCTTCGGCCTGCTTCGGGACCAGATTGATATTGCCCCCTACGCTGCCTCCCGGTGACATCCCGTTAAGCAATGCGTTAGTACCTTTCAGAATTTCGACGCGATCGACCCAATCTGTATTGGAATATTGAAACGGTGCAAGACCAAAGATGCCGTTAACGGCGACGTCGGATGCGCCGACAGGGAAGCCTCGAATATAAAATTGATCCGTATAACTGCCGCTTACCCATGCCTGTCTAACAGACGGATCGTTTGCCGCAACATCGGCGATACTCCGTGCTTGTTGATCTTGAATGAGCTGGCTCGTATAGCTTGACTGATTGAACGGGGTATCGAATATGCTTCGATTTCCAAGGAATCCAAGCTGGCCGCCACTTGCAACCTGTCCACCTGCGTAGACAGGAGGCAGATCAACAGTCGCCACGCCCGTTACCGCAATGGCAGGCAGGGTTGCAATGCCAGCGCCCGAGGTCTCCGCGGGAGCCTGGCGCAACACGTAGGAGCCCTCGTTGCCGACGACAGCCTCCAGCCCCGTTCCAGCCAGCAGGGCATTCAATGCGGCCTGTGCGCCGAAGGTGCCGTGCAAGCCTGGGCTTTGCTTGCCCTGGACCAGTCCGGGCGTGGCGGCCAGCGGCATGCCGGACTCGGTGACGAATCGCGTCAACGCCGCTTCGAGCGGCCCCGAGGGGATGTCGTAGGCTCGCGCAGCCAGTGCTTGCGACGGTTGGGCCGCCGCGGCTTGAGCGTGAGCCGCGGGTTGCCGCGCGGCCAGTAGCCCGCCCGCCAGCGCCAGATGCATGGCGGCTGCAAGCACGGTGGGGCGGAGCCTCGCATTGGTTCGCGGGACAGCACCGGAAACGATGGCCGCGGCGGCGGAAACGGCATGGGATGACTGGCGAGACATGGCGAACGGACTTCCTCGTGCAGAGCGGTTGACGAAATGGAGTCAGACCACCTTGCTGCCGGGTGCGGCCGAACCGGCCAATGACAGGTCCGGGAGGCCGGTTGGGGGTGACTTGGTGATCTCTCACCCCCTTAATCGAAGGAGAGGCCAAAAGGTGGAAGCCGTTTTGAAAAAAACTCGTCACTCACCCACGACATCCGGCGCAAGCCGCTTTCGATAAAAGGTCGGGCTGGATCGGTGCGGGTGGCCGATGCGGGGTCAGCGGCTGGAAGCGGCTTCTTGGCGAGGCTCGATGCTCACCCACCACGGCAGCGTGCGTTGCACGCGGATGGGCAAGACGGATTCGAGCATGGCCAGGACCTTGTCGGGGTCGTTGACCGGGTAGCCGCCTAAAACCCGCAGGTCGGCCACTTCGGGCGCCAGGCTCAAGTGGCCGGGATAATAGCGCCGCAGTTCCTGCACTACCTCGGCCAGCGGGATATCGCGGGCGACGAGCAGCCCGCGGGTCCAGGCCTCACGGGCCGGATCGGCGGTTTCGGAGGCCGCCAGGGCCGCGCGGGTGAAGCGGATCTGCCGGCCTGCGGGAATGACGGCCATGGCGCCGGTGTCGGCGGTGCGCACCTCGACAGAACCTTCGTAGACGGCCAGGAAGGTTTCGCTTCCGTCCAGGCGCACGGTGAACCGGGTGCCCAACGCCTGCATTTGGCCTTGGGACGTCTCGACGTAGAAAGGCCGACCCAATGGATCGGCGGCGGTGTCGACGAGGATTTCTCCCCTGACCAGGCGCAGCTTGCGCTGATCCGGCTGGTAGTCCTGATTGAAGGCGCTTGCGGCGTTGAGCCAGACGCGGGTGCCGTCGGCCAGCACGATGCCGTGTATCTCGCCCGTGCCGGTACGGTAGTCGGCCACCCACGACAGGGCCAGTTCGGGCACCGAAGCCTGGCGCCACACGGTCCAGCCGAGCAGGCCGCTGCCGGTCAGGGCCGCCAGGCTCAACAGGGTCTG
Organism: Bordetella sp.; assembly: GCA_036404015.1. Taxonomy (GTDB): domain Bacteria; phylum Pseudomonadota; class Gammaproteobacteria; order Burkholderiales; family Burkholderiaceae_B; genus Bordetella. The sequence goes on along the minus strand of DASWPO010000251.1, from coordinate 9,293 downwards.
CCGGCGCCGTATCCGTATTCCATGGGCCAACTGGTAAGCAGTGAGCGCGGTGCGCCGCTCCGGGCTGGCCTTGATGGGATCGAAGCGGCGGCTGATGCGCTCGACGAAGCGCCATGCCTCCCGATGTTCAGCCGATTCGGCCAGCCAGGCATCCCAGCGGCCGCGGTCGGTGGCTGTTGCCTCGCCCGAATCCAGCAGCGCGAACCATTCGGCTGCCTGCTGAAGTGCCCGGTGCGACGGCACGCAAGAGGGGGCGCCGACGGAGGCGGTGGCCATGGCGCGATTACCGGAGGGGCCGGCTCGCCATCATAAGGCGCTGGGAATGGGGGAGGCGGACGCTGGCATGCGGGCGCCGTACGGCAACTCTTGCACCACTTGCCGCGCTTCGAGATGCAGGCAGTGCAGCATGGCCTGGGTGATGTAGGTCGTCACCGTGCGTGTGGAGACGCCCAGTTCCCGGGCCACTTCCTTGTGGGTCATGCCGCCGGCCACGGCCAGCACGAAGGCCTGGGCGGCCTTGGGCGGCAGGCTGTGCAGCATGGCGTCGATTTCCTGGAGGGCTTCGAGCACGATGGCCTGATGCTCGGCCGAAGGCGCCACGGCCTCGGACTGGGCGGCGAGCGCGTCGAGCCAGGCTTGTTCGATGCTGCGTCGGCGCCAGAGATCCACGCACAGGCCGTTGGCCATCGTGCGCAGGTAGCTGCGGGCCTGCGGCGCGCTGTCGAAGCGGCGCGGCGTCTGCATCAGCCGCAAGAAGGCGTCGTGAGCAAGGTCCGCCGCATCGGCCGCGTTGCCCAGGCGGCGGTGCAGCCATCCCTGCAACCATCCATGATGGCTGCCATACAGGGACTCGAATTCCGCGGGGGTTGCCTCGTTCGGCACGGTGCGTTCCAGTGGCGTCGGCCTATCCTGGGACGCCATTCGTGAATCTAAATAAGAATTAATCTTAATTATTATCAGAAATCCGCAATTCCGCAATCGGCACGTAGGCGTGCCGCCAGTTCAAGCGCTGAAAGCCATGGCAATGTGTGGCCTGGCAACGACATTCCCCGCCGCCGCCAGTCTGCCGGCACGCCTTACGTTCTAGAAGTCGAATTGAGCCGACAGCATAACGGTGCGAGGGGCCCCTTCGGCAAGGCTGTTCGTAAACGAATAGGACGACCAATACCGCCGATTGGTGACATTGAGAATTTGCGCCCGGAACGTGATGGGTTTGCCATTTTCGCGTTGCCAGACGTACCGGGCGCCTACATCGAAGCGGATCCAGCTTGGGATTTTCTGCTGGTTCGTTGCGTCGATGTACTGCGACGATGTATAGACCGCATTTCCAGTCAGCGTAAGATTCTGGACAAACGGGGTATCCCACTCAACCCCTAGATTCGCTTGCACGTCCGGCACACCGTATGGCCTGTTTCCTTGCGTGGCGGGAGAGTTTGTCTGGGTAAGCCGGGCGTCCGTCAGTGCGATGCCTCCCAACAGCCGAACCCCTTGCGCCGCTTCGCCAAAGGCCTGCAGTTCGATGCCTCGGTTTCGTTGTTCGCCGTTCGCGGAGTAGATATTGGTCAACGGGTCTGCGGAGCCGCTCGGCTGCTTGATCTGGAACAGCGATAACGTCGTGGTCACCTTGCCCCAATCAACCTTCGTTCCTATCTCGTATTGACGAGAGACATAAGGCGGCAGGGCCTGGCCGCCGTTGGCGTAGGTGGCGGGCACGACGGCGCCGGGTTGCAGCCCTTCGATATAGTTTGCATAGAGAGAAACCCGCTCCCAGGGTTTGACAACGAATGCGACGGCCGGCGTGAGGACGCTTCGGTCATATTCGGACGACACCGTTCCCGTCGCGGCATAGTTTCGGGTGTCGATGTGCTGTTCCCGCAGACCTGCCGTCAACTGGATGCGATCGTCGAGGATCGACAGCGTGTCCGCGGCGGCGACGGACGAGTTCTCTGTGATGGATGACAGCGGCGCATTCGGTGAGTAGGAAGAAAGATCCGGTGCCGAGAAGCTGCCGGGATCATAGATATTCACGTCCTGCGAAGCAAAAAGAGTCTGCCCGAAAGCGGCTCGGTGGCGGTAATAGTCCCCGGTAAGCGACACTTGATGGCCGATCGGCCCGGTGTCGAATTTCCCCCTGATCCCGACTTGGGTGGAAGCGCTGTCCTCGGTGAATTTGTTGGCGCGCGGAAAAAACAGCGCATCGCCCGCTGAATTTTCCAGCAGTCCTACTCCTCCCAATGTGGAGGAGTTGTTGTGCGAGAAGCCCGCCGCCGCAAAGACCGTCCAGTCCGGTGCAATGTCATACTCGGCCCTCGCCATCCCGAATGTGTCTTCCGAGTTGAACCGGGTCCAGGAAGGGTAGTTGTCGCTGGCCTTGGGCGCGGATGGGACCTTGAAGTCATTGGACAGGAAATCGAGGCTGTCGAAGAACCCTTTCAGCCTCCGGTTCTGGTAGCCGCCATCCAGGGAAAATCGAAACCTGTCGCCCCGATAGTCCAGGCCCAGCATTCCGGCCCCGAGGCGTTCCGAGGTATTGTTGGCCGACATATCGCCATCCCGGAACGTTCCATTGAACCGGATGCCCCATCTATTGTCTTCGCCAAATCGGCGTCCCACGTCAACATGCGTGCCGAACTGGGAATCCGAACTGTAGGTCGTCGTCAGCCGGGTGATGGGATCATCGGTGGCGCGCTTGGGGACGACATTGATGGCGCCTCCGACGGCGCCGTTCGGCGAAATGCCATACAACAGGCCGCTGGCGCCCCTGAGCAGTTCCACGCGTTCCAGGAATTCCGGCCCGACGAAGTTATAGGGCAGTACGCCGGACAGCCCGTTGAAGAATATGTCGGGATTCATCAGCGGGAAGCCTCGAATGTAGACTTCATCGGCATAGCTGCCGGCAGGCCTGTCCACCCTTACCGAAGGGTCGTTCATCAGCGCATCGCCGATGCTCTGGGCCTGATGGTCTTCAATGGTTTTGCTGGTGTAGCTGACAACGCTGAAGGGCGTATCCATCATGTCCCGGTTGCCAAGCAGGCCGACGCGTCCGCCTGTGGCCACTTGCCCGCCGGCATAGGCGGGCGGCAACTCGTCTGAGGGCCTTGCTCCGACGACCGAAACCGCCGGCATGACGGCCGGACTTTCTCCTCTCATGCCGGAAGTCGACGGCGGCGTGGGACGCAGCACATAGCCGGCCGGCGTTTTTCCGGCGGTATATCCACTGCCGCGCAACAACATATCGAAACCTTCCTGGACGCCATAATTGCCCCTCAGGCCCGGCGAGGTCAGCCCCCGGATCTGGTTGGCATCCATCACGATCGACACCCCGGACTGCTGCGCGAAGCGGTTCACGGCTTCGGCCAATGGCCCGGCGGGCACGTCGTACTGGGCAGCCTGCGCTGGCGTTTGGGCTTGGCTGCATTGGATAAAACCCAGCGCCAGCGCCGTGGCAAAGGCGGCATGCACGGCCAGCGCGAGCGGCGTCGGGCGGGCACGGAGGGAGGGTTCGGCGGACACTTGTGCCGAAACGGGCGACACGGACATGGTTGGCGGTTCCTGGGTTCGTTGATCTTCTCTGCCCACGACGGGCGATGCACGAAAAGGAACTTCCGGAACAGGCTTGGCTCGCGCCGCCTTCCATGCGGTTGCTTTTCGTTCTCATCAGGTTTGACGGATGAGAACGACAAAGTGGAACTGCCGGCGATCGATTTTTTTGCAATCCGCGAAATCTACTTGGGCGAGGGAGCGTCCACCAGCACCAACCAGGGCGTTACGGTGCGTATGCGCAAAGCCGGGAACTTGATATGCAACAACTGCAATGCCTGGTCGGGGTCGTCCAGGGGCAGCACCGCGCTGACCCGGATTGGTTCGATCTCCGCCAGGTCATAGTGGATATGTCCCGGCCGATAGTGCGCCAGTTCATCCAGCACCTCGGGCAACGGCCGGTTATCGACGACGAGCTGGTGATATTTCCAGGCATCCGCGAGGCTGCGCGTGTCGATGGGTTCAGCCGGACCCACGGCGTTCTCGGTAATGCGCACGCGTTGGCCGGCAACGACTTCCGTCGTCTCGCTGCTGCCGGCGGCGCGCTGCCGGGCAGTCTGTACCGCAACGCGCGATTCGATCATGCTGAGCACGGTAGCATCGTCCTGGTGGCCGACCACAAAGCGGGTGCCCAGCGCGCGAATGCTGCCATGCGTGGTTTCGACCAGGAAAGGACGCGCCGCATCCTTGGCCACGTCCACCAGGATCTCGCCCTGCACAAGTTCAATGGCGCGCCGGTGGGCGTCGTAGTGCAGATCGACGGCGCTGGCGCTATCGAGCGTGATGCGGGTGCCGTCGGACAGCAGGCGGGTTTCCCATTGGCCAGTGGCCGTGCGGATGTCGGCCATCGCATAGGCGGGCGGCCAGGCGCGCAGCGCCATCCATGCCGGGGCGGCCAGCACGAAGACTGCCAGCAGCGCGGCGCCGGCGCGCTTGAGCCGCTGGCGATGGCGGCGGTCGGCGAAGACGGCATCGAGCGCCGCCCGTGCCGGGCGAGCGCTGCCGCCCGCGGTTTCGCGCACGCCGCGGACCTGGCCGATGAGCTGCTCCAGACTTGCCGCCGCGGCGGCATGGCGGGTGTCTGCCTGCTTCCATCTCTCGAACCCCGCGCGAGCCTGGGTGCGCGTGGCCTCATCATCGTCGGTCAGCAGCACGATCCACTGCGCCGCTTGCTCGGTGAGCAGATCGGTCTCATCCGGCAAGTCGGGACGGGATTCAGGCTGGGTCATGAAACGTCTTTCGCACCGGCGGGCTTTGCCCCATGTTCGGCCATCGCCGGACACCGGGCGCGGCAATGCAGCAGCGCCTGGACCAGGTATTTTTGGACCATGCGTTTGGACACGCCCAGATCGGCGGCAATGGCCGCATGCGTTTGCTCGTCCAGATAGTGCCGCAAGAACGCCTCGCGCACCTTGGGGGGCACGCCTTCCAGCGCGGCGCCGATCTGTTCCAGAGCCTGCACGGCCATCAGGACATCATCGGGAGCAGGATAGCTGGGCGGGTTTTCCACCAGCAAGGCCATTTCCGCCAGGTAGGTCCGTTCCACCAACTCCCTGCGGGAACGGTCCACCAGTAATCGCGTCGCGATGGTGGTGAGGTAGGCGCGCGGTTCCTTGACGCCCAGCAGGGCATCCCGGGATGCCAGGATGCGGACGAAGGTATCCTGGGTTACATCGGCGGCGTCGTGGACGCCGCCGCCCAGCCTGCGGCGCAACCATCCCAGCAACCAGCCGTGATGGTCGGCGTACAACGCTTCGATTTGCCGCTCAGGCGTGAATTCGGATATGGCCACGATGCCCTTTCCCCGGCCCAGGGCAGCAGGAAACCCATATCAAATGAGAATGGTTTTTATTCTATAGGGTTGCGGGCAAGGTTGGCAAACGCCAGGCTGCGCGGGACCGGCACTGGGCCACCGTGGAACCCGATACGCATCCTCATAGTCTGAATGTGCTGCATGGCAATGAAAAAGGGGCGAATTTTTCAATTCGCCCCTTAACCAACACCTTGCAGACTTTCAGTAGACGCCCGCAGGCTAAATCCTGGAGCGGGAAACGAGACTTGCACTTGAGCGCTAAGTCTTTGTTTTCCAAATGCTTTCTTGGCCGCTGTGAGTCGCAGGCGCCTCAACTTTAGCCTTGTTTTTCATCTTCGACAACAAGTTGTTCCATTGCCATCCATGATTGGTCATGTACCTCCACGGAACATAGGCGTCGGTGCTGGAGGCACAGGTCAGTACGCGTATCCGAGGCATGGCCATTCTTGTTGAAGGCAGAACTTGTCAAAGGTCAATGCCACCTTCGAACTCTTCATCCAGATCAACATCGGGGCGAAGCTGAGTTTGTGCCAGCATTAACTGAGCCAAATCCTCCGGAAGTGGCCGGACATTGACGCCAGCTTGGATATCTCGGTCTAGCAAAGCGAGGAATGCCTGGGTAAGCGTATGCGAGTGTTCAATATTTGTTCGACTGGCCATTTTTCCAAGATGCTCATTTTTGATGCCATTTCTCTAGAGCCTGCGCTGGCGACAGGATTTCGAATCCCCAGTCAGCCGGTGGAAGCTCCAGCAAATCCTTGTCGCCACTGACTAGCCATTCGGCCTTGCCATGCAGGGCCGTGTGGAGAAACACATCGTCATCGGGATCGCGGCTGTACTCCGGTCTGGGAGTCGGAGGCAGATCAACCCACCGAGCCGCCGCAGCGAAGTCATGCAACAGCAGGCGTCGGCGATCCATGTCCAGATAGCGGTCAAATTTTGGCCGCCAGAGCCTGGTTTCAAGTTCCTCGAAGGTTTCCCGTGAGAACACCAACGTAGCGTGTTGCAGAAGACAATCCACGATCTGCGCAGGGGCAGACCGAGGCGATAGCGCAGCACTTATCAGGACGTTGGTGTCGATGACAGCGCGGTCAATCCTCATTGGCCAGGAGCTGTTCCAGCTTCTCGTCCGTCAAGCCCTTGCCGGCGGCTTCTTCGGCACTTTGCTTCAAGGTGCGTCGTAGCCGATCTGCATAGAACTCACGCATCGCCTGGTAGTCCTCCGCCGACACCATGACGCCGACAACCCGGTTGCGCCGCGTGACCTGGATCGGCTCTCGTTGCACCCGGTCGATCAGTTCACCGAATCGAGTTTTTGCCTCATTGGCAGTAAAGGTTTGCATTTCGGACTCCTCGTGCAAGTCTACGAGCCATCTTACCTCAATCGTTCGATTCGTTCAATAGGTTCGAATGGCTTGATTCGTCCCCTGCCTTCGAGCGCGGGCCCCGCATCGGTGTGTTCCGTAGCCAGTGCTTGAAGCTGTGGGCCATCTAGTGTCGGTTACGTTCCTCAGGTTTCTCTGCCAAGCTAGCAAACATAGACAGCGGCAGGTTTCCCGGCGCTTCGTAGAGGCTTAGTTGCTCGTTGTCTGACACCTTCGTGGATGGGCTCGTCATGAGAGCATCACGCTGCGTCCTGTTCGGAGCTTGGCCCGTAGAAATGGTGATCGTCACTGTGGTGCCGGTTTCCACATTGACCACGTTTGAAACGGCCTCGGCCTCTTTGGGTGCCTGCGTAGGCAGAGGGATCAAATAAGGCGGAATATCTTGTGGGCCCAGCCCTTTCTTGTGCATCTTGGCGTGCAACTGTTTGACGTGCACTGCTGGAATGGTCCACAACCCTCGATCCAGATCGAACTGGTCCCGTGTTGCGCGCCTTAGCTCGCCGGTTCGAACACCGGTCAAGAGCAGCAGGCGCAGTGCCATTTGTACTGCCGGGCTACCTTGATAACTGCGTAATGCCTGAAGCAAGTCTGGCAAGTCTGCAATCTGCAGGAAGGGGTTATGCGCGACCGGCGGCTTGGGTAGCGCCGCTACAGCCAGATCTTGCGCCGGGTTTTTCTCCAACCCGGGGACTTTGACCATCGCGAACCGGAAGAGCTGCCTGAGCCATGAGCGGCATTTTTCGGCAGTGGTGAGTGCCTCGCGTGCCTCGATTTTTCCCAGTACTTGCAGCAGATCGGCCTGGGTAATTTCGTAGATCGAGCGTTTGGCCAGGGTAGGGAGAATATCCCTGCGGAAAATTCGTTCAATTTGACCGAGCGTACTTTGGCGGCCAGGTTGCAGCGTGCGGCTGCGGTGTGAGAGCCATTGGTCGAAGACCCCTTGGACCCGTCGATCTTCGGCCAAGCGTTTCACCAGCAGTTCTTGCTTGCGGTGCTTCCGAGGGTGGATACCTCGTGCGACCTGAGCCCGAGCCGCTTCTCGCAGCTCGCGAGCCTCTTTCAGGCTGATCTCGGGGTAGGCCCCCAACGTCATACGATGCTGCTTGCCTGACCACGACTAGCGGAAATGCCAGTGTTTGCCCCCGCTGGGCGTCACGCACAAACCCAGTCCGCGACCATCACTAAGGGTGTAGGCCTTGTCCGCGGGGCGGGCCTGCCGGACTGCGATGTCTGTGAGTGGCATGGCGTTCATGCTCCTCTTGCAGTGCAGGAACTTGAATCGTAGCCCTCTCAGCCAGCGTCGCCTGTGTAAGTGCCTCGGCGCCGGATCAATTATGGCCTTAAATAGAGCCTAAAAAACGCTGGCTGTAGGTGGACGTCCCTGGATGTTGATGGACGCTCCAGAAACGAAAAAAGGAGCCGAAGCTCCTTTTCTCTGTGTTCTATGGATTTCTATAGACGTCCATGGAACAAAATCCTTGGAGCGGGAGACGAGTCTCGAACTCGCGACCTCAACCTTGGCAAGGTTGCGCTCTACCAACTGAGCTACTCCCGCATCGTCGTTCGCAAAATTGCTGCGAAAGAAGAGAGTCAATAACTATACCGTATTCTAAAAAGGGGAGCAAGTCGACGGCCTTGCGCGGTCCGTCCCGCGCATCGCGGCCGGCTTGCAGGAAGGCCTGCTCGACTCTAGAATTGAGACTAATTCGCATTACAAATTACAGATCTCAATACGCCGCATCGCGGCACGTCGCGGGTGCGGCGATGCGGACTTTCTCCATGATCTCTTCCGTCAATCCGATCGAAGCCCTCTACGCCGATCACCACGGCTGGCTGGTCGCGTGGCTGCGGGGCAAGCTGGGTTGCAGCCACCAGGCGGCCGACCTGGCGCAGGACACCTTCTTGCGTGTGCTGCTCAAGCGCCAGGAAGACTTGCAGAAGGGCCTGAAATCTCCCCGCGCCTATCTCACCACCATTGCCCATGGGCTGCTGGTGGAACATTGGCGCCGGCGCGACCTGGAGCATGCCTGGCTGGCCACGCTGGCCCAGTTGCCCGAACCGCAAGTGCCTTCGCCCGAGGTGCGCCTGATCCTGCTCGAGGCGCTGGACCGCATCGACGCCATGCTGTCGCAGCTCAAGCCGGCCGTCCGCAGCGCCTTCCTGTGGGCGCAGCTGGAAGGCGCCAGCTGCCCTGAGATCGCCCGCCGCCTGGGGGTTTCGCTGGCTACCGCCGAACGCTATGTCGCAACCGCCTTGCGGCATTGCTATGCACTGCGCTTCGAGTACTGAACGCGCCGTCCTTGGCGGCGGCGCCGAGGACATCCCGGCGCGGGTGGTCGACGCGGCCGTCGCCTGGGCCGTCAAGCTGAACTACAACGAACCCGACGCGGCCACGCGGCAGGAATTCGAACACTGGCTGCAGGCCGGGCCGCTGCATCGCGCGGCCTGGCAGCGCCTGCAGGCGCTGCGCGACGAGATGCATGCGGTGCCGCCGTCCTTGGCGCTGGATACCTTGCGCGCCAAGGACATGCGCCGCATCGCGTCGCGGCGCCGGG
>DASWPO010000250.1:0-6838 GCA_036404015.1 Bordetella sp. | reverse complement strand
GGTTGTGCAATTGCGTGTAGCGGGCCAGGTCGGCGCGCGCCTGGTCGAGCGTCGCCTGGTCCCTGGCGAGCTGGGCCTCGGCCTGCTGCTTGCCTATTTGATACTGGCGCGGGTCGATCTGCGCCAGGAACTGGCCCTTTTGCACCGTCTGGCCTTCCTGGTAGCCCACTTCGGTCAGGAAGCCGCTGAGCTGCGGCAGCACGGTGACCGTGGCCTCGGGCGTGACTGTGCCCAGCGCCGCGAGGGTTTCCGGCATGTCGCCCGTGCGCACTTCGGCCACCGTCACCACCTGGGCGAGGGACATGCGCTGAGGCGCCTTGCGCGTAAACAGATGGATGGCCACCATGACGATCAGCAGCAGCACGATGATCGCCAGCACGACGGGCCAGCGCCGGCGTCGCCTGGTTTGCGGTGGACTGATTACGCTCATCTCTTTCGACCTTATGGCGGCAAGGGCCCGGCCGGACCGGGCGCCCGGGCATGGGGGCAATGACAGGAAAAAAGCAAAAGCCGACCGGCGGCAATGGGAGTTGTCGCGGGAAGCAAAGTGGCGAGTCTAGCCGAGGTGCAGGGGTTTTTCGAATCGTTGCCCTGAGGGCACGTTCCGACTGATTACCAAGCCTGGTTTTTGTAATAAGATGAAACCAGTTGGCGCGCCGACCGAGGGCTCGGGAACCCCTAGACCGTGCAAAGCGACATGTTGAAAGGCACGTCGCGGGCCACCGACTGCGGCTTGAGCTCGCCGTCCTGGGTGGCATAGCGGACCCAGATCATGTATTTGTTGGCGCTGATCTCGGGGAACACGCCCTGGGCCGGGTCGACCCAGATGCGCAGCAGCTGGTAGGTCTTGCCGCCCAGCATCTGCTGGTAGGCGCCCTGTTCGGCCACGGCCTGGCTCTTGACGCCGTTTTCGCGCAGCAGCCGCAACACCAGGGCCAGGCCCTCGCACAGGCCCATGAGCGTGTCGATCCAGCGCGCCAGGTCGACCCGGCGCGCCTCGATCGGCTTCTGCTGCCAGGCATAGAACGAGGGCACGTCCATCTGGGTGGAGCCGCCGGCCACCGACAAGCGCCCGCGCAGGCTGGCCAGCCATTCGTTTTCGCGCAGCGCCTGGCCGGTCTTGCCCTGCGAGGTCAGCACGCCGATGACGCGCTCCATGTCGCCCAGCATGGTCTCGAGCGCGTCCTGGGCGACCTCGGGATGGCCGCGCAGCGGCGTCAGCCCCATGCGCTGGCGTTCGATATCCTGCAGGATGGAGCCCTTGACGTCGGTGCGTTCGAGCGCATCGAGTATGTCGAACAGGGTGGAAACCGCGATCTGGTGCGCGCGCGTGTCGTCGCAGCCAACCAGGAAGAACAGCCTGTCGAACAGGTACTCCAGCCTGAGGTAGGCACGGACACGCTCGTTGAAAGGATATTCGTACAGAGTCACTCGCCGCAGGCCCATGACGATCGACCGATGGACCTCGCGCGAGGCTCCAGGGCCGGGATTATCAGGCGGATGCTTGCCGGCCGGTAGAGTTGTCTTGTGCTGCGGCCAGGGCGATCCAACGATCATGCATCAGCTTGGTCCGCTCGTGCAGCATGGCAGGCGTGGTAGCGCCGTCATTGAGAATGACGTCGTCCGCCGCCCGCAGCCTAGCCTCACGCGTGGACTGTGCCGCCATGATAGCCCGTATACCGTCTGGCGTCAGCCCGCTGCGCGCCTGCACCCGGGCCACCTGGGTCTGCGGGTCGCAATCGACCACGCAAATGCGCTCGAGCCTGTCGCGCCAGCGGCCGGATTCGACCAGGAGCGGCACCACGAACACCCGGTACGGCCCGCGGGCGAGCTCGCCCTGCTCGATCGTGTGCTGGGCGATCCGGGGGTGCAGGATGCCTTCGAGGCGGCCCCGCGCGGCCGGGTCGCGGAACACCAGATCGCGCATCCACGCGCGATTCAGGGCGCCATCGGCCGTCACGGCCTGCTCGCCGAAGGCCTCGCGCAAGGCCGGCATGGCCGCGCCGCCCGGCGCCGTGAGCGCATGCGCGATCGCGTCGCTGTCGATGATCGCGGCGCCCCATTGCGCCAACAGGTCCGCCACCCTCGACTTGCCCGAACCAATGCCGCCGGTCAGTCCGATGCTCAACATCCTGGCTTTTCCCATATTGCGTCCATGCCGTCAAAAATAGCCAAACCGGGCCGCATGACTCATCGCACCCCGGCCAGCAGCATCAGGATACCGCCCACCGCCAGGTAGGGGCCGAACGGCAGGGCCTGGCCTCGGCCCAGCCGGCCGCTCAGGCGCAGGCCCAGGCCGGCCACCGCTCCCGCCGCCGCCGCGCCCAGCAGCAGCCAGGGCGTCGCGGCCAGCCCGAACCAGGCTCCCAGCGCGGCCATGAGCTTGAAATCGCCATAGCCCATGCCCTCGACCCCGGTGATCCAGCGAAACGCATGGAAGATCACCCACAGGAACAGATACCCCACGGCCGCGCCCAGCACCGCCTGGGGCAAGGGCGCCAGCGCTCCGTGCAGGTTCACCAGCAGCCCGAGCCACACCAGGGGCAGCGTCAGCACGTCGGGCAGCAGGCCGGTTTCGGCGTCGATCCAGGCCAGGGCCACCAGGGCCGCCGCCAGCGCCATGCCGCACACGGCGACGGGCGTCGGCCCCAGGCGCCACGCGCAGGCGGCAAACAGCAGCGCCGTCAGCAGCGCCATGGCGCCGCCGCGGGCGTCGAGGAGCCAATCGGCGCGCCGGCCCGCATCCGGGGCTGCGGGCAGCGCCTCGGCAAGGCCCCCGGCCTGCGCCTGCCAGGCCTGCTCGAGCCGGCGCGGCAGGCCGCGCGACAGCGCGCTCAGCCCCCAGCCGGCCGCCAGCCCGACCAGCCCGGCCAGCGCCATGGCCCACCCCTGGGCAATGGGAAAGACTTGCCACATGAAAAAACTCGACATCCTGTCCAAATCACGGTGCGGGCACTCCGGCGCCGGCCCGCGGCAGTGGCACGCAGGCACCAAGTGCGTAAAATTCCATCCAGAACGCTAGCGGCCTAGCATGGCCGAACAATACGCTACTCACACGCCCTCCGGACTCCCTCCATGCCATCTTTCCTTCTGCCGACCCTGCGCACCCTGACTCTCACGGTGGCGATCAGCGGCTCGCTGCTGACCACCGGCTGCGCCCAGTTGAGCAACCTGAGCAGCCCGGGCTATTACGACCCGCCGGCCGAGAGCTCCAGCACCGATGCCGCCTTCCAGGGGCAGGGCGGCGCCAGCCGCAACATGGTGGTACGCCCGCCCTCGCAGATCCAGTTCAGCCTGCCCAACCCCTCCAACCCGCGCAAGCCCGCGCAAGACACCCCCACCGCCGTTGCCGACAGCGGCGCCCCCCCGGTCGCCGTCGGCAGCCCCGTTCCGGACGAAAACACCGCGGCGCCGCCCGTGCCGGCCGCCGGCGCCAATGCCCGGATGAAGGACCCGGCCGCCGCCAGCCCCGCGCCGGCCACCGACCACCCGGCGCAGCGCGCCTTCCTGCCGCAGGCGGAAACCTTCGTCGGCACCTTTCCCTGCCTGTCGCCGTCGGCGCAATGCGAAGCCCAGCGCGTCACCCTCACCCTGGGCCCCAACGGCCGCTGGCGCAGCCGCGCCGCCTCCCTGGCAGGCCAGGCCCAGGCGGCCGCGCCGCAGGCCGAGCAGGGCTGCTGGAACGTCACGGGCGACCAGCCGGCCCATGTGCTGCTGCTCGACGTCCAGGGCAATGCGCACGCCGAGCTGCTGGCCTCGGCCAACAACGTGCTGAGCGTGAAGGCCATCCTGGGACGCGCGCCCACGCTGTCCTACACCCTCACGCGCCAGCCCGACCTCGATCCCATCGACGAATTGTCCAAGCAGCCGCTGCCGGCCTGCGAATAGGGCTTGCGGATCGGCATCGCCCGCCGCAGGCATCAGCCGCCGGGCGGGCGATGCGGGCAAATGCAGCACGCCAGCTCCAGCGCGCTGCGCACGCCCATCTTGCGAAAGATGCGCGCGCGGTGCGCCTCGGCCGTGCGCTCGGAAATGCCGAAATCGATGGCGACCACCTTGTTGGGCCGCCCCCGGGCGAAATGACCGACCAGCTCGCGCTCGCGCGCCGACAACCTGGCCAGCCTCGGCGCCGGAAAAGGCGCTGTTGCGGTACCGCACGGCATGCACACCCCCGTTCGCAAATGGACGCGGCGAGTGTGGCATGCGCGGCCGCGGGCGGCACCTGTCAATTCTCGCAGACAGAGCCGTTTTCGACGCAGGCGCCGCGCTTTTCCGACGGAGCGAAGGGGCGGCCGGCGGCCGCCGGCCGCATCAGAATTCGAGGTTGTCGATCAGGCGGGTGACGCCGAGCTTGGCGGCGGCCAGCGCCACCAGCGGCTCGCCGGCCTTGACCTCGTCCGCCTCGGGCGCCTTGAGGTCGCGCTGGCGGCGCACCGACATGTAGTCGGCCTGCCAGCCGCGCGCCTGCAACGCGCGCACGGCCTCGCCCTCGATGGCGGCCAGATCCGGCGCGCCGGCGGCAAGCTGGGCGCGCAGCCCATCGCGCATGGCCTGCAGGGTGGCATAGAGCTGCGGCGCCTCGGCGCGCTCTTCCTGGCTCAGGTAGCGATTGCGCGAAGACAGGGCCAGGCCGTCGTCGGCCCGCACGGTCTCGTGCGCCAGGATCTCCACCGGCAGCTGGAACTGCCGGCACATGCTGCGCACGATCATGAGCTGCTGGTAGTCCTTCTTGCCGAACACGGCCACGCGCGGCTGCACGCACGACAGCAGCTTCATCACCACCGTGCACATGCCCGAGAAAAAGCCGGGCCGGAACTCGCCCTCGAGGATGTCGCTCAGGTCGTCGGGCGGCTGCACGCGGTAGCTCTGCGGCTCGGGGTACATCTCGCGCTCGTCGGGCGCGAAGGCCAGGTACACGTCGCGGCGCTGCTCCATTTTCTCGACGTCGTCGCGCAGCGTGCGCGGATAGCGGTCGAAATCCTCGTTGGGGCCGAACTGCAGGCGGTTGACGAAAATGCTGGTGACCACCGGGTCGCCGTGCTGGCGCGCCAGCTTCATCAGCGCCAGATGGCCGTCGTGCAGATTGCCCATGGTGGGCACGAAGGCGACGCGGTTCTGGCCGCGCAGTTGGTCACGCAGGTCCTGGATGCTGTGTACGACTTTCAAGGAATTCTCCGGGCAGGGCCGCCGGGCAATGGACGGAGCAGCCTCAGGCTGCGACGGCGCTGGTATAGGCCAGGCGCACGTAGATGGGCGCGTAGGGTTCGGCCTGGGTGATCTCGAGCAGCGACTCGCGCGCCAGTTCGAGCATGGCGATGAAGTGCACCACCACCACGGCGGTGGGGGCGCCTTCGCGGATGCGCTCCATGAAGAGTTCACCGAACTCGATGAAGCGCACTTCGTTCAGGCGGCGCAGGATGTGGGTCATATGGTCGCGCACCGACAATTGTTCGCGCGTGATCTGGTGATGCTGGTTCAGCCGCGCGCGCTTCATGATGTCGGCCCAGGCCGCGCGCAGGTCGTCGACGTCGACCTCGGGCATCATGCGCTCGACGCTGATCTCGGCCACCGCCTGGCTGTGCACAAAATCGCGCCCGATCTGCGGCAAGGCATCGAGCTTCTGCGCGGCGAGCTTCATCTGCTCGTACTCCAGCAGGCGGCGCACCAGTTCGGCGCGCGGATCCTCGGGCTCTTCGCCGGTGTCGGTCTTCCTGAGCGGCAGCAGCATGCGCGACTTGATCTCGATCAGCATGGCCGCCATGAGCAGGTACTCGGCGGCCAGTTCGAGGTTGTGCACGCGGATCTGCTCGACATACGACAGGTACTGCCGCGTGACGTCCGCCATGGGAATGTCGAGCACGTTGAAGTTTTGTTTGCGGATCAGGTAGAGCAGCAGGTCCAGCGGGCCCTCGAAGGCCTCGAGAAAGACCTCGAGCGCGTCCGGCGGGATGTACAGGTCATTGGGCAGCTGGAACAGCGGCTCGCCGTACAGCCGCGCGAAAGCCACCGTATCGACCACGTCGGGCGTGGTGTCGACCGGCGGCTCGACCAGCGCGGCCAAGTCCTCGCCCGGGATGACAGGGTTGCCGGACATCGTGTCGTCGAAAACCCGGCCGGTTCAGTCGGCCTGGTAGACGTAGGGCTTCTGCGGCACGCGGGCCTGGCGGAAACCGTCGAGCAGTTCGGCGTCCTGGGCCTTGTCCCACAGGCGGGCGCGGCCTTCGAGCTGGCGCTGCTCGGTGCCGGGGTGTTGCGCCTTGTAGGCCTTGATGAACTGGGTCGCTTCGGATTCGTAGTTTTGGGCCATGGTGCGGGGATCGCTACAGTTGTAACGGCAGCCGGGGCTGCCAGGGAACCTTTGCCGGAGTTTACTTCACGGCCGCGCGGGGCGCCCCGCCCCCGGCGTTACAATCGGGAGAACCACTGCCAGCCGCCGCACGCCGCAGCTCCCCCATGTCCGCCGACCCAGCCACCGCCGCCCTGCCCGCTTCCCCCACTCTCGACTCGGCACGGCTATCCCGGGCCGCACGCATGATCCCCTTCATCGTGGGGTGCGCGCTCTTCATGCAAATGCTGGACTCCACCGTGGTGGCCACCGCCCTGCCCGCCATGGCGGCGAGCCTGGGCTCGACGCCGGTGCGGCTGAACGTGGCGATCACCGCCTACCTGCTGGCCGTGGCCGTGTTCGTGCCGGTCAGCGGCTGGGCGGCCGACCGCTACGGCGCCCGGCGCGTGTTCATCACCGCCATCGCCCTGTTCACCCTGAGCTCGATCGGCTGCGCCATGTCGCAGAACGTCACGCAGCTGGTGCTGGCGCGCATCGTGCAGGGCATGGCCG
>DASWPO010000249.1:0-7939 GCA_036404015.1 Bordetella sp. | reverse complement strand
GCCCGCCTCGCTGGCGCGCCAGGCCCTGGGCGCCGAGGCCGGCCAGCGCGTGGCCGATACCCTGCGCGCGCGCCTGGCCCAGGCCCTGCAGACCCGCGCGCCCGGCCAACGGCTGGGGCTGGTCGAGATCAGCGCCGACACGCCGCTGTTCGCGCCCACGCTGTGCGAAGGCCTGGACTTTTCCGTGGCCGACTACCGCTGCGCCAGCCCCGACAGCCTGGCGCTGGAATCCGCCGAACGCCTGCGCGAACGCTTTCCCGCGCTGCAAACCCAGCACATCGGCGCCGCCGCGGCCGTGCCGGCATGGCAGGCCGACCTTGTCGTCCTGCACGGCGAATTCGCCACGCACGACACCGCGCAACATACCCTGGACTACGCGCTGGCCTGCCTGAAACCGGGCGGCACGCTGCTCGTCATCGGCCTGCAGCCCGCCGCCTGGATGGACTTCATCTTCGGCGCCCAAGCCTCGTGGTGGCTGCGCGACGAAGCCGGCGCCCCGGTGTCGGCGCAATGGCTGCCCTCCCAGTGGCAAGACCTGCTGACCAAACACGGCCTGCGTTGCGAAGACCCGCTCGAACTGGCCCCCGACACGGCCAGCGGCCCTTATCTGCTGGCCGCCACCCTGCCCGCCGAGCAAATCGCCGCCCCGCAAGCCGCGCCGGCGCCCAGCGGCGGCTGGCTGATCCTGGCCGACGACACGCCGGCCAGCCAGGGCAGCATCGCCCATGCGCTGGCCGAACACCTCTCGTCCACCCACGGCCTGCCCGTCATCCTCGACACGCAGGCCACGCCCGAGACCCTGGACGCGCTCATCGCGCAGGCGCGGACCACGTTCGGCCGCATCCAGGGCATCGTGCACGCCGCCGGCCTGGAGCCGCGCGCCACCAAGAAGAACGCCACGGCGCTGCTGCAAGCCCAAGTGCAACGCTGCGCCCTCGCCGCGGGTATTGCCCAGGCCTGCGCGCACCACGGCCTGGATGCCGCGCTATACCTGCTCACCCGCGGCGCGGCCCCCTTCATGCCGGCCGCCGGCAACGCCAGCAATGCCGTGCTCAACGACGCCTCGCTCTGGCTGTACGGCCGCACCATGGCCAACGAAACCGCGGGCTTCACCGTGCGGCTGGTCGACCTGCCCCTGCAGGGCCCGCAGCCGCTGGAATCGCTGGTGCAGGAACTGCTGTGGCCCGATGCCGAGCAGGAAATCGCCCTGGGCTGCATGGGCGATCGCCACGCGCCGCGCCTGCGCAAGAATCCGCGCCCGCAGCCCCAGCCGCGCAACAAGCCCGAGCAAAAAACCGAACCCGCCCTGCGCCTGGGCTTCGACCTGCCCGGCCACTTGCGCAACCTGCGCTGGGAAAGCCACGTCCTGCCCGCGCCCGCCGAGCACGAGCTGGAGATCCGCGTGCAGGCCACCGGCCTGAACTTCCGCGACGTGATGTACACCCTGGGCCTGCTGTCGGACGAAGCCATCGAAAACGGCTTCGCCGGCCCCACGCTGGGCCTGGAATTCGCCGGCATCGTCGAACGCGTGGGCAGCAACGTCATCGGCTACAAGCCGGGAGACGCCGTGGTGGGCTTCGGCCCGGCCAGCTTCGGCAACCGCACCCTCACGCAGGCCAACGCCATCTCGCGCATCCCGCCGGGCATGGACTTCGAAGCCGCGGCCACCATCCCCAGCACCTTCTTCACCGTCTACTACGCGCTTCACCACCTGGCGCGCCTCGAACCCGGCGAGCGCATCCTCATCCACGGCGCGGCCGGCGGCGTGGGCATCGCCGCCATCCAGTACGCCCAATGGATGGGCGCCGAGATCCACGCCACCGCGGGCTCCGACGAAAAGCGCGACTTCCTGCGCCTGATGGGCGTGGAACACGTCTACGACTCGCGCTCGCTGGACTTCGCCGACGACGTGCTGGCCGCCACCGATGGCCAGGGCGTGGACGTAGTGCTCAACTCGCTGGCCGGCGAAGCCATCAACCGCAACCTGCGCGTGCTCAAGCCCTTCGGCCGCTTCCTGGAACTGGGCAAGCGCGACTTCTACGAAAACACCCGCATCGGCCTGCGCCCTTTCCGCAACAACATCAGCTACTTCGGCATCGACGCCGACCAGCTCATGTCCGAACGCCCCGAGCTCACCCGGCGCCTCTTCGGCGAAATGATGGAGCTTTTCGCCGAAGGCGTGCTGCACCCGCTGCCCTACCAGGTCTTCGACGCCAACGAGGTGGTCGACGCCTTCCGCCACATGCAGCAGGCGCGCCAGATCGGCAAGATCGTCGTCACCTATCGCCGCGGCATCCAGGGCGCCGTCATCGACCGCCGGCCCGACAAGCAACGCCCGGCCCAGTTGCGCCTGCCCGCCCAGGCGACCTATCTCGTCACCGGCGGCCTGTCCGGCTTCGGCCTGCGCACGGCGCAATGGCTGGCCGACAAGGGCGCGCGCAACCTGGTGCTGGCCAGCCGCAGCGGCCCCGCCAGCGACGAAGCCCGGCAAGCCATCGCCGACCTGCAGGCCCGCGGCGTCACCGTGCTCGCCCAGGCCTGCGACGTCACCCGCCGCGAAGACCTGGCCGCGCTGCTGGCCCACGTGCAGGCCACCCTGCCGCCCGTCCGCGGCATCGTGCACGCCGCCATGGTCATCGACGACGGCCTGGTGCACAACGCCACCGCCGAGCAGATCGAACGCGTCCTGGCGCCCAAGATCCTGGGCGCCCTGCACCTGGACGAACTGAGCCGCAACCTGCCGCTGGACTTCTTCATCATCCACTCGTCGGGCACCACGCTCTTCGGCAACCCCGGCCAGGCCAACTATGTGGCCGCCAACGGCTGGCTCGAAGCCCTGGCCCGCCAGCGCCGCGCGCGCGGCCTGCCCGCCACCTGCCCGCGCTGGGGCGCCATCGCCGACGCCGGTTTCCTGGCGCGCAACAAAAAAATCAAGGACGCCCTGCAAAGCCGCATGGGCGGAGCCGCCCTGCCCGCCGCCGACGCCCTGCAAGCGCTGGAAGACATGCTGCTGGCCCGCCAGGCCAGCCCGTGCGACCTGGGCGTGCTGGAACTGGACTGGCGCGCGCTGTCACGGTTCCTGCCCACCGCCGACACGCCCCGCTTTGCCTGGGTGGCCCGCGACGCCGTGGCCGGCAGCCAGGACGACGACCACAGCGGCGACATCGCCCAACTGCTGGCCACCCTGAACGACGCCGAGCTGCACCCCGTGGTGGTCGACATACTGCGTTCCGAGGTCAGCGAGATCCTGCGCGTGCCCGCCGACAAGATCAACCCCGAGCGCTCCGTCTACGACATGGGCCTGGACTCGCTCATGGGCGTGGAACTCATCACCGCGCTGGAAACCCGCTTCGGCATCCGCCTGCCCGTCATGGCCTTGTCGGAAAGCCCCACGCTGGCTAAGCTGGCTACTCGCCTCATCGACATGCTGCGCAACGAAGGCGCCGCCGAGCACGACGCCGTGGCCCAGCAGGTGAACCAGGTCCTGGACCAGCACGCCCAGGGCATGTCCTTCTCCAGCGAGGCCATCGCCCAATTCACCGAAGACATCAAAACGGCCCACAACACGCCCAAGCGGCGCATGATCCACTGAGCACGATGGCTTCTCCCAATCCTCTACGCCTTACATGAGCCTTCCCAAGACTACCGGCCTACCCGGCCTGACCTCCGCCCTGAAAAACAAGCTCATCCAGCAAACGCTGGAGCGCAAGCTGCGCCAGGCCGGCCAGGAACAGCAACCCGCCAGCCGCCCCGCCGCCGCGCCCCAGAAAAAAACCACCATCTCCGAGGCCTATACCCGCTTCGACCAATACCCCGGCTACCGCCAGCTGCGCATCCTCAACGAAGGCGCCGCCCGCATGGGCCTGGACAGCCCCTTCTTCAAGCTGCACGAAGGCACCGCCGGCGCCGCCACGCAAATCGGCGGCAAGCCCTTCATCAACTACGCCAGCTACAACTACCTGGGCATGTCGGGCGACCCGGTCGTCATGCAGGCCGCCAAGGACGCCATCGACCGCTACGGCACCTCCGTCTCGGCCAGCCGCCTGGTCTCGGGCGAACGCCCCATCCACCGCGAGCTCGAACAGGCCCTGGCCCAGGTCTACGAGGTGGACGACGCCATCACCTACGTCAGCGGCCACGCCGCCAACGTCACCACCATCGGCTACCTCTTCGGCCCGCGCGACCTGGTCGTGCACGACGAGCTCATCCACAACAGCGTGCTGCAAGGCATCCAGCTCTCGGGCGCCAAGCGCCTGTCCTTCCCGCACAACGATTTCGAGGCGCTCGACCAGTTGCTCACCGGGCAACGCCACCAGTTCGAGCGCGTGCTCATCGTGCTGGAAGGCATCTACAGCATGGACGGAGACTACCCCGACCTGCCCCGCTTCGTCGACATCAAGCGCCGCCACCAAACCTTTTTGATGGTGGACGAAGCCCACTCCATGGGCGTCATGGGCAAGACCGGCCGCGGCATCCGCGAACATTTCGGCCTGCCCGGCAACGCCGTGGACATCTGGATGGGCACGCTCAGCAAGACCCTGGCCGGCTGCGGCGGCTATATCGCCGGCGAAACGGCGCTCATCGAACACCTCAAGTTCCTGGCGCCCGGCTTCCTGTACAGCGTGGGCATGCCCCCGCCTGTAGCTGCCGCGTCCCTGGCCTCGCTGCGCCACATGCAGCAGCACCCCGAGCGCGTGGCCACCTTGCAGGCACGCGGCCATTACTTCCTGGAACAGGCCAAGGCCGCCGGCATCGACACCGGCAGCAGCGCCGGCCTGGCCGTCGTCCCGGCCATCGTGGGCAGCTCGCTACGCGCGGCCAAATGGTCGGAGGTGCTGTTCTCGCAAGGCATCAATGTCCAGCCCATTCTCTACCCTGCCGTGCCGGAACAGTCGGCGCGGCTGCGGTTTTTCATCTCGTGCATGCATAGTGAAGCGGATATCGATAAAACAGTGCAGGGGTTGCGAGCCTTGCAACAAAAGCACTAGCCTAAGCACATTACCTTACGGCGTTTCTTCTTCATCATTACCGATCAATTTATGAAAATAGCGATAGCGGGTACCGGGTATGTTGGGTTATCCAACGGCATCTTGCTGGCACAGCACCACGAGGTGGTGGCGCTGGACATCGTGCCCGAAAAGGTGGAGATGCTTAACCGCAAACAGTCTCCCATCATCGATGCCGACATCGAGGACTACCTCCAGAACAAGCCACTCAACTTCCGAGCCACGCTGAATAAGCGCGAAGCCTACCAGGGTGCCGACTACGTCATCATCGCCACCCCCACCGACTACGACCCCGAGACCAACTACTTCAACACAACCTCGATCGAGTCCGTCATCCGGGACGTCACGGCCATCAACCCTAAAGCGGTCATGGTGATCAAGTCCACGGTGCCGGTGGGCTATACCACCAAGGTCGGTCAAGAAATGGGCTGCAAGCAGCTGATTTTTTCACCTGAATTTTTGCGCGAAGGCCGGGCGCTATACGACAACCTACATCCCTCACGCATCGTGATCGGTGAGCAATCAGAACGAGCCCAAGTATTTGCCGGGTTGCTACAGGAAGGGGCAGTCAAGCAAGATATACCCGTGCTGTACACCGACCCCACCGAGGCTGAGGCGATAAAACTTTTCGCCAATACTTATCTGGCCATGCGGGTGTCGTATTTCAATGAACTGGATACTTATGCAGCTACGCACGGGCTGGATACACGGCAGATCATCGACGGGGTGTGCCTAGATCCACGGATTGGAAGTCACTACAACAACCCCTCGTTTGGATATGGTGGGTATTGCCTGCCCAAGGACACTAAGCAGCTACTGGCAAACTACAAATCAGTACCTCAAGACATCATTCATGCCATCGTAGCCTCCAACACTACGAGAAAAGATTTTATTGCGAACGATATCCTGCGCCGCAAACCTAAAATCGTAGGGATCTATCGCTTGATCATGAAAAGTGGGTCAGATAATTTTCGAGCCTCAAGCATCCAGGGAGTAATGAAGCGCATCAAAGCCAAAGGCATTGAAGTTATTGTGTATGAGCCAGCCTTGAAGGAAACTCATTTTTTTCGCTCTCGGGTCATTCAAGATTTAGATATCTTCAAAAAAGAATCCGATGTAATTATAAGCAATCGCATGGCTGAAGCACTGAAAGATGTAAAAGAAAAAGTTTACACAAGAGATCTGTTCGGCAGTGATTAGAAATTCCATTAGTTATTTATGTGGATCAAATAATGTAATGACCCAGCGGAACCTGCTCAGGTTAAGCCGCTAAAGCGAATGCCTCAGCGGGGGTTCTCATTCCGAGGGCCTGGTGCGGGCGCCGGTGGTTATAAAAGCGTATCCAGTCGGCAATCACCCGGCTGGCATGCTGCAGGGTCTCGAAGCGATGCCGGTGGGTACACTGCTCTTTAAGCGTACGGATCACCCGTTCGACCATGCCGTTTTGCTGCGGGCAGTGCGGCGTGATGAACTCCTGGCGCAGCCCATAGCCTCGAACCAGCGCGGTATAGCTGCGACTGGTGAAGACGAGCCCATTGTCGGACCGAAGCAAGAAGGGTTCAGGCACCCGGCCCAAGGTACCGAACCGAGCGATCAGAGCGTGCTCCAGGGCGCTGCCAGCGGTGCAGGCCTTGCCGCTTCTGGACAGGTGCCAGCCCAGCAACTCCCGGGTATGGCAATCGATCACCAGGGCTAAAGTCGCCCAACCGTCGCGGCCTGCCCATATCCGGCACAGATCCGTCGACCATCGCTCATTGGGTGCCGTGGCCACCGAGGGCATGGACTGGATACGCGGCCTGAAGCCAATGGCCCGCTTCTTGACCTGCCAGCCCATCAACTGGAACACCCGCTGCACCGTGTTCTTGTTGAACCCCAGCAGGTGTGCCACCGTTCGGTAGCCAAACGAAGGCGATTCGTAAGCGTCCGGTGAATACCGTCTGGCGTTAAATCCGGATCTGCATCAGCCGCTGGTTAACCTCTTGCAGATCGAAGGAGCTGGGGTCGAAGCGCTTGCCATGCCATAGCAACAGGTCGTCGTGCTCGGGATGGGTGGGGTCCGAGATCGCATGCAGGAAGTGCATGTAGCCGGGTTCGCCGCCGACATCTTCTGGTGGGCAGGCGTTGGCACCTTCCAAGCACCAGGGCGAGTCCAGCGGCCCGTTAAAGGAAGCCACCTCCAGTACACGCACCTCGTGCTCCCAGTTGTCACCGAAGTCGTAGATATAGTCGAAGCTGCTGGCAGTCTTTAATGCCTGTTCCAGGCGTACCCGCTTCTCGCTGTGCAGATCGGGTTCGGGGTAATTCGGATCGGGTTCACCATAACGGACACTATTGATGACGAACTCGTGCAAGTGTCCGCCCTGCCAACCCATGGCGCGCAAGATCGTGACGTGCAGCTTGGGCAAGGTGATGCGGCTGGGGATGACAACCGTACGGTAGATCACGGGCGCGATATGGCGCAGCTCGATGCGCAATACCAGTGCCGTGCCTTGAAGTGGAACGACCTTTGCGCTGCTTACGCCGCCTGCTTGGCTGCGTTGCAGGGTAACGCCAGATGCCATGGCAACAGATCCTGGATGCGGTTGACGGGGTGATCAGCAATGCGGGCCAGCACCTCACGCAGGTAGCCCATCGGCTCAACCCCATTGAGCGCTGCCGTGCCCAGCAAGCTGTAGATGGCTGCCGCGCTGTGACCGCCGGCATCCGAACCTGCGAACAGATAGTTCTTGCGGCCTAACGCGACCACGCGCAGGGCGCGCTCGGCGGCATTGTTGTCGATCTCGATGCGACCGTCATCGACGTAGCGCGTCAACGCCGCCCAGCGGGCAAGCGCATAGCGGATCGCTTCGGCAAGCGCCGACTTGCGCGACAGCGTGCGCAGCGTGTCATGCAACCAGTCGTGTAGCGATGCCAGCAAGGGGCCAGCCTGTGTT
>DASWPO010000248.1:0-3750 GCA_036404015.1 Bordetella sp. | reverse complement strand
GTTATGCCGGGCGATTCGGGGTGACCGGGGGGCGCGGCGTCGAGTGCTCGGTCAGGTGGGGCGGGCGTCGCGCTGCGTGGAGCGGGCCAGCAGCCTGACCATGATCGGCCCGAGCAGCAGCACGCCGAGAAAGCGCACGGTCTGCATGCCCATCACGAAGGTCACGTCGACGTGGGTCGAGGCGGCGATGATGGCCACGGAATCCACGCCGCCCGGGCTGGTGGCCAGGTAGGCGCTGAGCGGATCGATGCCGGTGGTCAGCACGAGCATGCCGGCCAGCGCGCCGCATAGCGCCATCAGGATCAGCGTGGCCAGGATGATGCGCGGCATGGCGCGGGCGGCATGGGCCAGCAGCGGCGCCGTGAAGCGAAAGCCGATGCGCCAGCCCAGCAGGGCATAGACGGCCAGCAGCAGCCCGCGGGGCAGCTCCAGCTCGACCAGTCCCGAGTGGCCGAAAATGAATGCCAGCACCATGGGAAGGAGCATGGTGCCGCCGGGAACGCGCAGGGCGCGTCCCAGGGCCGCGCCGCCCAAGGCCAGCACCAGGGTCTCGGCCAGCGGCAGCCAGGCCACGTCGGACAGGCTGCCCATCGAGATGGCGGCATGCTGCATGTGCGACGCGCCCGCCAGGGTGGCGACGCTGGCCGTGATCGAGGTCACCAGCAGCACGCGCAGGTATTGCATCAGGGCGAC
This sequence comes from Bordetella sp., assembly GCA_036404015.1. Classification (GTDB taxonomy): domain Bacteria; phylum Pseudomonadota; class Gammaproteobacteria; order Burkholderiales; family Burkholderiaceae_B; genus Bordetella. The sequence continues at coordinate 3,057 of DASWPO010000248.1, read as the reverse complement.
GAGCGCCGTGTCGGCGCCGTAGGCCTCGGCCATCAGCACCATGGCCGAGGCGGCGCCGGGGCTCAGGCCCCAGAGGGCCGTGGTGCCGGGCAGGATGCGCATGCGCGTCATGACCCAGCCCAGGAAGCCGCTGGCGATGATGACGGCAAAGGTGCCGAAGAGAAAGACGGGCAGGTGGTCGGCGATCTGGCCGAAGCCGGACGAAGGCATCAGCTTGACGATCATGCAGCCGACGACGCCGGGGATGAGCGTGCCCAGGCGGCGGGGCAGCTGCAGGCGCACGCCCAGGATGCTGAGGATGGCGCCGGCCACGAGCGGGCCGAGCAGGATGCCGGCCGGCAGCCCGGCCCGTTCGAGCGCGAACAGGAAGAGGGAGGATAGCGCCAGCAGGATCAGCCACTGTATGGGCCGGGCCAGGCTCTGCAGCCAGGCCGACAGCGTATGCGCGAGTCGTTTGATCATCTGCTGCGGGCCTGTCCGGCGCTTAGCTCCCCAGGTAGGCCTGCAGCACGCGGGGATGGCCCAGCAGCTCGCCGCCGGTGCCCGACAGCGCCATGGCGCCGTTTTCCAGCACGTAGCCGTGCTGGGCGATCTTGAGCGCCTGGCGCACGTTCTGCTCGACCAGGAACAGGGTGAGCCCGGTGCCGTTGATGGCGCGCAGCGAGCGGAAGATTTCCTGCACGACGATGGGCGCCAGGCCCATGGAAGGCTCGTCCAGGAACAGCAGGCGCGGCTTGGCCATGAGCGCGCGGCCGATGGCCAGCATCTGCTGTTCGCCGCCCGACAGGTTGCCGGCGATGCCGGCGAGGCGTTCCTGCAGGCGCGGGAAGAGATGCAGCACGTAGTCGAGCTCGCTCGCGGCGGCCTTCAGGCCGCGGCGATAGGCGCCGAGTTCCAGGTTCTCCTGCACCGTCATGGTGGTGAGGATGGCCCGGCCTTCCGGCACCTGCACGATGCCGCGCGCGACGATCTGGTGCGGCGCCAGCCGGGTGATGTCTTCGCCTTCGAAGAGCACCTGGCCGCGGGTCTTGGGCAGCAGGCCGGAGAGCGCCAGCAGGGTGGTCGACTTGCCGGCGCCGTTGGCGCCGACCAGGGCGGTGATCTCGTTGCTATTGAGGGTGAAGTCGATGCCGCGCACGGCTTCGATGTGGCCGTAGTTGATCTCCAGGCCGCGTACCTCGAGCATGGGTTTGCCCGTCATGCCGCCGCCTCCTCGTCGTCGTCGCGGCCCAGGTAGGCCTCGATCACCTGCTCGTTGTTGCGGATGGCATCGGGGCCGCCGCAGGCGATGATCTTGCCGAAGTTGAGCACGGCGATGGTTTCGCACAGGCCCATCACAAAGCGCATGTCGTGTTCGATCATGAGTATGGTGTAGCCGCGGTCGCGGATGGCCAGGATCTCGGTCATGAGCTCGGCGCGTTCGCCGGTGTTCATGCCGGCCACGGGTTCGTCGAGCAGCAGCAGGCGGGGTTCGGTGGCGAGCGCCCGGGCCAGTTCGAGGCGGCGCTGTTCGCCGTAGGACAGATTGTCGGCCAGGTCGTGCGCCTTGTGGTCGAGTTTCATCCATGACAGCAGCTCGAGCGCGCGGGCGCGGGCGCGGGCCTCGTGTTCGCGGTACTTGGGCAGGCCCAGCAGCAGGCCGGGAAAGCCGTAGTCCATGTGGCGGTAGGCGCCCACCACGACGTTCTCGAGCAGGGTCATTTCCTTGAACAGGCGTATGTTCTGGAACGTGCGGGCGATGCCCAGGCGGGTGATCTGGTGCGGCTTGCGGCCCAGCAGGCTTCGCCCGTCGAAGGCTATGCTGCCGGCGGTCGGCGCCAGCAGGCCGGTGATCAGGTTGAACACGGTGGTCTTGCCGGCGCCGTTGGGGCCGATCAGGCCGAAGATGGCGCCTTGCGGCACCGTGAGGTTGACGTCGTGCAGGACGTGCAGGCCGCCGAAGCGCTTGGAGAGGGAGGAGAGCTCAAGCATGATGGTCCTCCTCGTTAGTTTGCCGCCCGCGGCCGGGCCGCCCCGAGGCGGACGTGCCGCCTTGGGGGGCAGCAAGCCCGACGGGCGCGGCGTGGGGGCTTTTCCTTAACAGGCGCTTGAAGCGGACGGGGTCCCAGATGCCTTGCGGCAGGAACAGGACGATGAGCACGAGGATGAGGCCGTTGACCATCAGTTTGTAGTCGCCCAGGAAGCCCAGCGTCGTGGGCAGCAGGGTGAGGATGAGGGCGCCCAGGACGGGGCCGGCGAGCCCGCCGACGCCGCCCAGGATGGCCATGGTCAGGATTTCCACGCCGCGGTCGAAGCCGTATTCGTTGGGGCCGATGAAGAAGTTGAGGTGGGCATTGAGGCCGCCCGCCAGCCCGGCGATGGCGGCGCCCGCCACGAAGGCCAGCATCTTGTTGGCGCGCACGTTGATGCCCATCAGGCCGGCCGCCGTCTCGTCGCCGCGGATGGCGTCGAAGGCGCGGCCCACCTTGGAGGCGCGCACGCGCCACAGGAGGAACAGCACGACCACGACGGCCAGCAGCACGTGCCAGCCTTGCGTGAGTTGTGGGATGCCGTTCAAGCCCATCGCGCCGCCCGTCAAGGCGTCGGTGTTCAGGATGACCACGCGGACCACTTCGCCGAAGGCCAGCGTCGCGATGGCGAGGTACACCCCCGACAGGCGGATGAGGGGCAGGCCGATGAGGGTGGCGATGAGGGCGGGCAGGATCATGCCTCCGGCCAGCGACACGTAGAACGGCGTGTCGTAGTTCATCGTGAGCAGCGAGGAGGTATAGGCGCCGATGCCCAGGAAGGCGGCATTGGCCACGGCCAGCATGCCGCAGTTCAGCGTGAGCCAGATGGAGAGCGCCAGCAGCACGTTGGTGCCCAGCGTGAGCACCAGGTTGCTGTAGACGTCCCAGAAATTTTGGAAATCCATTGTTTTAAGCCTTGCGTTGCACCACTTTGCCGAACACGCCTTGCGGGCGGACGAGCAGGATGAGAAATAGCAGGCCGAAAGCCACGGCGTCGCGCATGGTCGAGCCGATGTACGCCACCGACAGCACCTCGACGAAGCCCAGG
>DASWPO010000247.1:0-12307 GCA_036404015.1 Bordetella sp. | reverse complement strand
GCCACCGCCGCGCCGCCGCGCGCCAAGCCGCGCACCATGTCCAGCAGGCGCGCGGCCTACTGGTCGGTCAGCACGGCGGTCGGCTCGTCCAGGATCAGGATGCGCGCGCCGGCCATCAGCACCTTGAGGATCTCGACGCGCTGCTGCTCGGCGATCGACATCCGGTCGACCCGGCGGCCGGGGTCGAGATCGAAACCCAGCTCGGCGGCCTTGGCGCGGATCAGGCCCTCCAGCCGGCGTAGCCGGCTGCGATGGCTGCCCAGCTCCGAGGCCAGCGGATGGCCGAGCAGGATGTTCTCGGCCGCCGTGAAGGCCCGCACCAGCTTGAAATGCTGGTGGACCATGCCGATGCGATGCCGGGCGGCCTCGCGCGGCCCGCTCAGGCGCACCAGGTTGTCGTCCACCAGGATGCGCCCTTCTTCCGGCGCATACAGCCCGGCGGCGATGTTCATCAGCGACGACTTGCCGGCGCCGTTCTCGCCAAGCAAGGCGTGCACCTCGCCCCAGCGCACTGCGAAATCGGCGCGGTCCAGCGCCTGGAAACCGTCGAAGGACTTGCAGATGCCCGACAGCTCCAGCGCGTTCATGCCCATGCCCACGACGAGTCCGCCTTACTTCTGCGTGATCACGCCTGGCACGTACCAGTCCATCTTCCAGAGCTCGGCGTCCGACAGGGACTGGCCCGCCGGGATGCGCTCCTTGCCGTCCCGGTCGGACATCGGGCCCGCGTAGATCTGCTTGCCGCCGATGATCGCGTCGCGCTCGGCCATGATCAGCGCGGCCTTGTCCTTGGGCACGGCCGCGCCCAGGGGCGAGATGTCGGTGCCGCCGTCCTTCATCTTGACGAAGGCGCCATAGGGCGAAGGCTGCCAGTCGCCCGCCTCGATGTGCCGGACCTCCGAGGTCAGGAATTTGTCCCAGACCCACATCGACGAGCACACGGTCGCCTTGGGCGCAAACTCGCTCAGGTCGCGGTGGTGGCCGGTGGCGTACACGCCGCGCTCCTGCGCGACGATCTGCGGCGTGGGCGAATCGACGTGCTGGCCGATCACGTCGGCCCCCTGGTCGATCAGGGCCGTTGCCGCGGCGCGCTCCTTGACCGGGTCGTTCCATACGCCGGTGAAGACCACGTTCACGGTTGCCGCCGGGTTGATCTTGCGCGCGCCCAGCTCATAGGCATTGATCGCCCAGTTGATCATGCCGAAGGGGTTGGCCGCGACGAAGCCCAGCTTGCCCGTCTTGGACACGGCGGCGGCCGCCATGCCGCACAGGTACTGGCTCTCATAGGTGCGGCCATAAAAGCCCAGCAGGTTGGGCCCGTTGGTGGTCCCGGCGCCGTTGAGGAAGGCCACGTCGGGATATTTCGCCGCCAGCTCCTTGAACGTGTCCGAATAGCCGAAAGCCCCGCCGATGATGATATTGGCGCCGCGCTGGATGAAGCGCTCGACGGCCGGCTTGATCGCCGAGGCGTCTTCGGGGACGCTCTCGACGAACTGGATCTTCTGGCCGAGCTCGGCCTCCATCTTGACCCGCGCCTCGTCGAACGACTGCGTCCAGCCGCCGTCGTTCTTGGGGCCGAAATAGATCATCGCGATTTTCGGCTTGCCCTTGAGCGTGAAGGCATCGGCCGTCTGCGCGATGGGCAAGGACAGCAGACAGGCCGCGATCGCAGCCAGGACTGCAGCGATTAGGGTGCGGAACATGGGTGTCTTCCTATAAGAGATCAAACAGGGATCAAACCGGTCCGAAGAAATCGGTCACGGCGGCCGCCACCTTGCCGGGATGCTCGGCCGCGGGCAGATGCCGGCATTGCGACAGCAGCAGGATGTCGGCCTGCGGCAGGTGCTTCGATATTTCCATCGTGGTGCCCTCGGCCGGGAACATGATGTCTTCCCTGCCGTGGATCATGAGCACCGGGCACCGGATCCGCTGCAACTGTTCCGGCGACAGGCTGGCGGCCTTGATGCAGCGCTGCTTGTCGCCCGCGAACATGCTGCTGAAGTACGGCCCGTACTTGCCGTCGTGCAGGATGCCCATGCGATAGTCGAGCAGCTCGTCGGTGATGCCCGACCTGTCGAACATCAGGCTCTCCAGCGTCGAGCGCAATTGCTCGCGCGTCTGCGGAAAAGTCCAGCACTTCTCGGTCTCGGCATTGCAGGCGAAGTTCGCCCCCATGGTGCCGGTGGTCACCAGCTTGGCCACCCGGCTGTCCTCGGACGCCAGGCGCATCGCCAGATAGCCCGAGAGCGAATGCCCGATGACATAGGCTTTCTCACCGCCGGCGTAATCCAGCAGCGCATGAGCCTGCTTCATCCAGAGGTCGATGTCGAAGAAGGGGCCCTCGGCCTTGCGGTCCGACATGCCGAAGCCGATCAGGTCGGTGGCCAGAACGCGATAGCGCGCCATCAGCGGCTCGAGCACGAGCCTCCAGGTGCCCTGCGACGCGGCGCCGGGGCCCGAGCCGTGCAGCAGCAGCAGCGGCGTGCCGCTGCCCCCTTCCCAGCACTGGGCCCGCAGGCCGTCCACGGTGAGCGAAAATTCCTTGAGCGACATACTTCCTCCAGACGATCTGGACGTGGAAAATCAGGCCTTGGCCTGGACGATGGCCTCGACTTCCAGCAGGAAGTCTTCCTTGACCAGGCGATCGACCACCAGCAGCGTGTTGGGCGGGAAGAGCGGGCCCTTGAAGATCTTGGGGAACAGCTCGGCGCGCAGGCGCATGAAGTGCTCGATGTCCTGCGAATGGGGCAGGTAGGTGGTGAACTTGACCACGTCGTTGAAGTCGCAGCCGAGTCCCTTGAGGACCACGCCCAGATTGCTGAAGATCTGGTGGAACTGGGCGTCGAAGTCGTGCTTGCCGGCGACGCTGCCATCCGCGGCCACCGACAGCTGTCCCGCCACGAACAGCAGCTGGGCGCCCGCGGCGGGCACGCCGACGTGCGAATACAAGCCCTGGGCCGGGCAGGCGCCTTCCGGATTGACATATTGAACAGCAGTGGTCATGAGCGAACTCCGTGGATGAAATGTGATGTTGTTTAGCAAAAACAGCCGTGCCTGCTCCCGGGGATCAGGCACAGCGATAGGGCGTAAAGCACAGGCCGGACAGGCCGGCTTCTTCCTGAACCGGCCGCGGCGGCCGAGGCGCGGCGCTCAGCCGACATCGACCATCACCCGGTTGTCTTCGATGCGCACGGGAAAGACCTTCAGCGGCTGCGTGGCCGGCTCGCACAGGGCGGCGCCGGTCCTGACGTCGAACCGCCCCGCGTGCAGCGGGCACTCGATGCATCCGTCTTCCATGAAGCCGTCGGACAGCAGGACCTTCTGGTGCGTGCAGATATTGCTCGTGGCGTAGACCCGGCCTTCGACCAGGTACAAGGCCAGCTGCAGCCCCTGGAGATCGACGGGATGGGCGTCGTCCTCGGCAAGCGAGGACAGATCGGCGGCGTAGAGGTAGCTCATGAAAGGCGATGGCCGGTCCGGTTCGGGCTCAGATGGGTGTGGAAAGCATGTTGGAAATCGCGAAGGTATCGACGATGACGGTCCGCTCGATGAAGCGCGCCTTGCCATCCGCGACGCGGACGCGGTCCACATAGCTGCCCACCGAGAACAGCGTGCTGCGGCCTTCGGCATTGGTCGTGTACATGGCGTAGCCCGACACCACGTTCCACGTCCCCGCCTCGCCGGCCGTGATCTGCGGCAGGCTGTTCACCCGCTGGTCGCGGTGGATGTTGGTGACGTTGGCCTCGCGCAGGGACACCACGCGATCGTGCATCATGTCCTTGTTGTCCAGCTGCAGCAGCGTCAGCGGCAGATTGCGCAGCCAGTTCTCGCGGGAACGGATGTAGTAGCTGCCGTCTTCGCCGAAACAATCCAGCCAATCGTCCAGCCGCTCGTCGTCCAGCGCGTTGGCGCAGCGCGCAAACAGATCGGTGATCGCGAAATAGACTTCGTAGGTAACCATGATGATGTTTCTTCAGACCCTGGCGATTGCGGTTTCGTCGATGTCCACGCCCATGAGCTCGCCGTAGTAGCCCCAGAATCCGCGGATGGGCACTTCGGTGATCAGGTTTTTCTGTTCCTTGACCGGCCCCTTGCCGCCGATCTCGACGATGGAGTGGCTGCCCTTGTCCGCCAGGGTCGCGTCGTGGACGATCTCGCAGGCCTCGCCGTCTTCCATCGAGATGTAGCCGCCGGGACCGGCCAGGTTGGCCTGGCGCAGGCGGTGGTCCGCCATCTCGGGCGTGTCGTCCTCGTAGCCGAAATAGGTCCAGTACAGCTCGACCTCGTCCAGGCCCTTGGGGCGGATCTGGCGCGTGCAGAGCGAATTGGCGATCTGCTGGAACACGACGCTGGGAAACACCGACATGATCACCAGGCTGACGCGGTCGGGGTGCTCGTTCTTGTACTGGAGCATCCGCATGTCGCGCAGGCTGTAGCCTTCCTGGTAGACCTTGTTGGTATCGGAGTAGCCCTTCTGGGCCTCGGTATCGTCGCTGCCGAGCTGGTTGTAGGTGATGTTGTGGCGCCCCTTGGGGTCCAGCTTCGCGCCGCCGACCTGGCCCAGGCGGTACAGGCCGAAGGTGACGTGGAACATGTGCAGCAGGCCGCCGTGGTTGGGGTCGCGCACGTTGTCGTTGTAGAGCTTCCAGTTGCCGAAGATGCGCTGGCGCTGGTAGCCGATGACCTTGACCTTCTTGGCGAACAGGCGGTCGAGCTCATGGATGACTTCCGGACCGAAGTAGTCGAGCAGCGGCTCGGCATGGTCGCTGAAGGTCGCGAAGATCACGCCCTTGTACACCTCGACCTTGAGCGCATCGAGATGGATGCTCGATTTGTCGAAGTCGCTCGGCAGGCCGCCCACGCCCTTCATGCCCTTGGCGAAGGGAACGCTCTCGAGCTGGCCTTCCAGGTTGTAGGCCCACTGGTGGTAGATGCACTGGTGGCTCTTGGCGTTGCCGAAGGTCGCCCGCTGCAGCGGCGCGCCGCGGTGCTTGCACCGGTTGACGTAGGCATGGACATGGCCGTTCGCATGGCGGCTGACCAGGACCGAGGTGTCGCCCACGAAAGTCGTGATGAAGTCGCCGGCGTCGGGGATCTCGCATTCCAGGCCGAGATAGTTCCAGGTGGGGCCGCGGAAGACTTTCTCGCGCTCGTCTTCGAAGATCTGTTCCCCGTGGTATGCGCCATAAGGGATGCGCGACATATCCTTGGTCGGCCAAGTGATAGCTTGGTTGGACATCAACGTGCTCCTTGCAGGAAATCATGCGTTTGCGCAAGCGGGGCCCGGCCTGCGCCGGGCCCGGCCGTATCCCGGACGGCTACCGGACCAGGCGGCCGGCCCCGGCCTGCTCGTCGAACTCGTAGAGCCCGTCGAGGAATGTCTTGGTGCGTTCGTACCACTTGCGGCGGCGGGCCGGCACCGGCGTGCGGTCGATGGGGGCCCCGCCCTGGAAGATGTAGTCGAATGCCGACGGCCGCTGCAGGATGCGGATGTCGGCCGTGGGATCGCCGGGCACGACCAGGATGTCGGCCAGGCGCCCGGCCGCGAGCAGCCCGACCTGGTCGCGATAGCGCGGCGCCAGCAGGCGCGTGGCGGCCAGGGTATTGGCGTGGATGGCCTGCAGCGGCGTCAGCCCCAGGACATTGACGAAGATCTCCATTTCGCGGGCGTGCCACTGGCCATAAGGCACCGGAGACCAGCCGCTTTCGCTGCCGGCGATCAAGGGAACCCCGGCGTCGTAGGCGCGCCGCAGGTTCACCGTCGCGGCGTCGATCTCGCGCTGGAAGGCCGACGAGCCGGATGCGCCCGCCTGCGACTGGCCCGCCTCGACCAGGTTGACCAGCAGCGTCAGCGTGGGCGTGATGACGGAGTTGTTCTTGAGGCAGGCCTCGATGCCTTGCTCGTCGATGTAGGAGGCGTGGAACAGGTTGTCGAAACCGGCGATCGCGGCATCCCGCGACGAATCGCGCGAGCGCGCATGCACGCTGCACAGCTTGCCCAGGCGATGGGTTTCCGCGACGATGATGCGCAGCTCCTCGATCGTGAAGGCCGAGGTGTCCTGCGCGTCGGGGGTGATGAGGTTGTCGTTGGAGCCGGAGACCTTGATGGCGTCGACCTCGTCCTTGACCTGCAGGCGGATGGCCTCGATCAGATCGTCGCGCGTCTTGACCAGGACGGCGCTTTGCCCTTCGGGGAAAGGCATATTGCTGGGGAAGGAATCCTCGAGGCCCTGGTGGTTGGTGATCTGCTTGCCGGAAACCGTGAAACGCGGCCCCGGGAACATGCCGGTATCGATGGCGTCGCGCACGGCCTGCGCGACGCCAAACGTGGTCGCCGCATCGAACGCGCTGGTCACGCCGGCCTGCAGGATCTTCTTGGCGTAGAAGATCGCCTTGAGCGTGCGGAACTCCGGCGGCGTATAGAGCGCGTTTTCTTCCTCGGAACGGGCTTCGCCGAACGAGATGTGCGTATGCCCGTCGATCAGGCCCGGCATGATCGTGCGGCCCGGCAAGGCGATGACCTCGTAGCCTTCCTGCGCGTAGGCCGGCGGCAGGGCCGCCGCCTCGCCCACCCACTTGATCCGCTCGCCCTCGGTGACCACGGCGCCCTGTTCGATGGGCCTGTTCAAGCTCCCATCGATGACGCGCCCCTTGAGCAGGTACCCCTTGCGTGCATTCATTGGCTTTCTCCGCATGCCCCGTTCGCCGCACAGGCCAACCCGGCTTGGAACATTGGTGTGTTTTGTTTAAGTAGATTTTATACAATTATAAAATCAAGGGGTGGGATCCATGCATGCGGGAAAACCATGGGTCGCTGGGGCCCTCCTCGCCGCCCAAGCCTGTTCCGGCATGCCTGCAATCCATGCGAAATGCGGTATAAATTCATGTAAATCAGGCACATGATCGCAAAATCTTGATGCCTGGAGGCATATTAGCCGCCTGCAAACGGATTTGGATCGGCTATCATTTCATCCGTCCATACAAATCATGGTTGTGGCAGAGTACTTTATGCAATATCGAGAAAATAAAAATTCCAATCCCTCCCCGCTGTCCGATTCCTCTGCCATGGCGACAAATACAGTCCTATCACTGCCGGAAATGGTCTACCAGCACCTGCGCAACGCGATCCTCAACGGCACGTTCACGCCGGGCCAGGTTCTACGCCAGGAAGAGGTTGCCGTGCGCCTGGGCGTCAGCCGCAGCCCGCTGCGCGAGGCGCTGCCCCGCCTCGAGGCCGAGGGCATCGTGGTGCTCAATCCCCGGCGCGGCTATTCGGTCGCCAAGATCGAGCCCGAAGAAATCACCGAAGCCTTCGACCTGCGCGTCCTCCTCGAAGTGGAGCTCGCCAGGAAATCGATCGCCCGCCGCACCGACGCCGATATCGCCCGAGTCTATGCCATCCTGAACGAAATGCGCGCCATGTCGGAAACCGCCGAGACCGCGGACCGCACGCACTGGTTCGAATTGAACGCCAACTTCCACCGGTCGCTGCTGGAACCGGCGAAGTGCCCGATGCACCTGCGCGCGCTGCGCACCACCAGCGGCACGATCGAAGCCTACGTGCGCGCCGAAGTCCGGCTCACCGGCGACATCAAGCAGGCCCAGGTCGAGCACAGCATGATGGGCAAGGCCTTCGCTGCCGGGGATATCGAACAGCTCGTGCAGATCATCCGCGACCACTCGAGCAATACCCGCGTCCGGCTGCTCGAAGGCCTGGCCCGCACCGGGCACGAACCGACCCCCGCCGACTTCCCCGAAGCCGAAGCCTAGGCAGGCCGCCGCGCTTGCCGCCCCGAACATCCCGGCTTTGCATACTGTATAAAAACGAGCCGTGTTAAGGCGGCCTCGGGACGGCCCGATCCGTCCCGGCCTAGCCCTGCCGTATCCGCTTGACCAGCGAAGTCGTCGAGCGCTGGAACTCGAAGGGAATCGCCACGGCCGTGCCGCCCCAGCTGCGCACCAGCCGGGTCTCGGGCAGTTTTTCCATATCGTAGTCGCCGCCCTTGACGATGATGTCGGGGCGCAGCTCGGCGATCAGGGCCTCGGGCGAGTCTTCGTGAAAGGACGTCACCACCGCCACGCAGGCCAGCGCCGCCAGCAGCGCGGCGCGGTCTTCCACGTTATTGAGCGGCCGGTCCGGGCCCTTGCCCAGGCGGCGTACCGACTCGTCGGTGTTGACCGCCACGATCAGGGTGGCGCCCAGGCAGGCCGCCTGATCGAGATAGGTGGCATGGCCGCGGTGCAGGATGTCGAACACCCCGTTGGTGAACACCAGGGGACGCGGCAAGTGCCTGGCCGCCTCGACGGCGGCCTCACGCGGCAGGATCTTGGATTCGAATCGGGCGATGGCCATAGTGCGGCGATTGTAGCCGCGGCCGGGGTGCGCAGGGACGGGAGCCGCCGAGCCGGCGGACAGGCCGCCTGGCGGTCAAGCCACGATCAGCTTGCTGTCCGCCGCCACCCGCGCCATGCGCGCCATCACGTCCTTGCGGTAGTGGTTGAGGTCCTTGACCGACTCGAAATTGCTGTCGAGCAGCTTGGACATGATGTGCAGGATGCGGCTGGCCACGCGGCCTTCCCAACCGCCGTCGAAGCGGATCTGCGTGTCGAGCCAGCGTTCCAGCCAGCCCGGCTCGGGCAGCCGCGACTGCACCGTGTCGTTGGGGAAGAGCCCCTTGTTGACGTGCAGATTGGTGGGGTGCATGGCCTGCGCCGAACGGCTGGCCGAGGCCATCAGCACGCCGATCTTGGCGAACGAATAACGCGCATCGAGGCTGGTCGTTTCTCCGCGGTCGTGCAGGGCGCGGCGCATGTATTGCAGATAGGCGCCGGCATGGCGCGCCTCGTCTTTCGCCACCGTCTTGTAGATGGCGCGGATGACGGGCTCGGTATGCCATTCGGCGGCGCAGCGGTACCAGTGGTTCAGGCGGATTTCGCCGCAGAAGTGCAGCATCAGGGTTTCGAGCTCGGGCGCGGGATCGAACTCGAAGCGCACCTTGTCCAGCTCTTCTTCGGTGGGCACCAGTTCGGGACGGAAGCGGCGCAGGTACTCCATCAGCACCAGCGAATGCTTCTGCTCCTCGAAGAACCATACCGACATGAACGCGCAGAAATCGCTGTCGCCACGATTGTCGCGCAGGAACATCTCGGTGGCCGGCAGCGCCGCCCACTCGGTGATGGCGTTCATCTTGATCGTGCAGGCCTGTTCGTCGGACAGCTTGCTGCCGTCGAAGTCACCCCACGGGATGTCGGTCGCCATGTTCCAGCGCACGGCTTCCATGGTCTTGAAAAGTTCGGGATAAAGCATGTCGTCCTACGCGTAAAGTTCGCGGGCAGTCTTGTACAGATGTATTTATCGCTGCCCAGGAAGAAACTGTGATGACAGTTTCGTGTCGGAAATATGACCAGCCCAGTCCCGGTCATACAATAACAGGTGCGGCGCTCGCGCCGGCGCTTATATATGTATCAGTGCCGGGTCAGCGCCCATAAAGCCACCGCCACGGAAACGGCCAGCACGGCCGTCAGCGCCGCGAGCAGGCGGTTGCCCTGCTCGCGCGCCCGGCGCAGGCGGCGCGTTTCGGCGAGCAGTTCGACGTTCAGGTCGGGATGGGCGAGGCGGTCGTGCAGCAGGCGCGGCAGGGCCGGCAGAAGTTGCGACCATTTGGCCGATTCCCGGGTCAGGCTCGCGCGCAGGCCGTCCAGGCCCATGCGCTTCTTCATCCAGTTTTCCAGGTGCGGCTTGGCGGTCTTCCAGAGATCCAGGTCGGGGTCGAGCTGGCGGCCCATGCCCTCGACGTTGAGCAGGGTTTTCTGCAGCAGCACCAGCTGCGGCTGGATCTCGACATTGAAGCGGCGCGAGGTCTGGAACAGGCGCAGCAGCACCTGCCCGAGCGAGATCTCGGCCAGCGGCCGGTCGAAATAGGGCTCGCATACCGCGCGCACGGCGCCTTCGAGCTCTTCCTCGCGCGTGTCGCGCGGCACCCAGCCCGACTCGATGTGCAACTGCGCCACGCGGCGGTAGTCGCGGCGGAAGAAGGCCAGGAAGTTCTGCGCCAGGTAGTTCTTGTCGAACTCCGACAGGGAGCCGACGATGCCGAAATCCAGCGCGATGTAGCGCCCCAGCGACGACGGGTTGTCGGACACATAGATATTGCCGGGGTGCATGTCGGCGTGAAAAAAGCCGTCGGTGAACACCTGGGTGAAGAAGATCTCGACCCCGCCGCGCGCCAGCGCGGGGATGTCGATGCCGGCTGCGCGCAGCCGGTCGATGCGGCTCACCGGGATGCCGTACATGCGCTGCATGGTGAACACCGTGCTGGCGGTGTATTGCCAGATCACCTCGGGCACGATGAGCATGTCGGAGCGGCCCGTCTCGGGGCCGAAATTGCGGCGCAGCTGGCTGCAATTGGAGGCTTCGCGCACCAGGTCGAGCTCGTCGTGCAGGTATTTGTCGAACTCGGCCACCACTTCGCGCGGCTTGAGCCGCCGGCCGTCGGCGCCCAGGCGCTCGATGACGCGCGCCACGACGCGCAGCAGGGCCATGTCCTTCTCGATGACGCTGAGCATGCCGGGGCGCAGCACCTTCACGGCCACTTCGCGGCCGTCGTGCAGCACCGCGAAATGCACCTGGGCGATCGAGGCCGAGGCGACGGGGTCGGTTTCGAACTGCGCGAACAACGCTTGCGGCGGCGCGCCCAGCGCCGCCTCGATGATGGCGGCCGCCTGCGCCGACGGGAACGGCGGCACGCGGTCCTGCAGCAGGGACAGCTCGTCGGCGATGTCGGCCGGGATCAGGTCGCGGCGGGTAGACAGCACCTGGCCGAACTTCACGAAGATGGGGCCCAGCGACTCGAACGCCTGGCGCAGGCGCTGGCCGCGCGGCGCCTTCGGATGCCGGCCCAGCCGCAGCATGCACCGCAGGCCGCGCGCCAGTGGATGGTTGATGCTGGACAGGACCAGGTCGTCGAGCCCGAAGCGCCAGGCCACGAACATGATGCGGATCAGGCGCAGCATGGTCATCATCGGACGCCCCGGCCCGCCACGCGCGCGATGCGGGCCTCGAACGCGGCGATGCGCCGCTCCAGCGCGTCGGCATCGGCCTGCAGGCGGGACAGGTCCAGGCCCTGCTGCGCCAGGGCCGGCTTGCCCGCCAGGGTGGCGCTTTCTTCGGCCAGGTACTCGGCCATGTTCGCCGCCAGGCGGCTGCCCGCGCTGCGCGCGCCGGCGGCCACCGCCTGCGCGCCCGACACCAGGCGCGCGGCCGGGATGTCGCCCACCACGCGGGCCAGGTCGTCTTCCGGATCCCAGCGCAGGTCGCGCGCCAGGTCGCCCACCACCTGGGCCAGCCCGGCATCGCCCGAGATGTGCGTCAGCTCGGCAAAGTCGGGCATGCCGCCGCCCAGCAGGTTCGCGAGCTTGAACTTGTCGGACTGCAGGGTCAGCGTCACGTCGGGCACGATGGCCTCGTCGGCCTCCGACACCTTGCCGTCGCTGGCGATGGCCAGGGACAGGCGCTGCCGCCCCCAGGCGAAGCGCACCGTCTTGCCCGCATGGCGGGCCAGGCGTTCGCCTGCCCAGGGCTCGCGGATCAGCAGCGCATTGAGCGCGCCGCAGGCGAGGCGGGACGCCGAAGGCAGAAAAGACGGTCGAGGCGGGAAAGGCAGCATGGAATCCAGGAATGGCGGCCGCGGCGCATCTCGGCCGGGTAACGCAAGCCAGAGTTTACCGGGTTCGCACCGCCAGCCCGGCCCTTCTTCCCGGGCGCGCCAGGTTTCCTGGCCGGGTTTTCCATGATTTTCTTCAGTGATATATCACTCTATTATTAGATGATTATCAGGGATACCCCTACATGAACGTCACCCACCTTCCCGCCCGCGCCATCGAGCCGTCCCCCGCCAGCACCGGCGCCGCGATGCGCGAGCAGGCCTACACCGAGATCAAGCGCCGCATCATCCATTGCGAGTTCCGCCCCGGCGAGGCGCTGAACGAAGCCCAGATCGGCGCCGTGCTGGGCCTGGGCCGCACGCCGGTGCACCAGGCCCTGCACCGGCTCGAGGTCGAAGGGCTGGTGTCCATCATGCCGCGCAAGGGCGTGCTGGTCTCGCCCCTGTCGCTCAACGACGTGCTCGACACCATCGAAGTGCGCCACACCAACGAAGTGCTGTGCGTGACGCTGGCCGCCCAGCGCGCCCAGGAGCCCGATTTCCAGGCCATGCGCGACATCGTCGGGCCGACGCCCGGCCTGATCGCCAAGCGCGACATCCCCGCCCTGATGACGATAGACCTCAAGTTCCACGGCGCCATCTCG
>DASWPO010000246.1:0-24019 GCA_036404015.1 Bordetella sp. | reverse complement strand
CAGTTCGGCATCGCTCTTCCTGGACTTGAAGAAGGTCGAGGGATTGATGGCCTCGATGCGCGCCACGGCGGGATCCATCAGGTGGAACACGCCGCAGGTCACGCGGGCCGGGTCGATCAGCAGCGTCTGGTCCAGTTCGATCGTGCCCAGGGCTTCGGCGGCGTGCTCATACGGCGCGACCGCCACGCCGTCCTCGGCCAGCCGGGCCCGCAGCGCGTCGGACACCTTGCCTTCGCCCACGAACAAGGTGGCATGGTCGGCGCCGATCAGGGCATGGGCCAGGAACACCGGGTTGTAGTCCACGTCGGCGCCGCGCAGGTTGAACACCCAGGCGATGTCGTCCAGCGTGCACAGCAGATGCACGTCGGCCCGGTGCGCCGCCATGGCTGCGCGCACGCGCGCCAGGCGCTGGGCGCGCGACTCGGTGGCGTAAGGCGGCAGGTGCTCGGCGACCGGCGCGCCGGGCAAGGCCGGACGGTCCGTCCAGATCTCGCCCAAGGGGTCGGCCATGATGTCCAGCGCCACGCCGGCCGGCGCCAGCGCCTGGGTCAGCGCGCGATAGCCCGCCAGGCCCAGCACCCGTCCGTCCACGCCCACGCGGGCGCCGGCGGGCAGCGTGCCCGCCAGCCAATCGACATGGCCGGGCACGCCTGGCGCGGCCAGCTTCATCAGCGCGATGCCCGAGCCGGCCAGCTGGCTCCCGGCCTGCACCCAGTAGCGGCTGTCGACCCACAGGCCGGCGAAATCGGCCGTCACCACCAGGGTGGCCACCGAGCCCGTGAAGCCGGACAGCCAGCGCCGGCCTTGCCAATACTGGGGCAGGTATTCGGAAAGATGCGGATCCGAGGACGGGACGACGCAGGCGTCGAGCCCGAGGCGGCGCATGGCTTGCCTCAGGGCGGCGATACGGGTGGGGATGGCGGGCATGGGGTTCCTGGATTCGGGAGGGCTGCAATCCGCATTCTATCGGGCCGGGGTGCGGCGCAGAGAACCGTGCGGGCCAGCCAGTCGCCTCGGCCCGCCAGAGCGCAGCGATGATGGGCTCATGGTTGCCTGGTATCGAATTGCTATACAAAAACACGATAAGAGAAAATGAATCCTCAAATCCGGGCATGCCCCGGCCCGCCGCGCCTGCATTACCCTGCGCGCTCCACTCTTTCGACCGCCGGAACATCGATGCCCGACTGGATTTGCAAGCACCATGCCGACCTGAGCGCCGCCGAGCTTTATGCGCTGCTGCAGCTGCGCACCGCCGTATTCGTGCTGGAACAGCGCTGTGTTTTCCAGGACATGGACGGCCAGGACATGCGCGGCGAGACGGCGCACCTGATGGCGTGGGAGGACGGCCGGCTGGCGGCGTACTGCCGGCTGCTGGACCCGGCCCATGACGAGCAGGGAGAAGCGATCATCGGCCGCGTGATCGTGGCGCCCGGCTGGCGCGGCACGGGCCTGGGACACGCGCTGATGCGGCGCGCGCTGGCCGAGGCGCACTCACGCTGGCCGCGGGCGGGGGTGTACCTGGGAGCGCAGGCCCATTTGCGCGGGTTCTACGCCGCGCACGGGTTCGTGGCCGTCACGCAGGAATATGAAGAGGATGGGATACCGCATGTGGTAATGCGGCTGTCCCATCCGTCAAGCCGGCCTACTTGACCGCCGACACGTCGAGCTTGGCGGACGTCTTCGACTTGATTTCGTCGACGGTGACGCCGGGCGCGACTTCCAGCAGCTTCAGGCCGCCGGGAGTGACTTCCAGCACGCCCAGGTCGGTGATGATGATGTCGACCACGCCCACGCCGGTCAGGGGCAGCGTGCAGGCCGGCAGCAGCTTGAGGTCTTCGGTGCCGTCCTTCTTCTTGGCCACGTGCTCCATCAGCACCACGACGCGGCCGACGCCGGCCACCAGGTCCATGGCGCCGCCCATGCCCTTGATCATCTTGCCGGGGATCATCCAGTTGGCCAGGTCGCCCGTCTCGGACACCTGCATGGCGCCCAGGATGGCCAGGTTGATCTTGCCGCCGCGGATCATCGCGAAGGAATCGGCCGACGAGAAGATCGACGAACCGGGCAGCGTGGTGACCGTCTGCTTGCCGGCGTTGATGAGGTCGGCGTCGACCTCGTCTTCCGTGGGAAAGGGGCCGATGCCCAGCAGGCCGTTCTCGGACTGGAGCCAGACCTCCATGCCATCGGGCACGTGGTTGGCGACCAGGGTGGGCAGGCCGATGCCCAGGTTGACGTAGTAGCCGTCTTGCAGTTCGCGCGCGGCGCGCGCCGCCATTTCATCGCGGGACCATGCCATGTGTCTCTCCTTATGCGGTACGCGTGGTGCGTTGTTCGATACGCTTTTCGGGAGTCGTGTTGAGCACGATCCGATGCACGTAGATGCCGGGCAGGTGGATCTGGTCGGGGTCGAGCGCGCCGGTTTCGACGATCTTCTCGACTTCGACGATGGTGATCTTGCCCGCCATGGCCGCGTTGGGGTTGAAGTTGCGCGCCGTCTTGCGGAACACCAGGTTGCCGCTGCGGTCGGCGATGTCGGCCTTCACCAGCGCCACGTCGGGCGCGAGCGACCGCTCCATGACGTATTGCTCGCCGTCGAACTCGCGGATTTCCTTGCCGTCGGCCACGATGGTGCCCACGCCGGTCTTGGTGAAGAAGGCGGGAATGCCCGCGCCGCCGGCGCGCAGCTTCTCGGCCAGGGTGCCCTGCGGCGTGAACTCGAGCTCGAGCTCGCCGGCCAGGTACTGGCGCTCGAATTCCTTGTTCTCGCCCACATAGGACGCGATCATCTTGCGGATCTGGCGGGTGGTGAGCAACTGGCCCAGGCCGAAACCGTCGACGCCGGCGTTGTTGCTGATGCAGGTGAGGTCCTTGACGCCCGAATCGCGCAGCGCGGCGATCAGCGCCTCGGGGATGCCGCACAGGCCGAAGCCGCCCACGGCGATCATCTGGCCGTTCTTGACGACGCCTGCCAGCGCCTCTGTGGCGTTCGCATAGATTTTGTTCATTGCTCCTGCTCCTTGGTGATTTGTTGCCGGCACCGGATGAGGCAAGGGCCCGATGCCTTCCACGAAACGATTGTAGCGGCAGCCGCCCGCGCGCAAAGCGCGCTGCCGGACGACGCTAGCCCGCGGGAACGAACAGGCCGCCCAGCCTGCCCAGCACCTCGGCCGGCCAGGGCGCGGAGCGGTTGTTCAGGTAGTCCATCCAGACCAGGACATTGCGCCCCCGGGCATAGGAACCCGTCGCGTCGCCGATCTTGTCGAGGATGAGATCGAACTCCAGGCTGGAACGGCCGATGCGCGTGACCTCGTGCGTGACCCGCACGGTGGCCGGATAGGTCAGCGGCCGCAGGAAATCGCAGGACGCGTGCGCCAGGATCGCGCCCTGGTCGTCCGGCAGCTTCAGTCCGGCGGCGTAGAGGATCTGGATGCGCGCCTCTTCCATCAGACGGAAATACAGCGTGTTGTTCAGATGGTTCATGCTGTCGGAATCGCCCCAGCGCAGGGGCAGGTCCAGGTAGTGCCGGCCGCCCACGGCCAGCGTGCGGCCGGCCGGCTGGGCCTGGCCCGCGCCCTGGTCCGTGCTTGTGTCCATTCCTCGGTCCATTTCCCAGTCTCCTCTATACTTCGATGCGATGATAAACCGCCTGGCGACAGGCCGGTCCCGGGGCACGGCAACCGGGGCGCTACCGCTGCACACCGAGAGGGGGGACAAAAACATGTCAGAACGCGAATCGATGGAATACGACGTAGTCGTCGTGGGCGGGGGCCCAGGCGGCCTGGCCGCGGCCATCCGATTGAAACAGCTCGCCAGCGAGCGCAACCGCGAGATCAGCGTCTGCGTGCTGGAAAAGGCCGCCGAACTGGGCGCCCACACGCTGTCCGGCGCCGTGATGGACCCGCAGGCGCTCACCGAGCTTATCCCCGACTGGCAGGAAAAAGGCGCGCCGCTCACCGTGGCGGTCACGCAGGACCAGTTCCTGTTCCTCACCCAGACCGGCTCGCGCCGCACGCCCGGCTGGCTGCTGCCCGCCTGCTTCCAGAACCACGGCAATTACATCGTGCGCCTGGGCGACGTGGTCAAGTGGCTGGGCGAACAGGCCGAGGCGCTGGGCGTGGACGTGTTCCCCGGCTTTGCCGCCGTGGAAGTGCTGTACGACGAAGCAGGCGCCGTGCGCGGCGTGGCCACGGGCGACATGTGCGTGGCGCGCGACGGCTCGCACACCGACCATTACCAGCCCGGCATGGAACTGCTGGCGCGCTACACCCTCTTCGCCGAAGGCGCGCGCGGCCAGCTGGGCCGCCAACTGATCGAACGCTTCAAGCTCGACGCCGGCCGCGACCCGCAAAGCTACGGCATCGGCATCAAGGAACTCTGGGAAGTCGACCCGGCGCAGTCCAGGCCCGGCCTGGTGATGCACACCGCCGGCTGGCCGCTGGATTCCGACACCTACGGCGGCTCCTTCCTCTACCACCTGGACAACAACCAGGTGGCCGTGGGCATGGTGGTGGGCCTGGACTACGCCAACCCCTGGCTGTCGCCCTACGACGAATTCCAGCGCTACAAGACGCACCCGGCCATCCGCCCCACCTTCGAGGGTGGCAAGCGCATCGCCTACGGCGCGCGCGCCATCACGGCCGGCGGCCTGCTGTCGCTGCCCAAGCTGGTCTTCCCCGGCGGCGCCATGGTGGGCTGCGAGGCCGGCTTCCTGAACGCCTCGCGCATCAAGGGCAGCCATGCCGCCATCAAGACCGGCAAGATGGCCGCCGAGGCCGCCTTCGAGGCCATCGCCGCCGACCGCAAGCAGGACGAGCTGTCGGCCTACCCGGCCGCCTTCGAGTCCTCGTGGCTGCACGTCGAGCTGAACAAGGCCCGCAATTTCAAGCAATGGTTCAAGAAGGGCCGCACCGTCGCCACGATCATGACCGGCATCGAGCAGAAGCTGCTCGGCGGCAATGTGCCCTGGACCATCCACCGCACCAAGCCCGACTACGCCTGCCTGCAGCCCGCCTCGCAGTGCGCGCGCATCGACTATCCCAAGCCGGACGGCAAGATCACCTTCGACAAGCCCAGTTCGGTGTTCATCTCGAACACCAACCACGAAGAGAACCAGCCCATCCATCTCACGCTCAAGGATGCGTCGGTGCCGGTGGCGATCAACCTGGCCCAGTACGGCGGCCCGGAAGCGCGCTACTGTCCGGCCGGCGTGTACGAATTCGTCAAGGACGACCACGGCGCCGACCGCCTGCAGATCAACGCGCAGAACTGCGTGCACTGCAAGACCTGCGACATCAAGGACCCCACGCAGAACATCGTGTGGACGGCCCCGCAGGGCGGCGAAGGCCCGGTCTACAGCGGCATGTAGCCTGTGCAACCCCCGCTGCCGGGGGCGGCAGCGGCGAAGGCGCCCGGGATCGCGGTCCCCGGCGCCTTTTTCACAAGGAGCGCAAATGAGCGGCAAACGCGTATTGCTGGTCGGCGCGGGCGATCTGGGCCTGCGCGCCGCGCAGCGGCTGCTCGCGCAAGGCGACGAAGTCTGGGCCCTGCGCCGGCATCCCCTGGCGGCAGGGCATGAGCGCCTGCATAGCCTTGTCGCCGACCTCGGCAGGCCCGACACCTTGCGGGGCTTGCCGGCCGGCATCACGCATATGGTCTGGTCGCCCGCCCCCGGCCGGCGCGACGCCCAAGCCTATGAAACCGTCTTCACGCAGGGCTTGCGGCGCGTGTTCGCCGCACTGGACGCGGCGGCGCTGCAGCGCGTGGTGTTCGTTTCCTCGTCGGCCGTCTATAGCGAGCATGGCGGCGACTGGGTCGATGAGCGCACGCCCGCCGCCCCGCGGGGCTTTAACGGACGCATCCTGCTCGAGGCGGAGCAGTGGCTGGCGGACCAGGGGCTGCCCGCCGTGGCGCTGCGGCTGGCCGGGCTCTACGGCCCGGGCCGCACTCAATTGCTGGATCGGCTGCGCGCCGGCCAGGCCCGCGCGCCCATCGATCCGCCGCACTGGGCCAACCGCCTGCACGTGGACGATGCGGCGTCAGCCGTCGCGCACCTGCTGGCCCTGCCGGATGCGCAGCCGGTCTATATCGGCTGCGACGACACGCCGCTGCCCCTGCACTTGCTGTACGGGCATCTGGCCGGCCTCCTGGGCGCGCCGATGCCGATGGCGGGCCCGGCGCCGGCCGATGTGGGCAGCAAGAAACTCGGCAACGCCCGGCTGAAGGCCAGCGGCTGGACGCCGCGCTGGCCGGACGCGCGCGACGGGTACGCGCATCTGATATAAATATTTTTCCAAATGGTGGAAATAAGTTTTATTATGAAATCCAGAACATAGGGTGCGCACGCTAGGCGTGCCTGCAAAACGCGCCCGCAAATAGACGGGCAAGGAGACAAGCATGCGAACCGATACCGGCGCGCCCCTGAAGGTCGGACTCATGGTGCCGATCAACAACACCACCATGGAAAGCGAGATGCTCGGCTGGCTGCCGCCGGGCTCGACCTGCGTCACCCAGCGCATCCCGCGCGGCCAAGGCCTGCTGACGGCCGAGACCATGCCGGCCTACCTGGCCAAGGCGCTGGCGCTGGCGGCCGAATTCCCCAAGGACATCGACGTCGTGGCCTACGGCTGCACCGCGGCCGGTTTCATCGCGGGTCCGGAAGGCGAGGCGAAGCTGGCCGAACAATTGGCCGACATCACCGGCAAGCCCGTCGTGACCACGGCGCGCTCGATGGTCTCGGTGCTGCAAGTGCTGGGCGCCCGGCGCATCGCCCTGGTCACCCCCTACAGCGACATGGTGAACCGCTCGCTGATGCGCTTTCTCACCGACGGCGACATTTCGGTCAACCGGCTCAGCACCTTCAACGCGCCCGACGTCGACGCGCTGGGCCGCATCACCGCCGAAGAGGTGGACCAGCGCGCCCGCGAGACCATGGCCACCGACTGCGATGCCCTGTTCATCGCCTGCTCGCAATTGCCTACGCAGAAAATACTCGCCCCCCTGCAGCGCGACCTGGGCCGGCCGGCCTGGTCCTCGATACGCGCGACGGCCTGGTCGGCCAGGCAGGCCGTCGCCGCGCCCTGATCAGGGCAGGCGCACCTCGATCAGGAAGGGCCCGCGCCGCGCCAGCGCCGCCTTGATGGCATCGGCCAGGCCCGCCACCGTCTCCACCGCCACGGCCTCGACGCCCTGGCCGCGCGCCAGCGCCACCCAGTCCAGCGCCGGGTCGACGAGATCCAGCATGCGATGGGCCTGCTCGCCCGGCTCGGCGATGCCCACGCCCTTGAGCTCGCCCTGCAGGATGCGATAGCTGCGGTTCGCCAGGATCAGCGTGACGACGTCGAGCCGCTCGCGCGCCTGCGTCCACAGCGCCTGCAGCGTGTACATGCCGCTGCCGTCGCCCTCGAAGCAGATCACCTTGCGGTCCGGGCAGGCCACGCTCGCGCCGGTGGCCAGGGGCAGGCCGCAGCCTATCGACCCGCCCGTGATCTGCAGGTAATCGTGCGGCGCCGCGGCGTCGGTGAAGCGGAACAGCGAACGTCCCGACGAAACCGATTCGTCGCAGAGAATGGCGCCTTCCGGCAGCAGCGCGGCCATGGTCTGCATGGCGGCATCGGCATCCAGCATCTGGTCGGCGCCCGGCAGCACCGGCGCGGACACGGACTCGACGGCCGCCGTGCGCGCCGGCAGGCCCAGTTCGTCGGCCAGCCAGGCCAGCGCGTGCAGCGCGTCGCCGCCGGGCTCGACCAGCGTGTGGACGTCGCAATCGGGCGGAGCCAGCAGCCTGGGCTTGCCTGGATAGCCGAAGAACGCGGCGGGCGGATGGCTGCCCACCAGCACGAGCATGTCCAGCCCGCCCAGCGCCTCGACCGCCTGGTCGACCGCGAACGGCACGCGCGGCACGATCAGCCGCCCGCGCCCGCGCGCCATCCTGCGGTTCGATTGCTGAGCCAGCAGCCGGATGCTCGAGCCCGCATAGCGCGCCATGAGCGCGAGCCCGGCTTCGCCGAGCGCCTGCCCGGTCGCCAGCAGGGCGCAACGCTTGCCGCTGCGCACGGCGCGCGCCACGTGGGCAATCGACTCGCCGGTGGCTTGCGCCAGGGGCGGCGGCTCGGCGGCGACAGCCGGCGCGGCCCCCTCGCTCCAGGCCGTGTCGGCGGGCAGGATCAGGGTGGCGATCTGGCCGTCGCGGCTGCGCGCCGCCCGCACCGCTTCGGCCGCATCGTTCGCGACGCTCTTGCCGTCGGCCGCCACCCGGTACCAGTCCGAGGCCAGGGCCGCGAGGCCGGGCACATCGCTGCGCAGCGGGCTTTCGTAGGGCAGGTGGTCGCTGGCGTGCTCGCCCACGATGTTGAGCAGCGGCGTGCGCGCCTTGCGGGCGTTGTGCAGGTTGGCCATGCCGTTGGCCAGCCCCGGACCGAGGTGCAGCAGGGTCGAGGCGGGCCGGCCCGCCATGCGCGCGTAACCGTCCGCGGCGCCCGTGGCCACGCCCTCGAACAGGCCCAGCACGCATCGCATGCCCGGCACGCGGTCCAGCGCCGCCACGAAATGCATTTCCGACGTGCCCGGGTTGGCGAAGCAGACGTCGACGTTCGACGCGAGCAGCGTGCGGACCAGTGATTCAGCGCCGTTCATCATAGTGCGTTGCCTTCCATCCAGAGGTGAGTCCTAGTTGATCGTGATGTGCGCGTCCTTGACCACCTTGGCCCAGCGCACGCGCTCGTCCGCCATGTATTTTCCCGCTTCCTGCGGCGTATTGGCCACCACGTCGACGCCGAGCGCCGCGAGCTTGGCCTGCAGGCCGGGGTCGGCCAACACCGCGGCGATGGCCTGCTGCAGCCGCGCGATGCTGTCGGCCGGCGTCCTGGCCGGCGCGACGATGCCGAACCAGTTCATGACCTCGAAGCCGGGCACGGTCTCGGCCACCGTCGCCACGTCGGGCAGCACGGCCATGCGGCGGCTGCCCGTCGTCGCCAGCGCGCGCAACTGGCCCGTCTGCACCAGGGGCAGGCCGATGGCGGGCGCCTCGATGGTCATCTGCACCTGTCCGGCGACGACATCGCTGACGCTGGGCGCGCTGCCCTTGTAGGGCACGTGCAGCAGCTTGAGCCCGGTGGCCGAGTTGAACATCTCGCCGGCCATGTGGGGCAGCCCGCCGTTGCCGCTCGAGGAAAAATTGACCCGGTTCGGATTGGCCTTGGCGTAGGCGATCAGTTCGGCCACCGTGTGCACCGGCAGCTTGGGATTCACGTACAGCACCATGGCCGTGGAGGCGACCACCGTGACCGCGGTGAAATCCTTGTCCATGTCGAAGTTCAGGTCCTTCACCAGCATGGGCGAGATGCTCAGGTTGCCCATGGTGCCCATCAGCACGGTGCAGCCGTCGGGATCGGACCGCACCACCTGCTGGGCGGCGATGATGCCGCCGGCGCCGGCGCGGTTCTCGACGATGATGGACTGGCCCAGCCGTTGCGACAGGGGCGGCGCCATCAGCCGCGCGATGGTGTCGATCGCCCCTCCGGGCGGGAAGCCGATGATGATGTGCACCGGGTGCTCGGGATAAGCGGCGGCCGCGCCGCCGATCGGGCCGATCCAGCAGGCCAGGCACAGGCCGGCCCAGGCAAGTATTTTCCTCATGATTGTCTCCTCCTCTGGTTCACGTCTTATTTATTAAAAATTTTCCATATAGTAGAATATTTTTAAAACAAGACGACAAAAAAACCGACAGGAGACATTCCGCATGACGAGCCGGATCGAACTCTACGCAGGCACGGCAGGCCATTCCGCCTGGTTCAGCGAAGACCTCGGCCAGACCTGGGTGCACCCCAACAGTCATTCAGGCATGTACCTGGAGGCGCGCGTCTGGTCGATCAGCAGCCACCCCGCCCGTCCCGGCGTGCTGTATGCCGGCACCGACATGGGCCTGTTCCGCTGGGACGAGGCCGCCGCGCGCTGGACGGCCCTGCCCTCGCCCATGCAGGACGTCTGGGCCGTCACGCAGTCGGCCGACGATCCCGACGTCCTCTACGCCGGCGCCAGGCCGGCCGCCTTCTACCGTTCGGCAGACGGCGGGACGACCTGGGAGCCGCTGGCCGTGCCCGGCCTGGCCACCTTCTCCACCATCAACAACGGCCCTACCCGGGTCACGCAGATATTGGTCGACCCGCTGGACCACGATACGCTCTGGGCCACCGTGGAGATCGGCGGCATCTACCGCAGCCGCGACCGCGGCCGCAACTGGTCGCTCCAGGCCGAGGGCCTGGCCTCGCAGGACGTGCACGGCATCGCCGCCCTGCGCGGCCCCGGGGGCGAGCGCATCCTGCTGGCCACGACGAACTACGGGCTGCACCGCAGCGAGGACGACGGCGGGCACTGGACCTTGCAGCGGCTCGATTCCCCGTGGCAATACACGCGCTCGGTCGTGCCGCGCGCCGATACCGACCGCATCGTGTTTCTCACCAACGGCAACGGCCCGCCCGGCACCGACGGGCGCCTGCTGCGCAGCGACGACTACGGCGCCACCTGGCGGGGGCTGCCCCTGCCGGGGCGCCTGAACAGCACGGTCTGGTGCGTGGCCACGCACCCGTCGGATCCGCTGTTCATCATGGTGTGCACCAACCTCGGCCAGCTGTTTCGCAGCGGCGACGGCGGCGACACCTGGGAACGGCTGCCGCACGAGTTCGGCGAAGTGCGCGCGCTGCATTGGCGGCTGGCCGACATCCCCGGGAACCGCCCCGCCCATTCCATCACGGTGCGCAAATCATGAACGCGCCCGGCTCCTCCCAGGACCCCGCCATGCAGCCCCAGCGCTTTCCCGCCATCGACCCCGGACACATGACCGCGCGGCAGCGGGAAGTCGCCGACAAGATCGCCGGCGGCCCCCGGGGCGGCGTGAAGGGGCCCTTCCTCGCCCTGCTGCACCACCCCGAACTGGCCGACCGCCTGCAGCAGGTGGGCGAACATCTGCGCTTCGGCACGGGCATGCCGCAGGAAGTGGTCGAACTCGTCATCCTGGTCACCGCGCGGCACTGGGACTGCCAGTACGAGTGGTACGCCCACAACCGCCTGGCGCGCGCCAACACCCGCCTCGACCCGGCCGTCATCGAGGCCGTCGCCCGCGATGAGGCGCCCGCCGGCATGCCCGCCGAACTGCAGGACGCCTATGACTTCTGCATCGAGGTCCACCGGCACGGCCAGCCCGGCGACCGCGCCTATGCGGCCGTCGAGGCGCGCTTTGGCAAGCAGGGCGTGCTGGACCTGCTCGCCACCTGCGGCTACTACAGCCTGCTGGCCATGGTGCTCAACACCGCGCGCATCCCCTTGCCCGAAGGCGAGCCCCCGCCGCTGGGACCGAAGCCGTCCAGCGGCGCTATCCCACGGCCCGCGCCGGCAGGTCCACCGCGTTAGAAACGGTCGCGATCCGCGTCGAGACTTCCCGGCCGGCCTCGACGACCCGGTCGGCCAGCGCGCGAAACTGCGCCGGGTCCACGTGCGACGACGAGGCCGCGACCGCCAGGCTGCCCAGCACGTCGCCGCCGCGGTTAAAGAGCGGCGCGGCGATGGACAGCACGCCCGGGTTGTATTCGCCCGAGGTCATCACGAAGCCGGCCTGGCGGATCTGCTTGATGGACTGCCTGAAACGGTCCCAATCGGCCCCCAGGCCGACCGCCGCGATCGCCTTGCGGTGCTTGGCGTAGAGCACCCGCAATTGATGCGGCGGCAAGTGCGCCAGGATGATCTTGGCCGACGCGCCGGCGACCAGCGGCCTGCGCTGGCCGCGGCTGAACAGCTGCGAGGGCGCGTGCTGCCCCAGCGCTTCCTGCACGCACATGACGGAATCGCTGAACAGGATGCATAGCAGCGTGCTGTGCCCGGTTTCGCTGGTGAGTTCGCGGATCACCGGCGACCCCGCGATATAGATCGGATCGCACAAGCGCATGGTGCGGTCCAGCTCGAGCACGCGCGGTCCCAGCACGTACGAACCATTGCCCACCCGCGCCAGGAATCCCGCCGTGTGCAGCGACTTGATGTAGCGGTAGCAGGTCGAGGTGGGCACGCCGGTGTAGCGGATCAGGTCCTCGGTCGACCATACGGGAGCCGCTGGCGTGAAGACATCCAGCAGGCCAAGCATCTTGTCCAGGCTACTCATAGGAAGAGGCTGCCTCGGGTTGCGGGAGTTGCAAGAGCCAGGAATCTAAAAATTCTCATATTGCTAGACAAAATTATATTTTGCATGCCAGAATTCCAACAACCTGCCGGCAATGGGCCGCCGTCGGCGTCACCCTTACGCAGGCGCGGCTCGTATCTGCTCTTGCTCAAAACAATGACGGCCCGCCGGAGACAAATCATGCACAAGGCCTGGGCTGCCCTATGGCTGGCCATTCTACAGTTCGCCTTACCCGCAACGGCGGCCACGGCCGCCGAAACGGCGTGGCCCACGCATCCGATCCGGCTGATCGTGCCCTTCGCGCCCGGCTCCTTCACCGACATCGCGGCCCGGGCGGTGTCGGCCGAGATCTCCTCGCAGCTGGGCCAGACCTTCGTGGTCGAGAACCGCGGCGGGGCCGGCAGCATCATCGGCACGGACCAGGTGGCCAAGGCCGATCCCGACGGCTATACCCTGCTGTTCGTGGACAATTCCTTCGCCGTGTCGGCGGCCTACTACCGCAAGCTGCCCTACGACCCGGCCAAGGACCTGACGCAGGTCGCCCTGGTCGCCGACACGCCGGCCGTGCTGGTCTGCCGCACGGGCCTGAACATCCACACCTTGAAGGACCTGGTCGCGCAGGCCCGCAAGACCTCGGGCGGAATGACTTTCGGCTCCGGCGGACAGGGCTCTTCGGCCCACCTCGCCATGGAGGCCTTCCTGCTGCAGAACGGCCTGCAGATGGTCCACGTGCCGTTCAAGGGCGTGGCGGAATCGATGATAGACATCGCGGCCAACCGGGTCGACACCGGCATCGGCAGCATCGGCTCGACCGTGCAGCACATCCAGAACAAGCGGATGGTCGGCCTGGCCATCAGCGGCGATCACCGCAGCGCATCGATGCCGGACGTGCCTACCTTCGCCGAGGCCGGCTTTCCGGACTACAAGGTGCGCTACTGGTTCGGCTACATGGCGCCCGCCCGGGTGCCCGCCGCCGTGGTCGAGCGCATCGCGCAGGCCGTGGGCAAGGCCCTGCAATCCGACCGGGTCAAGCAGGTGTTCGCGGCGGCCGGCGTCGACCCGACCATCACCACGCCGGCCAGGTTCCACGCCCTCGTGCAGAGCGACATCGCCATGTGGAAAGAGGTCATCGCCCGGGCGGACATCCAGACGCAATGACTTTTCTTCCCCAACCCATACAAGAAGCGCCATGATCCTGCCCCACGCCTGCGACACGCACTTCCACGTTTTCGGGCCCGCCGGCCGCTACCCCTACGCGGGCAAGCTGCGCTACACGCCGCCCAAGGCCGATCTCGACGACTACCTGGCCGAGGCGCGGCGCCTGGGCTTCACGCGCTACGTGTTCGTGCAGCCCAGCGCCTACGGGCAGGACAACCGCTGCATGCTCGACGCCATGCGCACCATGGGCCCGGCCTGCCGCGGCATCGCCGATCTGCCGGACGACACGCAGGAAGCCAAGCTGGCCGACCTGCACGCGGTGGGCGTGCGCGGCGTGCGCATCAACGTCAACCCCATCGAGCCGCCGACCGCCGGGCTGAGCGCCGCCATGCTGCCGCGCATCGCGCGCTGGGCGGCGCTCTGCGCCGAACTGGGCTGGCAGTTGGACTTCCTGGGCCCCGGCTGGCTGACCGCCGAGCTGCTGCCCACCATGAGCCGGCTGACCGTGCCCTACACCATCGCGCACCTGGGCATGAACCTGGCCAAGGACGGCCCCGACGCCCCCGGCTTCAAGGCGCTGCTGGACCTGCTGCGCCACGGCGACGGCTTCTGCCACATCAAGCTCACCGGCAGCTACCGCATTTCCACGGCCCCGGGCTTCACCGATATCGCGCCCATGGTGCACGCGCTGCTGGAAGCCGCGCCCGACCGCCTGATCTGGGGCAGCGACTACCCGCACCTGTCCTTCGCCGAAAACACGTCGGACGCGCTGTTCGCGCTGTTCAAGTCATGGGTGCCGGACGCCGGGCTGCAGCGCACCATCCTGTGCGACACGCCGGCCCGGCTGTACGGCTGGACCGAATCGAACTGACCCACCGGGAGGCATCATGCCGCAACTGCAAGACATCGTGCGCAATCCGCTCAAGGAAAAACTGCGCCGCAACGAAATCGCGTCGTCGATGATGGTGCGGCTGGTGCGCACCATCGAAATCGCCCGCATCATCAAGACCGCCGGCTTCGACTCGTTCTACATCGACCTGGAGCACAGCAGCCTCACCATCGACGCGGCGTCGCAAATCTGCATGGCCGGACTGGAACTGGGGCTGGCGCCCATGGTGCGCGTGCCGGCCAACACGCCCGAATACATCTCGCGCGTGCTCGACGGCGGCGCGATGGGCGTGATCGCGCCGCACGTCGACACCGCCGAGCAAGCCGCGCGCGTCGTGTCCTATGCCAAGTTCGCGCCGCTGGGCGAACGCTCGGCCAACTCGGGACTGCCGCACCTGCAGTACCGCAACTTCCCGGTCGCGCAGGCGAACGACGCCTTGAACGACGCCACCATGGTGGTGGTGCAGATCGAAACGGCCCGCGCGCTGGAAAACGTGGCGGAGATCGCCGCCACGCCGGGGGTGGACATGATCCTGGTCGGCACCAACGACCTGCTGGCCGACATGGGCCTGGCCGGGCAGTACGAGCACCCGGCATTGCGCGAAGCCTACGGCAAGATCATCGCCGCCTGCAAAGAAGCCGGCAAGTTCGTCGGGGTCGGCGGCCTGGCGTCGCAGCCCAAGCTGGCCGCGGAATTCGTGCAGCGGGGAGCCCGCTACGTCTCGACCGGGACCGACCTCAGCTTCCTGGCCGCCGCCTGCGCGGCGCGCGCCAAGCAGGTGGCCGACCTGCGTTGAACGCGCGGGCCGGCCATGCGGTCCTGATCAACGCTGCATGAGATACGCCTTGGCGGCCGCGATGGCGCGGTCGATGTCCGCCTCGGTCACGTCCAGGTGGGTGACCAGGCGCGTGGGCCCGCCGTAGCTGGCCAGCATCAAGATGCCTTGCGCGGCCAGCGCGGCGGTGAGGCCTTCGCAGACCGCGGGGTCGAATTCGACGAAGACCATGTTCGTGGCGTGCGACAGCGACTTCACGCCCGGCAGGCCCTTCAAGCCGGCGGCCAGGCGCTCGGCATTGGCGTGGTCCTGCGCCAGGCGGTCGACGTGATGCGCCAGCGCGTACAGGCCGGCGGCGGCCAGGATGCCCGACTGCCGCATGCCGCCGCCCAGCACCTTGCGCCAGCGGCGCGCCTTGTCGATCAGGGCTTGGCTGGCCACCAGAACCGAGCCGACCGGCGTGCCCAGGCCCTTGGAGAAGCAGATCGACACGCTGTCGAAGGTCGAGCACAGCTCGCGCAGGGACAGGCCGCTGGCGACCGAGGCGTTGAAGACGCGCGCGCCGTCGAGGTGGGTGGACAGGCCCTTGCCATGCGCCCAGTCGGTGGCGGCGCGCACGTAGTCCTGGGGCAGGACCTTGCCGTGGAAAGTGTTTTCCAGGGCCAGCAGCTTGGTGTTGGCGAAGTGCGGGTCGCCCTTGACCTTGACGGCGGCCTGCAGCTTTTCCAGCGGCAGCGTGCCGTCGGCGGCATGCTCGATGGGCTGGGGCTGGATGCTGCCCAGCACGGCGGCGCCGCCGCCTTCGTATTTGTAGGTGTGCGAGAGCTGGCCGACCAGGTATTCGTCGCCTCGCTCGCAGTGCGCCATCAGGGCGGCGAGGTTGCTTTGGGTGCCCGAGGGGAAAAAGAGGCCGGCCTCTTTGCCGGCGCGCTCGGCGACCGCGGCCTGCAGCTGCTGCACGGTGGGGTCGTCGCCCATGACATCGTCGCCCACCGGGGCCTGGGCCATGGCCAGGCGCATGGCCTCGGAAGGACGGGTGACGGTGTCGCTGCGCAGGTCGATCATCGGATGCTCCGGATATTGCGTGAAGAATCCGATGACTTTAGCACTACAGCGGCTTGGACAGTTGCTCCAGGATCGCCGGATTTTCCAGCGTGGAAACGTCCTGCGTGACCTCTTCGCCCTTGGCGACCACACGCAGCAGGCGGCGCATGATCTTGCCCGAGCGGGTCTTGGGCAGGTTGTCGCCGAAGCGGATGTCCCTGGGCTTGGCGATGGGGCCGATTTCCTTGGCGACCCAGTCGCGCAGCTGCTTGGCGATGGCCAGGGCCTCGTCGCCCTCGGGACGGGCGCGCTTGAGCACCACGAAGGCCACCACGGCCTCGCCGGTGGTGTCGTCGGGGCGTCCCACCACGGCGGCCTCGGCCACCAGTTCGTGCGCCACCAGGGCGGACTCGACCTCCATGGTGCCCAGGCGGTGGCCCGAGACGTTGAGCACGTCGTCGATGCGGCCCATGATCCAGAAGTAGCCGTCGGCGTCGCGCTGGGCGCCGTCGCCCGCCAGGTAATAGCCCTTGAGCTCGGGCGGGAAGTAGCTCTTGACGAAGCGCTCGGGGTCGCCCCAGATGGTGCGGATCATCGAGGGCCAGGGGCGCTTGACGACCAGGAAGCCGCCGTGGCCCGCCTCGACGTCGCCGCCGGTTTCATCGACGATGGCCGCGGCGATGCCGGGCAGCGGCAGCGTGCACGATCCCGGCTTGAGCGGCGTGGCGCCGGGCAGCGGGGTGATCATGTGGCCGCCGGTCTCGGTCTGCCACCAGGTGTCGACGATGGGGCAGCGCTCGCGGCCGACGTTCTTGTGATACCAGATCCAGGCCTCGGGGTTGATGGGCTCGCCCACCGAGCCCAGGATGCGCAGGGAATCGAGCGCGTAGTGGCTCGGGTGCGTCTTGGGCGCGCCTTCGCAGGCCTTGATGAGCGAGCGGATGGCGGTGGGCGCGGTGTAGAACACCGTGACCTGGTGGCGCGCGATCATGTCCCAGAAGCGGCCGGCATCGGGATAGGTGGGCACGCCCTCGAACACCACCTGCGTCAGGCCGCAGGCCAAGGGCCCGTAGGCGATATAGGTGTGGCCGGTGATCCAGCCCACGTCGGCGGTGCACCAGTAGACGTCGCCGGGGCGCGCATCGAAGGTCCACTTCATGGTGAGCATGGCCCACAGCAGGTAGCCCGCCGAGGAATGCTGCACGCCCTTGGGCTTGCCGGTGGAGCCGGAGGTGTAGAGGATGAAGAGCGGGTGCTCGGCATTGACCGGCACCGGCGCGCACACGTCGGGCTGGCCGGCTTCGACGTCGTGCATCCACAGGTCGCGGCCTTCGGTCCAGTCGACCTGGCCGCCGGCGCGGCGATAGACGATGACCTTGCCCACGGCCTCGCAGCCGCCCATGGCCAGGGCGTCGTCCACGGCGGGCTTGAGCGGGATCCGCTTGCCGCCGCGCATCTGCGCGTCGGCCGTGATGACCAGCGAAGCGCCCACGTCGACGATGCGCTCCTGCAGGCTCTTGGACGAAAAGCCGCCGAACACCACCGAGTGCGTCAGCCCCAGGCGGGCGCAGGCCTGCATGGCGACCACGGCCTCGATGGACATGGGCAGGTAGATGATGGCGCGCTCGCCCTGCTTGTAGCCCAGCTGCTTGATGCCATTGGCGAAGCGGCTCACGCGCGCCAGGAGCTGGCGGTAGGTGATCCGGTCGACCTTGCCGTCGTCGGCCTCGAAGATGATGGCGACCTTGTCGCCGTTGCCCTTCTCGATCTGCGCCTCGAGGCAGTTGGCCGAGACGTTGAGCTCGCCGTCGCCGAACCAGCGGTAGAACGGCGCCTTGGATTCGTCGAGCACCTGGGTGAAGGGCTTGGCCCACTGCAGGTTCTCGCGCGCCTGGCGGCCCCAGAAGCCGTCGGGGTCGCGCTCGGCCTCTTCGGCCAGCGCGCGGTAGGCATCCATGCCCGAAATGGCCGCGCCCTGCACCGCGCTCGCGGGCGGCGGGAATACGCGGGTTTCGACCAGGACGGACTCAATGGAGGTGGACATGGTTTGTCTCCGTACGAAAAATTTGATGCAGCTGTTTTTATTTATACAACCTCGGCACCGTATCGCTGCGCTCTTACGGACACCTTACTCTGGAACGCATTGTTCCGCCGGCGGTCCGGTCCGGCGCGGCATCCGCACGCGCGCCAGCAAGGCCAGGCCGCCCACGAAGAAGAGCCCCGTCACCAGGATGGCCAGGCGGTGGTTGCCGTGCGTGAACCAGGTCACCAGGCCGTAGGTCAGCGGCCCCACCACCGCGGCCAGTTGCACCGCGAACGTCCACAAGGCGAAGAACTCGGCCAGCCGTTCGGCCGGCGCGAACACGCCGACCATGGCCCGGCCCGCGCTCTGGCTGGTGCCCATGCACAGGCCCGCCAGGAAGGCCGCCACCCAGAACACCTGCACCGTGACGGCCGCATAGGCCGTCAGCACCATGGCGATCCAGCCGCACAGGGTGATCGCCAGGGCGAGCTTGTGGCCGATGCGGTCCTGCGCGTAGCCGAAGGCGAAGGCGCCCGCTGCGGCCGCGATATTGACGGTGAACACCAGCAGCATGACTTGCGCCATGCCGAAGCCCATGACCTGCTCGGCATAGACCGCCGCCAGCGTGATGACCACCGAGATGCCCGCCTGGTAGCAGGCGCAGCACATCAGCAGCCGGCGGAATTGCGGGTATTGGACGCCGGTTTCGCGCCACAAGCGCGCCAGGCGCGCCAGCATGTCGCGCATGTCCGCCAGGAAGCCGCGCGCCAGCGGGCCAGCGTGCGGCCGCGCGCGCTCGCGCAGCATCAGGAAGGACGGCAGCGCCGCCAGCACGAACACCGCCGCCGTCACCATGATGACCCAGGGCACGTAGCGCTGCGCGTCCAGGCCATGCGCCTGGCTGGCCGAGACCACCGCCAGCGACAGCCCCAGGCTGAGCATGCCGCCGCAATAGCCGAAGCTCCAGCCCCAGCCGGACACGCGCCCCAGGGCATGGGGCCGCGCCAGTTCCGGCAGGAAGGCCGCCACCACGGACTCGCCGATGCAATAGCAGTAGTTGGAACAGGCCACCGCCGCCAGGGCCAGCCAGACATCGCCCGGCCCGGCCCGCGTGAGCAGCAGCATGAAGAGCACGCAGCCCGCGGTGCTGCGGTAGAGCAGCCGGCGCTTGCCCGCGCGCGCGTCGGCGCGCGCGCCCAGCGTGGGCATGGTGAGCATGATGGCGAGATACGACAGCGACAGCGCCGCCGTCCAGGCCAGCGTGGCCCAGGCGGCCCTGCCGCCCACCACGCCGACGAAATACGTGCTGAATACCGTGGTGAGGATGACGGTGCTGTAGCCCGAGTTGGCGAAGTCGTACATCGCCCAGGCCCAGACCTCGCGCCGGGTCACCCCGGGATTGAGCGCCCCGCCGGCCCCGCCGGGTACGGCGCCGGCCGGCGAAGCGGAACTCACAGGCCGAGCGCGGCGATGCCGGCCTTGGCAATCTCGGCGTCTTCGTTCGACTTCACGCCCGAGACGCCCACGGCGCCGATCACCTGGCCGCCGGCCACCACGGGCACGCCGCCTTCGAGCATGCCCTCGAGCAGCGGCGCCGACAGGAAGGAATAGCGGCCCTGGTTGATGACGTCTTCATAGCCTTTCGACTCGCGCTGGCCCAGCGCCGCCGTGCGCGCCTTGGCCGGCGCGATGTGCGCCGAGATGGGGGCCACGCCGTCGCCGCGCAGCATGCCCAGCAGATGGCCGCCGTCGTCGACGACGGCAATGCTCACGGCCCACTGGTTGGCCAGGGCATGCGCCTCGGAAGCCGCCAGGATTTTCTTCACGTCTTCCGCGCCCAGCACGGGTTTGCTCTTCATTGCAGTGATTCCTTGATCTGTTCAAGCGCTGTAGGGTCTTCGATGGTGGTGAGATCGTCCGGGTCGCGGTTTTCGCACACGGCCACGATGGCCCGCCGCAGCACCTTGCCGGAACGCGTCTTGGGCAAGGCGCCCACGAAACGGATGCGGGCGGGCCGTGCCACGGCGCCGAGTTGTTCTTCCACCATGCGCATGATATCGCCTTCCAGCGCCCGGGTTTCCGCGGTCTGACCAGTTTGCATCGCCTGCTTGAGCACCACGAAGGCCATGGCCACCTGGCCCTTGAGCTCGTCGGCCACGCCGACCACCGCGCATTCGGCCACGCCGGCATGGCTGCTGACGGACTCCTCGATTTCGCGCGTGCCCAGCCGGTGCCCGGCCACGTTGATCACGTCGTCGGTGCGGCCCAGGATGAACCAGTAGCCGTCCTCGTCCACCCGCCCCCAGTCGAAGGTCGAGTAATACCGCTTGCCCGGAATGGCGTCGAAATAGGTCTGCACGAAGCGCGCGTCGTCGCCCCAGATGGTGGACATGGCCCCCGGCGGCAGCGGCGGCACGATGGCCACCACGCCCTTCTCGCCCGCCGGCAGGTCCTCGCCCGTGGATTCGCTCACGATGCGGGCATCGAAGCCGTATACCGGAAAGGACGGGCTGCCCAAGCGCGCCGGCGTGCGTTCCACGCCGGGCTGCGCCGACAGGATGGGCCAGCCCGATTCGGTCTGCCAGTAGTTGTCGATGATGGGCTTGCCCAGCCCGTCGGACAGCCAGCGCGCCGTGGGTTCGTCCAGCGGTTCGCCCGCCAGGTAGACCGCCCGCAGCGACGACACGTCATGGCGCCTGAGCAAGGCCGGATCCTGGCGCTTGAGCACGCGCACCGCCGTGGGCGAGGAAAACAGCGTGTTGGCGCGAAAGCGCTCCACCAGCCGCCACAGCACCGCGCCGTCGGGGCGTACCGGCGTGCCTTCGTACAGGATGGTGGTCTGCCCGCCGATGAGCGGGCCGTAGACGATGTACGAATGCCCCACCACCCAGCCTATGTCGCTGGTGCAGAAGAAAGTGTCGCCCGGCTTGCCGTCGAAGACGTATTCCATGGAAGCGGCCAGCGCCACCGCATAGCCGCCCGTATCGCGCTGCACGCCCTTGGGTTTGCCCGTGGTGCCCGAGGTGTACAGCACATAGCTGGGCTCGGAAGACTCCAGCCATTGCACCGGCACCACCTGCCCCCAATGCCGCTGGCGCAGGGCGGCGTAGTCGAGGTCGCGCCCGGCCACGGGCTCGTACGGGGCCAGGCCGCGGTCGAGGATCACCACCGACTGCGGCGGCTTGGCGCATAGCGCCAATGCGCGGTCGAGCAGGGGCTTGTAGGCCAGCACCTTGCCGGCGCGCGAGCCGCCGTCGGTGCTCACCACCACCTTGGGCGCCGCGTCGTCGATGCGCTGCGCCAGGTTCACCGAGGCGAAGCCGCCGAACACCACCGAATGCACGGCGCCGATGCGGGCGCAGGCCAGCATGGCGAACACCGCCTCGGGCACCATGGGCATGTAGAGCAGCACCCGGTCGCCGCGTTCCACGCCCAGCGCGCGCAGCATGGCGGCCGCGGCATTGACCTCGTCGTACAGCTGCTTGCGGGTATAGACGCGCTCCAGGCCGACCTCGGTCGATACCCAGACCAGCGCCGGGTGGCCGGCGAGCTGGGGCAGCCAGCGGTCGACCGCGTTGTAGCAGAGGTTGGTGCGCCCGCCCACGAACCAGCGGGCAAACGGCAGCCGGCTCGCGTCCAGGACCTGCTCGAAAGGCGCCTCCCAGTGGATCCGCTCGGCCTCCCGCCGCCAGAATCCTTCACGATCCACTATAGATCTTTCATGGAACGCCATGATTTTATTCATTTTTGTCTCCACTTTTGATATAGTGCCGGGGCGGCTCCTTGGCGCATCCCTCTCGATACGAAGCAGTTTCCACGAACGAGCGCATGCAAGCAACCCAGAACGCCTCCCGCCCCGATTACCCGTCCAGCCCCCTGCCCGTCATCTGGCTGCGCCGGGCCGTGGCCGCCGGCTCCCTGGCCGTTCTGGCCACGCTGGCCGGTTGCGCCGGCATGGGCCAGCGTTCGGATTCGATGATCGACGCCGAGGAAATGGCCGCCCACTCCGACGACCCCATCGGCGCGCTGATCGCCTACCAGTACACCCGTGGCCGGAAAAAAACCGGTTCTTCGCACAGTCCCATCCTCAGCGAGGCCCTGTCGCAGCTGGGCACGCCCTACCGCTTCGGCGGCGAATCGCCGGCCACGGGCTTCGATTGCAGCGGGTTGATCACCTATTCGGCCGCGCACGCTGTCGGCCTGAAGCTGCCGCGCAATTCGGCCGCGCTCGCCACCGTCGGCACCTGGGTCGACCGCGACGACCTGCGGCCGGGCGACCTGGTGTTCTTCGACACCATGGGCTCGCGCTATTCACATGTGGGCATCTACATGGGCGCGGACCGCTTCGTCCACTCGCCCAGCACCGGCGGCGTGGTCCGCATCGACGACATGACCATCGACTACTGGAGCCGCCGCTATACCGGCGCACGCCGCATCCCCGTGCGGATCGCCGCCACGCAGGGCCCCTTGCAGGCCTCGCGCTGACCGCCGCGCCCCGCAGGGTTTGAGAAAGGCCTAGGCCTCGAGGGCGGCGGCCACGGCGGCCTGCCCGGCCGACCCGCCTTGCAGGGCTTCCATCACGGTGTCGCGATCCAGGCCGGGCGCCAGCATTTCCAGGAAGGTGTAGACGTAGTCGCGCAGGAACACGCCGGCCTTCAGGCCGACGCGCGTGGTGTGCGTGCCGAACAAATGCCCCACCGGCAGGCCTACCAGATTGTTGTCGCGGCGCGGGTCGTAGGCCACGCCCGCGATGATGCCGATGCCCAGGCCCACGTCCACATAGGTCTTGATCACGTCGGCGTCGATGGCTTCCAGCACGATGTCGGGGTGGATGCCCTGGCTGGAGAACACCTCGTCGATGGTCGAGCGGCCCGTGAAGGCGCGGTCGTAGGTCACGATGGGATAGGCCGCCAGCTGCGACAGCGTGAGGTTGCGCCCTTCGCTGGAAGTCAGGTCGCCCAGGGGATGGTCGGGGCGGATCACCACCGTGTGCTCCCAGGAATACACCGGCAAGGTCACCAGGCCGGGCGTCAGGGCCAGCGACTCGGTGGCCAGGGCTAGGTCGGCCTGCTCGTGCAGCACCATCTCGGCCAGCTGCCCGGGGCTGCCTTCGGCCAGCGACAGGCGCACCTTGGGAAACTGCTTGCGGAATTCGGGAATCACCCGCGGCAGCAGGTAGCGCGCCTGGGTGTGCGTGCAGGCGATCACCAGCCCGCCCTCGTCGCGCCGCGCGTATTCGTCGCTGACCTTCTTGAGGTTGTCGACTTCGCGCATGATGCGGTCGATCACCTGGGCCACCGCCTGGCCGGGCTTGGTCAGCCCCTTGATGCGCTTGCCATGGCGCTCGAAGATCTTGATGCCCAGCTCGTCCTCGAACTCGATGATGGCCTTGGAAACGCCAGGCTGCGAGGTATAGAGCGTGCGTGCCGCTTCGGTCAGGTTGAAATCACGCCGGATGGTTTCCCGGACGAAGCGAAATTGCTGAAGATTCATGGCAGGGCCCTGGTTTTAATGACCCTCATTATAAGTAATAAGAGATATAATATATATTACTTATAAGAATATAAATAGATCAATCTTGTCGCCATTGCCCGCGCCGCTGTGGAGCGACAGATGAAACCTTACCTGGGACAAAGAATTCTTACCAGGTATCCCCAGGAACTCCTCATGGTGGCCGATATATTTCCTAACATAATGGCCTATCCATCTGAAAAGCAAGGGTATAGCGCTAGGTAAGAATTCTTTGTCACTCGAGTTTCCACCCCATGCTCTGACCTGCCAGAGCGCCGCCAGTCGGTCGGTAGTTGCTCCTGGCTTACCGATCTCGCCAAAAAGTCTCAGGTTTACCTGAAAACGGCAAGAGACAAAGAGTTCTTACCTGACGACCGATTTCCACGGGTCGGCGCGCTTGCGGCCACCAGAGCCACGGCAATATCTCAAAATAGATGCATTTCGCACCTAAGGGTG
>DASWPO010000245.1:0-4694 GCA_036404015.1 Bordetella sp. | reverse complement strand
CAGCTCGGTGCTGCCCATCAGGAACTCATCCACGGAGCGTGCGCACTGGCGGCCTTCGCGGATGGCCCACACCACCAGGGACTGGCCGCGGCGCATGTCGCCGGCGGCGAAGACCTTGTCGACGTTGGTGCGGTAGTCGTCGGTATTGGCGCGGATGTTGCCGCGCGTGTCGCGGTCCACGCCGAAGGCGTCGAGCACGGTCTGCACCGGCGAGACGAAGCCCATGGCCAGCAGCACCAGGTCGGCCTTGATCTCGAATTCCGAGCCGGGGACCTCGGCCATCTTCATCTGGCCGGTGGCTTCGTCGCGGGCCCAGGCGACGTGCACGGCGACCAGCTTCTCGAGCTTGCCGTTGCTGCCCGAAAACGACTTGGTGACCACGCTCCAGTCGCGCTGGCAGCCTTCGTCGTGCGAGGACGAGGTGCGCAGCTTGAGCGGCCAGTAGGGCCACACCAGGGGCTTGTTTTCGGTTTCAGGCGGTTGCTCGTTGATCTCGAACTGGGTGATCGAGGCCGCGCCGTGGCGGTTGCTGGTGCCCACGCAGTCCGAACCCGTGTCGCCGCCGCCGATCACCACCACGTGCTTGCCGGCGGCGGAGGGCTGGTCGGCGAGGCGGTCGCCGGCCACGGCCTTGTTCTGCGGGCGCAGGAAGTCCATGGCGTAGTAGATGCCGGACAGCTCGCGGCCGGGGATAGGCAGGTCGCGCGGGGTTTCCGAGCCGCCGGCCATGACCACGGCGTCGAAGTCGGCCATGAGCGATTCGGGCGTGCGCACGGTCAGGCCGTCGGCGGCGGCCTCGGAAGCCTTGCCGATGTAGGTCGAGGGGGCGAATTCCACGCCTTCGGCTTCCATCTGGGCGATGCGGCGGTCGATCAGCGTTTTCTCGAGCTTGAAGTCGGGGATGCCGTAGCGCAGCAGGCCGCCGATGCGGTCGCTCTTGTCGAACACCGTCACGGCATGGCCGGCGCGCGCCAGTTGCTGGGCGCAGGCCAGGCCGGCCGGGCCCGAGCCCACCACGGCGACTTTCTTGCCGGTCTTGCGGGCGGGCAGCAGCGGCTGGACCCAGCCTTCGGCCCAGCCCTTGTCGATGATTGCGTGCTCGATCGACTTGATGCCGACGGCATCGCTGTTGATATTGAGCGTGCAGGCGGCTTCGCAGGGGGCGGGGCAGATGCGGCCGGTGAATTCCGGAAAGTTGTTGGTGGAGTGCAGCACGTGCAGCGCCTGCTGCCACTGCTGGCGATACACCAGGTCGTTCCAGTCGGGGATGATGTTGTTGACCGGGCAGCCGTTGTTGCAGAAGGGGATGCCGCAGTCCATGCAGCGGGCGGCCTGCTGCTTGGCCTGGTCGTCGGTCAGGTGCACGACGAATTCGCTCCAGTGCTTCAGGCGCTTTTGCGGGGCCTCGTAGGCCTCGGACAGGCGCTGGTATTCCATGAAGCCGGTGATCTTGCCCATTTTGGTTCCTTTGTGTTCTTAAGGCGTTGTCTGCCCAGCGGGCATGGCGTAGGGGCTTCGTTGTGACGGGCTCGGGCCCAAGATTACGGGCCCTCGGCCCCTGCGGGGCTGCCTCGTCAGAGAGGCGCCCCCACGCCATGCCCGCTGAGCAGACAACGCCAATATCTCAAGTTCCAGCGATGGTTACGCCACCATCTGTTCGGGATTGGCGGCTTGCCATAGTTCGGCCAGCGCGCGCTTGTATTCGGTCGGCATGACCTTGACGAACTTGCCGCGCGAGGCCTCCCAGTCGCCCAGGATCTCGCGGGCGCGGAAGCTGCCGGTGTGGCGGAAGTGCTCTTCCACCAGGCGGCGCAGGAGGGTTTCGTCGGGCTGGCGCTCGCCGCCGCGCTGGGCGCTGTGCCAGGTGGCCTGGGCGTTGGTGCCCGACTGCTCGGCGTGCGGCAGCACGGGTTCGAGCTCGACCATGGTCAGGTTGCAGCGCTGGCGGAAGCTGCGGTCCGGGTCCCACACGTAGGCCACGCCGCCCGACATGCCGGCGGCGAAGTTGCGGCCGGTGTGGCCCAGCACCACGACCGTGCCGCCCGTCATGTATTCGCAGCCGTGGTCGCCGGTGCCTTCGACCACGGTGGCCGCGCCCGAGTTGCGCACGGCGAAGCGTTCGCCGGCCACGCCGTTGAAGTAGGCCTCGCCCGCCAGGGCGCCGTACAGCACGGTGTTGCCGGCGATGATGTGCTCGGGGCCGAAGCCGCGGAAGTCGTTGGGCGAGCGCACGATGATGCGGCCGCCCGACAGGCCCTTGCCCACGTAGTCGTTGCCTTCGCCGACCAGGTCGAGCGTGATGCCGTGCGCCAGGAAAGCGCCGAAGCTCTGGCCGGCCGTGCCATTGCACTGGATGTGGACGGTGTCGTCGGGCAGGCCTTCATGGCCGTAGCGCGCGGCCACCGCGCCCGACAGCATGGCGCCGATGGTGCGGTTGCGGTTGCGCACGGGGGTGATGAAGGAGACTTTCTCGCCGCGCTCCAGCGCGGGCTTGCTGCGCTCGATGAGCTGGTGGTCGAGCGCGCCGGCCAGGCCGTGGTCTTGTTCCTCGACCTGGAAGATGGCGTCGTCGCCGACGGGCACGGGGCGGTGGAACACGCGCGAGAAGTCCAGGCCGTGGGCTTTCCAGTGGTCGATGCCGGCGCGCATGTCGAGCAGGTCGGTGCGGCCGATCAGGTCGCCGAACTTGCGGATGCCCAGCTGGGCCATGATCTCGCGCACTTCCTCGGCGACGAAGAAGAAGAAGTTCACCACGTGCTCGGGCTTGCCCGAGAACTTCTTACGCAGTTCCGGGTCTTGCGTGGCCACGCCCACCGGGCAGGTGTTCAGGTGGCACTTGCGCATCATGATGCAGCCCTCGACCACCAGCGGCGCGGTGGCGAAGCCGAATTCCTCGGCGCCCAGGAGCGCGCCGATGGCGACGTCGCGTCCTGTCTTCATCTGGCCGTCGGCCTGCACGCGGATGCGGCTGCGCAGGCGGTTGAGCACCAGCGTCTGCTGAGTCTCGGCCAGGCCCAGTTCCCAGGGCGTGCCGGCGTACTTGATCGACGACACGGGCGAGGCGCCGGTGCCGCCGTCATGGCCGGCGATCACGACGTGGTCGGCCTTGGCCTTGGCCACGCCGGCCGCCACCGTGCCCACGCCCACTTCCGACACCAGCTTGACCGAGATGGAGGCGCGGCTGTTGACGTTCTTCAGGTCGTGGATGAGCTGGGCCAGGTCTTCGATGGAGTAGATGTCGTGGTGCGGCGGGGGCGAAATCAGGCCCACGCCCGGCACCGAGTAGCGCAGCTTGGCGATGTAGTCGGTGACCTTGTGGCCGGGCAGCTGGCCGCCCTCGCCGGGCTTGGCGCCCTGGGCCATCTTGATCTGGATCTGGTCGGCCGAGGACAGGTACTCGGCGCTGACGCCGAAGCGGCCCGAGGCCACCTGCTTGATCCGCGAGCGCATCGAGTCGCCCTTCCTGAGCGCCACGTCGGCGGCGATGCGGTCGGAGCCCAGCACCGAGGCCAGCGTGTCGCCGTCCTTGATGTTCGTCTTGCCGGTGCGCAGTTCGTCGCGGTAGCGCAGTTCGTCCTCGCCGCCCTCGCCGGTGTTGGACTTGCCGCCGAGGCGGTTCATGGCCACGGCCAGCGTGGAGTGCGCCTCGGTGGAGATCGAGCCCAGCGACATGGCGCCGGAGGCGAAGCGCTTGACGATTTCCTTGGCGGGCTCGACTTCGTCCAGGGCGATGGCGCGGCTGGGATCGACCTTGAACTCGAACAGCCCGCGCAGCGTCATGTGGCGCTTGGACTGGTCGTTGATGATCTGCGCGTATTCCTTGTAGGTGCGGTAGTTGTTGGCGCGCGCCGAATGCTGCAGCTTGGCGATCGAGTCGGGCGTCCACATGTGCTCTTCGCCGCGGATGCGGAAGGCGTATTCGCCGCCGGCGTCCAGGTCCTGCGCCAGCACGGGGTCGTTGCCGAAGGCGGCGCGGTGCAGGCGCAGGGCTTCCTCGGCCACCTGGAAGATGCCGATGCCTTCGATATTGGACGCCGTGCCGGTGAAGTACTTCTCGATCAGCTCGCGCTGCAGGCCCACGGCCTCGAAGATGTGCGCGCCGCAGTACGACATATAGGTCGAGATGCCCATCTTGGACATGACCTTGTTCAGGCCCTTGCCC
Source organism: Bordetella sp. (assembly GCA_036404015.1). Lineage (GTDB taxonomy): Bacteria > Pseudomonadota > Gammaproteobacteria > Burkholderiales > Burkholderiaceae_B > Bordetella. The sequence continues at coordinate 532 of DASWPO010000245.1, read as the reverse complement.
ACGGCCTTGATGTAGTTCTTTACGGCGCGGGCGGGTTCGTCCAGCTTGCCCAGCGATTCGAGCGCCAGGTAGGGGTGGATGGCTTCGGCGCCGTAGCCGCCCAAGAGCGCGAAGTGGTGCACTTCGCGCGCCGAGCCGGTTTCCACCACCAGGCCGGTGGCGGTGCGCAGGCCGGCGCGGATCAGGTGCTGGTGCACGGCCGACACGGCCAGCAGCGCCGGGATGGCCACGCGTTCGTTGTCGACCAGGCGGTCGGACACGATCAGGATGTTGTAGCCGCTCTTGATCGCGTCGACGGCGCGCGCACACAGCGCGGCCACGCGGGCCTCGATGCCTTCGGGGCCCCAGGCGGCCGGGTAGGTGATGTCCAGTTCGTAGCTGCGGAACTTCTTGCTGGTGATCTGCTCGATGCTGCGGATCTGCGCCATGTCGGCGAAGTCCAGCACGGGCTGCGCGACTTCGAGGCGCAGCGGCGGGTTGACGTTGTTGATGTCGAGCAGGTTGGGCTTGGGGCCGATGAACGACACCAGCG
>DASWPO010000244.1:0-18034 GCA_036404015.1 Bordetella sp. | reverse complement strand
ATCCAGCAGGACCTTCCAGGCTTCCTCGGCCGTGAACGACAGGATGGGCGCCATCAGCCTGAGCAGCGTCTGCGTGACGTCCAGCAGGGCGGTCTGCGCCGAGCGGCGCGCGCGGCTGTCGGGGGCCGTGGTGTAGAGGCGGTCCTTGAGGATGTCCAGGTAGAAGGCGCCCAGGTCTTCCGAGCAGAAGGTCTGCAGGCGCGACACCGCCGGATGGAAGTCGTAGGACTGGTAGTGCCCGGTCACCTCGGCCTGCATCTGCGCGGTCATGCTCAGGGCATAGCGGTCAATTTCCAACAGCTCGCTGTGCGGCAGGGCTTGCGTGGCGGCATCGAAGTCGGCCAGGTTGGCCAGCAGGAAGCGCAGCGTGTTGCGGATGCGGCGGTAGCCTTCCACCACGCGCTTGAGGATCTCGTCGGAAATGGCCAGTTCGCCCGAATAGTCGGTCGAGGCCACCCACAGGCGCAGGATCTCGGCGCCCAGCGAATCGGACACCTTCTGCGGGGCGACCACGTTGCCCACCGACTTGCTCATCTTGCGGCCCTGGCCGTCGACGGCGAAGCCGTGGGTCAGGAGCGCCTTGTAGGGCGCGCGGCCATACAGCATGCAGCCGGTCAGCAGCGACGAGTGGAACCAGCAGCGGTGCTGGTCGGAGCCTTCCAGGTAGATGTCGGCCGGCCAGGCCAGGCCGTCGGCGTGCGAACCCTGCAGGTCGTGGTCCTTGCCGCCCAGCACGGTGGCGTGGGTGGAGCCGGAGTCGAACCACACGTCGAGCGTGTCCTTGTTCTTCTCGTACTGCTCGGCCTCGTCGCCCAGCAGGTCGCGCGGGTCGAGCGTCTGCCAGGCCTCGATGCCGCCTTGCTCGACGCGCTGCGCCACTTGTTCGAGCAGCTCGAGCGTGCGCGGGTGCAATTCGCCGGTTTCCTTGTGCACGAAGAAGGCCATGGGCGTGCCCCACTGGCGCTGGCGCGAGAGCGTCCAGTCGGGGCGGTTGGCGATCATGTTGTGCAGGCGCGCACGGCCCCAGGCGGGGTAGAAGACCGTTTCGTCGATGGCCTTGAGCGCGCTTTCGCGCAGCGTGGGGCCGTCGTCATTGGGTTCGACGTCCATGCCGGCGAACCACTGGCTGGTGGCGCGGTAGATGATGGGCGTCTTGTGGCGCCAGCAGTGCATGTAGCTGTGCGGGGTCTGCACCACGTCCATCAGCGAGCCGGCGCTGCGCAGGGCCTCGATGACCTTGGGGTTGGCGTCCCAGATCATCAGGCCGCCGAACAGCGGCAGGGTGCCGATGTAGTGGCCGTCGCCCATCACGGGGCTGAGGATGTCGTCGTCCTTCAGGCCGTGCGCCTTGCAGGAGATGAAGTCCTCGATGCCGTAGGCGGGCGACGAGTGCACGATGCCGGTGCCGGCGTCCAGCGTGACGTATTCGCCCAGGTAGATGGGCGAGAGGCGGTCGTAGCCCGCGTCCAGCCTGGCCAGCGGGTGGCGCATGGCGATGCCGGCCAGCGCGGCGCCCTTGGCCGTGGCGATCACTTCGCCCTGCAGCTTCCAGTTCTTCAGGCAGGCCTCGACGCGGTCGGCGGCCAGCAGCAGCAGCGGCCCATGGGCCGGCGCGGGCGAGACGCGTACCAGCGCGTAGTCGAACTCGGGGTGCACGTTCAGCGCCTGGTTGGCGGGAATGGTCCAGGGCGTGGTGGTCCAGATGACGGCGGCGCCGTCCTCGATGGACGACAGGCCGAAGGCGGCGGCCAGGGCCGCCTTGTCGGCGAAGGGAAAGGCCACGTCGATGGCCGGGTCGGTGCGGTCGGCGTACTCGACCTCGGCCTCGGCCAGGGCCGAGCCGCAGTCGAAGCACCAGTTCACGGGCTTCAGGCCGCGGAATACATAGCCTTTCTCCATGATGCGCCCGAGCACGCGGATCTCGTTGGCCTCATTGCTGAAGTTCATGGTGAGGTAGGGCCGGTCCCAGTCGCCCAGCACGCCCAGGCGCTTGAAGTCCTTGCGCTGGCGGTCGATCTGCTCGTAGGCATAGGCGCGCGCCTTGGACTGCATCTCGGCCACCGGCAGGTTCTTGCCGTACTTCTTCTCGATCTGGATCTCGATGGGCATGCCGTGGCAGTCCCAGCCGGGCACGTAGTGCGCGTCGTAGCCGGCCATGTTGCGGCTCTTGACGACGATGTCCTTCAGGATCTTGTTGACCGCGTGGCCGATGTGGATGTCGCCGTTGGCGTAGGGCGGGCCGTCGTGCAGCACGAAGCGCGGGCGGCCGGCGCTGGCGGCGCGGATGGCCGCGTAAACGCGATTTTCTTCCCACTCCGCGACCCAGACGGGTTCACGCTTAGCGAGATCGCCGCGCATGGGGAAGGGGGTATCGGGCAGATTGAGGGTTTTCTTATAGTCCATGAGAACTAGGCGTATCCGGGCAAATTTTGATCAGTGCAACCATATAGATTAGCAGACGGGGACGGCCTTTATTTCCGGCGGGACATCCGTCACCAAAACCTGGGCATCCAAATTGAACGGGGTGGCGCAATCCGGTCATTGCGCCACCCCGCGGGGATGCTCCGTGAACGACCTGCCAGGCGGCTAGGAAGCCCGGAGATCCACCTTGCTCGTGTCCTTGACCAGCGAGACCGCGATCAAGGAAATCACCGACAACGCCGCCAGGTAGACGCCGATCGTCCACGACTGCCCGAAGCTCGTGATCAGCCATTGCGCGATCGCGGGCGCGAACGCGCCGCCGAGGATGGCGCCCAGGGCATACCCTAGCGACACCCCGGAATAGCGCACCTTGGCCGGAAACATTTCCGCATACAGCGCCGCCTGCGGCCCGTACGAAAGGCCGAGCGCCGCGGTCAGCACCAGCGCGGCGAACAGGAACAGCGCCGGACTGCCCGTATCGATGAGAAACCACATCGGGATGGTCCAGACCGCCATGAGCCCGTAGCCGATCTGGAATGTCCGCACCCGGCCCAGGCGGTCGCCCAGCCAGCCGCCGAGCAGCGTGAAGACAAACCATCCGCCCGCCGACAAGGTGCCGATCAGCAGCATCTGGTTGGGCGATATGTGGAGCGTCTTCTGGCCGTAGCTGATGAAAAAGGCGATCACGATGTAGCCGACGGCATTGTTGGCCATGAAGATCAGCGCCGCGCTGATGACCTTGCCGAGGTGATGGCGCAGCAGTTCGGCCAGCGGCGCGGACGATTGCGCTCGGCGCGCCCGCATCGCTTCGTAGACCGGCGATTCTGCGACGGAGCGGCGCACGATGGCGCCGATGACGATCAGGACGATGGAGAACAGGAACGGCAGCCGCCAGCCCCATTCGGTCATCGCCTGCCGGCCAAGTGCTTCGGTCAGGAACCACAGCACGCCGGTCGAGATGATCATCCCCAGCGGCGTGCCGATCTGCGGCGCGGCGCCGAACAGGCTGCGCCGGTTCGCGGGCGCGTACTCGACCGACATCAGCGCGGCGCCGCCCCACTCGCCGCCGGCCGAGATGCCCTGCAGCACGCGCAACACGATCAGGAGCGTCGGCGCCCAGGCGCCGATTGCCGCGTAGGTCGGCAGCAGGCCGATGAGGGCGGTCGCCGCCCCCATCATGATCAGCGTGAAGGCCAGGACGGCGCGCCGGCCGAACCGGTCGCCGAGGTGCCCGCAGAAGGCTGCCCCGAACGGACGGAAAAGAAACGAAATGCCGATCGTGGCGAACGACAGGATCTGCGCCAGGCCGGGGTTCTGCCTTTCGACCGGGGCGAAGAACGCCGGCCCGAACACCAGGCCGGCGGCCTGCGCGTAGACGAAGAAGTCATACCATTCGATCGTCGTTCCGACCAGGGTCGCGGTCAGCACGCGTTTGTGTTCCTGCGTGCCGCTCGGCAGGGAAAGTTCGGCTGTGGTCGCCATTGTTGTCTCCTCGGGCATGGTTTTTTGAAGGTCCGGCGCGTATCGCCATGCGATTCGATCGCGGCCGGTTGTGATGAAGCGTCAGTCGTCCAGCGGCACTCGCACGAGTTGCGAAATATCGGCGTCGCCGTATCCGGCATCGACCGCGCGCCTGAGCCAGCGCCGCACCGTATCGGCAAGCGGCAGCGCCGCGCCGTATTCGCCGCCGAGCGCATGGACCGCGTCGAGGTCCTTGAGCATGACGCGGATCGTGCCCGACGCCTGCTCGGGCGGCGTGAGCATGCGCGGCAGCAGCGTCTGCAGCAGCACCGAATCGGCCCAGCCGCCGCGCAGGGCGTCCGGCATCCGCGCCGCGTCGATACCCGTTCGCTGCGCAAGCAATACCGCTTCGGCGATCGCCGCGATGGTGGCGACGACGATGGTCTGGTTGGCGAGCTTGGTCGTCTGCCCGGCGCCGATGCCGCCCATGCGGGTGACGCGCGCCGCGTAGCTGGCGAGCACCGGGCCGGCGGCGTCGATGGCGGCGGCAGCGCCGCCCGCCATGACCGCCAGCGTTCCGGCCGCCGCGCCCGCGGTGCCGCCCGACACCGGCGCGTCGATCCATGCGCCGCCGGTCGCCGTATGCCAGCGCGCCGCCAAGGTCCGCGTCAGCGCGGGCGGGATGCTTGAATGGTCGACGATGGTCGGCGCGGCGGGTGCCGCGCTCGCGAGCCCTTGCGCGCCGAAGACGACCGCTTCGACGGCGGCGCCGTCGGTCAGGCACAGCATGACGCAGTCCGCGTTGCGCGCGACGTCGGCCGGCGTCGCGCAGGCGATGCAGTGCTCCGGGCTCTGGGCCGCCAGCGCGTGCGCGGGGTCGGGCGAACGATTCCAGGCGTACAGCGTATGGCCGGCATCGAGCAGGCGGCGCGCCATCGGCCTGCCCATCCGGCCCAGCCCGCAGAAACCCACCTGCGCCGGACTCATGCCTGATCTCCGGGCGTCGGCGCCTCATAGGGCCAGGCGACGGCGCCCGAATGCGTGACCGCGCCGAGGTGCGCGGGCCGGACGAGGGCTTCGTATTTCTCGAGCACGCCGCCCAGGTGTCCCCGCGAAAACGGCACCGCCTCGGCGCGCCGTCGCGCCAGCTCGTCCTCGGACAGGTCGACATGCAGCGTGCCCGCCTGCGCGTCGATATGGATGCGGTCGCCGTCGCGCAGCAGCGCGATCGGGCCGCCCAGCGCCGCTTCCGGCCCGACATAGCCGATGCACAGGCCGCGCGTCGCGCCGGAAAACCGTCCGTCGGTCAGCAGGGCGACCTTCTCGCCCATGCCCTGTCCGTAGATCGCGGCCGTCACGCTCAGCATCTCGCGCATGCCGGGGCCGCCCTTGGGCCCTTCGTTGCGGATCACCATCACGTCGCCCTGCGCATAGGCGCGCTGCGCGACGACCGCCATGCAGTCTTCCTCGCATTCGAAGATGCGCGCCGTCCCGGAGAATTTCAGGGACTTGAGCCCGGCGATCTTCAGGCAGGCGCCGTCGGGCGCCAGGTTGCCGCGCAGAATGACCAGGCCGCCGCCGTCGCTCAGCGGTTCATTGCAGGGACGCACGATGGTGCCGTCCGGTCCGGAAAATTCAGTCAATGCCGCCTCGAGCGTGATGCCGTCGAGCGTCGGGACGTCGCCATGCAGATACCCCCCCGCCAGCAAGGCATTGAGCACGGCGGGCACGCCGCCGGCATGGTGCAGGTCCTGGGCGAGATAGCGGCCGCCTGGTTGCAGGTCGCCGATCAGCGGAATCCGCTCGAAGACGCGCTGCACGTCGTCGAGCGTGAAGCGCAGGCCTGCCTCGTGGGCAATCGCGGGAATATGCAAGGCGGCGTTGGTCGAACCGCCGGTGGCCGCGACCGCCGCGCACGCGTTCTCGAGGCTCTTGTGCGTGACGAGGTCGCGCGGCAGCGGCCCTCCGGACTTCAGCAGGCGCATGACGGTTTCGCCCGCGCGCCGCGCGATCGCGATGCGTTCGCTATACACCGAGGGCACCATCGCCGAGCCCAGCGGCGCCAGGCCGAGCGTCTCGGCGACCATGGCCATCGTGTTCGCGGTGAATTGGCCCGGGCAGGAGCCCGCGCCCGGCGTGCATTGCTTTTCGATGGCATCGAGCATTTCGCGCGTGATGTCGCCGCGCTGCGCCGCGCCCACCGCTTCGATCGTGGTGAGGATCGTCGCCTGCCGGTTGCGCCCCGCGACGCCGGGAATCTCCCCGGGGGCCACGCCCGGCAGCATGGCGCCGCCGAACAGGAACACCCCGGGCAGGTTGACGCGCACCATCCCCATGAGGATGCCGGGCAGCGATTTGTCGCAGCCGGCCACGCCGACCAGCGCGTCATAGCCGTGGGCGCGCACGAATACCTCGACGCTGTCGGCGACGATCTCGCGTGACACCAGGCTCATGCGCATGCCGGAGTGGTTCATCGACGTCCCGTCGGTCACCGAGATCGCCGAGCCGCGGATCGGCACGCCGCCGCCGGCCGCCACGCCCAGCCGCACGTTGTCGGAAACCTGGTTCAAGGACATCGAACAGGGGGAATTCTCGCCGTATGTATCGACGATCGCGACGAACGGTTTTTGCATGGCCGCCTCGTCCATGCCGGTGGAGCGCAGAAACGCGCGGTGCGGTGCGCGCGTCGTGCCTTCGACGATGGCGCGCGAGCGGTGCTTGTGTAGGTTACCCATCAATGAAGCCCTTTTTTTGAAAGCAGCAAGCGGCGGATCTAGCCGCCGGCAAGCATCAAGCCGTTTTCCATGGCGATCACCTGTCCGGTGAGCGCGGGCGCGTGCGCGGCGATGAACCAGGCCAATTCCGCCACTTCGGCGGGCTGCGACACGCGCTTGAGCGGGGCGGCCTCGATCATGCGGGCGACGACGCGCTCGTATGCGGCGGCGTCGAGCACGCGGTTGAGCAAGCCATCATCGACCATGCCCGGTGCGATGGCGTTCACGCGGATATGAGGCGCGAGGCTGCGCGCCAGCGACAGCGTCAGGGTGTTGGCCGCGCCCTTCGACGCGGCATAGGCGATCGAGGAGCCCGTGCCGTTGAGCCCCGCCAGGGACGAAATATTGATGACGCTGGCGCTTCGCCCGGCCGTCGCCGTCTCGCGCAGCAAGGATTCGGCAGCGCGCGTCATCTGGAACATGCCGATGAGGTTCACGCGATAGACGCGCTCGAACTCCGCATCGTCGAGCGCCGCGAGGTCCGCGTGCGGTACGAAGCGCGTGGTTCCCGCGCAATTGATCAGGGCGTCGATGCGCCCCCAGGCCGTTGCGACTGTGTCGACGGCGCGGCGGCAATCGTCGTTCGCGCCGACGTCCGCGTCGAACACGAGCGCGGGCGCCCCGTCGCCGTGGCACGCCGCCTCGGTCGCCAGTGCCGCGGCGCGCGTGCCGTCGTCGAAATTGCCGATGGCGACCGCCCAGCCGGCGCGCGCAAAGCGTCGCGCGCAAGCCGCGCCGATACCGGTCGCCGCACCCGTGATCATGCAGACGGGTTGCTTGGAATGCGTCATGTCTGTCTCCGGACTTATGGGCTGCACAGGGGGTATCCGGCAGCCTTGTTCTTTGCGTTTTTCGTGGCGGGACATATCGTGCCAGTTATATTGACCTGGCCGTGCCCGCCTATCACGATGGATCGCTGTTCTCGGAGCTTATCGAGGCGCGGCCCGACACGGCAAATCACTTTTTTGGTACAAGTCATAACTGCCAAGTTATTTTCTCAAGAACGTGATGCCAGCGCGCAACAGCGATCCGATCGAGCAGTTTTTCCGCAGCGGCCTGAAGCTGTCCCATTTGCGCATGCTCGTGAGCCTGGCCGAACTGGGGCAGGTGACGCGCGTGGCGGCCGCCTTTCACGTGACGCAGCCCGCCATTTCCAAGCAGATCGCGGAAATCGAGAGCGCGCTCGATGTGCAAATCGTGCAGCGGCTGGGAAATGCCGTCGGGCTGACCGGCATCGGCAGGGTCCTGGTCGAGCATGGGCGCGAGATCCTGCGGCATATCGAGCTTGCCCGGCGCGACGTCAGCGCGCTTGCGGCCGGCACCGGCGGGCACGTCCGCGTGGGCGCCGTCGTGACCATTCCCGAGCCGATCATCGCCAGCGCGGTGCGGTTGTTCATGCGACGCGCGCCCTCGTCGTCGTTCTCGTTCGTCGAAGCGACGCTCGACCGCCTGATCAAGCTGCTCGATGACGGCGAACTCGATATCGCCTTGGGCCGCAACCACCTGACCGGCGTGGAAATGCGACTGCGGCAGGAATGCCTGTACCGGGAGCCGTTTGTCTTCGTGGCCGGCGTTGGCCATGCGCTGGGAAATCCCGAACGTCCGGTCAGTTGGGAGGATCTGCGGCCTTATCGGTGGGTCGTGCCCTTGCGCAGCTCGCCGGCATTCATGTCGCTCGCCGAAACATTGGGCGCGCATGACGTCGCGCTCGCGGGCAGCGCGGTCGAATCCAGCTCCCTTGCGCTGAACGTCACGCTGATCGAAAGCGGGGATTTCGTGTCGATCCTGCCGCTATCGGTGGCGCGCGGTCATATGACGCGCGGCACCATGCGGCTGTTGCCGCTGCCGCCGCTGGAAGCGCTGGGCGAGGTCGTCGCATACTGGCGCACCGACTCGACCGAGCCCGCCACGTCGCTATTCCATGAATGCCTGCGAGAGACTTCGGCGGAGCATTTCAACGAATAATCCCGGGGCGCCGCCCGCGCCGGCGCATGCGCCTGGGATTGCGGAACTTTTATAGTCCGTGAGCGGCAAAATAGGCGCGCGCATTGCGTGCGTCTTCGGCAATGGCGGCGGTTAGCGCGGGGAGGTCGGAGAATTTTTCCTCATCCCGCAGATGGCGCAGGAACTCGATGCGCACCAGTTTCCCGTAAGCGTCGACGCGGGCATCGAGCACGTGCGCTTCGAGCAGCACCCGCCCGCCGTCTTCCACGGTCGGGCGCACGCCCAGGCTGGCCACGCCGGGCAGCGGCGCGTCGCCCAGGCCCAGCACGCGCACCACGTAGATGCCCGAGCGCGCCGCGCAGCGCGGCGCCACGCGCAGGTTCATGGTGGGAAAGCCCAGCTGCCGGCCCAGCTTCTGGCCGTGGATGATGTGGCCGCTCAGGCGATAGGGATGGCCCAGCAGGTGCTGGGCGCGCGGCAGGTCGCCCACTGCCAGCGCGGTGCGCACCTCGGAGCTGGAAATGCGGTGGCCGTGCGCGTCGGCGACGTCGGCCAGGGTGCGGACCTCGAAGCCGTGCGCCAGGCCGGCTTCGCGCAGCAGCTCGATGTCGCCGCTGCGCTTGTGGCCGAAGCGGAAGTCCTCGCCCACCAGCAGCCAGCGCACGTTCATGTCGCGCACCAGCAGGTCTTCGATGAAGCTGTTGGCCGACATGGCGGCCAGGCGCGCGTCGAAGCGCTGCACGAAGATTTCCTCGATGCCGGCCTGGACCAGGGCGGAGAGCTTGTCGCGCAGGCCCGAAATGCGCGTGGGCGCGAGCTCGGGGCGCTGGTAGAGCGCGGCGAAGTATTCGCGCGGATGCGGTTCGAAGGTCATGACCGCCGGCACCAGTCCGCGGACCTGGGACTCCCGGCGCACGCTGGCCAGGATGGCCTGGTGGCCGAGATGCACGCCATCGAAGTTGCCGATGGTCAGGGCGCACGCGGGGCGCGGGGCGGCGGAGGCGGTATGGCGGAAGATGCGCGGCATGGGTTTCACAGGCGAGAGTTTACAATTTAAGTCTTTCCCTGATTTCCTGAAATTTGGAACCCATCTTGCCGGATTCCGCCGCATCCCCGTCCGCCGCGTTCCAGTCCTCCCCCGCCGCCGCGCCGCGGCCGCGCCGTTTCGTCATCCTCATCTCGGGCCGCGGCAGCAATATGCAGGCGCTGGTCGAGGCCTGCCAGCGCGATTCCTGGCCTGCCCGGATCGCCGCCGTGATCGCCAGCCGGCCCGACGCCCCGGGCCTGGACTGGGCGCGCGGGCAGGGCATCGCCGCCCGCGGGATCAGCCACAAGGACTATCCCAGCCGCGAGGCCTTCGACGCGGCCCTGGCCGAGGAAATCGACCGCCACCGGCCCGACTACGTGGTGCTGGCCGGCTTCATGCGGGTGCTCACCGCCGGTTTCGTGGCGCGCTACGCGGGCCGCCTGATCAATATCCATCCCTCGCTGCTGCCGGCCTTTCCCGGCCTGCATACGCATGCCCAGGCGCTGGCCACGGGCGTGCGCGTGCACGGCTGCACGGTGCACTTCGTCACGCCGGTGCTCGACCACGGCCCCATCATCGCCCAGGGCTGCGTGCCCGTGCTGGCCGGCGACACGCCCGAGCTGCTGGCCGAACGGGTGCTGCAGGTCGAGCATCAAGTGTTCCCCGCCGCCGTGCGCTGGCTGGCCCAGGGCCGGGTCACGCTGGCCGCCGACCAACGGGTCGACGTGGCCGGGGATCCGCAACGTCTTTTCATGCTGGAACCTTCATGACCAAATCCCAAGCGCCCCGCTCCCGCCCCGACAGGGCGCCTGCCGGGGACTCCCGGCCCGGCCGTCCCGAGCGCGCCGACCGGCCCTCCCGGCCTGCCGCGGAGGGGGCCTCCTACGTGCCGCGCGACGACCGTCCCCGCCCGCCGCTGGCGGCCATGCGCATCGAGCAGGTGCAGCGCGTGCTGGGCGAAGTCCTGCAATGGGATCAACCCGCCGACGTGGTGCTTTCCCTTTGGCTGCGCGCCAATCCCAGGCTGGGCAGCCGCGATCGCAGCGAGATCGCCGAGGCGGTCTATGACGTGCTGCGCCACCTGCGCCGCTATCGCAGCCTGGCCGAGTCGGGCGTGGGACCGGCCGTGCGCCGCCTGGCCATTCTGGGCCTGACCGCCACGCTGGGCGCGGCACGGCTGGCCGATGTCCTGGATCCCGGCGAAGCCGCGTGGCTGTCGCATGTGTCGACGATAGACTCCGCCACCCTGGCGCGCGAAGTGCGCTACAGCATGCCCGACTGGCTGGTGCAGCGCCTGGACCGCCACACCGAGCCCGAGCGCCTGATGCAGGCGCTCAACCAACCCGCGCCGCTGGACCTGCGCGCCAATCCGCTCAAGATCGAGCGCGATGCCTTGCTGTAAGTCCTGCGCAACGGGGGGGATTCGGCCCGTTTCGACCCGGTGCCCATGCCGTATTCGCCCTGGGGCATCCGCGTGACGGGGCACCCATCCCTGAACCGCTGGGCACAGTTCGAGCACGGCGGCCTCGAAGTGCAGGACGAGGGCAGCCAATTGCTGGCCCTGCTGGTCGGCCCCAAGCGCGGCGAGATGATCATCGATTTCTGCGCCGGCGCGGGCGGCAAGACCTTGCTGCTGGGGGCGTTGATGCGTTCCACCGGCCGGCTCTATGCCTTCGACGTGTCGGCCGGGCGGCTGGCGCGCGCCAAGCCGCGCTTTGCGCGCAGCGGCCTGTCGAACGTGGTGCCGGTGGTCATCGAGGGCGAGAACGATGCGCGCGTCAAGCGCCTGGCCGGCAAGGCCCAGCGCGTGCTGGTCGATGCGCCGTGCAGCGGCATCGGCACGCTGCGCCGCAATCCCGACTTGAAATGGCGCCAGAGTCCGGAATCGCTGGCCGAGCTGACCGCGCTGCAGCACCGCATCTTGAAGAGCGCCGCGCGCTGCGTGGCGCCCGGCGGGCGGCTGGTCTACGCCACTTGCAGCCTGCTGGCCGAAGAAAACACCCAGCAGGCCGAGCGTTTCCTGGCCGAGCATCCGGACTTCGAGCGCCTGGATGCCGCGGCCCTGCTGGCCCAGCGCGTGCCGGCCCTGGTGTTGGACGGCCCATACATGCAGCTGCGTCCGGACGTGCACGGCACGGATGGCTTTTTTGCCGCCGTGTTCGAGCGCAAGAAGGCTGTTTCAAGCGCCAAGGCCCAGGCCGAGCCGGAGGAGGACGTCGCCGGCGAACCGGAAGCGGAAGGCGGCGAGCCGATCAGCGAGCCGGGCCAGGCTTGATCTGCAGCCGGGCGTTGCCGTATTCGATGCGCGGATCCTTGCCGCGCGGGCCCACGCGCGCCTGGAACTTGATGGCCCAGGCCATGGTGTCGAGGCCGGGTTTGTCGGCCTGGTACAACACTTGCGAGATCGGCAGGGACATGGTGCTCACCGCGCACCTGGGCGAACTGGTGTTGGCCGTCCCCCGGGTGCGCACCACGATGAGCTTGCCCAGGGCGGGCTGCTGGGTGATGACCACGCGGGGTGGATTCAGGGCGCGGCAGCCGGTGGCGCTGAGTTCGTAATAGTTGGCCAGCACCATTTGCTGGCCGGGCGCGAGCGGCGGGATGTCGTCGGCCAGGGCCGGCGCGGCGGCGGCGAGGGCGGCTGCCGCCAGCAGGCGGCGCGCGATGTTCAGCATGGACATGTCGGAAAAACGAGGATGGGGCGGGCCCGTGCTGTATAGCATGCACAGCCGTTTCAGACAGGTCTTGTAACGAATTTCTGTGCGGCCCCCGGCGAAGCCGGTTTTTCCGGGCGGGAAGCTGGCATTTGGCCTTAGTCATTGATTTTCCATAAGAAGTATTTGAAATCCAGCTGTCACATCGGGAGGCTGGTAGGCTAGAATCCCCACTGGTTCTTCACATTCACCTCCTTTGAGGTAAGCCACAGCTTTATGGATCTCATCCTTTCTTTCCTGGCCGGCGGTCTGACGCAAGCCCATTGGTGGCAGGTCGTCGTCTACACACTGGTGATGACGCACATCACCATCGTGTCCGTCACTGTCTTCCTGCACCGCAGCCAGGCTCACCGGGGGCTCGATCTGCACCCGGCCGTCATGCATTTCTTCCGCTTCTGGCTGTGGATGACCACCGGCATGGTCACCAAGGAGTGGGTCGCCATCCACCGCAAGCACCACGCCAAATGCGAAAAAGAGGGCGATCCGCACTCGCCCATCCTGTTCGGCATCTGGAAGGTGCTGTTCCGCGGCGCCGACCTGTACCGCGTCGAGGCGGCCAACCAGGAAACCCTGGCCAAGTTCGGCCACGGCACGCCCAATGACCGGCTCGAGCAAAACCTTTACGCCAAGCACAGCCTCACTGGCGTGCTGATCCTGCTGGCCATCGACATCGCCCTGTTCGGCGCCATCGGCCTGACCGTGTGGGCCGTGCAGATGGCCTGGATTCCCTTCTGGGCGGCCGGCGTGGTCAACGGCATCGGCCACTACTGGGGCTATCGCAACTACAACAGCCCCGACACCAGCACCAATGTGATCCCCTGGGGCTTCATCATCGGCGGCGAAGAACTGCACAACAACCACCACGCGCATGGCACCTCGGCCAAGTTCTCGGCCAAGTGGTTCGAGATCGACGTGGGCTGGGGCTACATCAGCGTGCTGCGCATGCTGGGCCTGGCCAAGATCAAGAAGGTCGCGCCCAAGCTCAAGCTCGACCCCACGGCCCGCGCCATCGACCTGCGCACCTTGCAGGGCGTGATCACGCACCGCTACGAAGTCATGGCCCGCTACACCGATGTCATCCGGCAGGCTGCCCGCGAAGAGCTCTCCAAGCTCCAGGGCCAGTCCGATCGCTGGGCCAAGCTGTACCGCGTGCGCGGCTCGCTCACCCGCAACGAAGAGATGCTGCAGCCCGACCAGTTGGCCGAGGTCGACAGCACCATCGCCCAGCACCCCATGCTGTCCACCCTGGTGCAAATGCGCCGCGAACTGGGCCGCCTCTGGGAAAGCTCCAGCTCCAGCAGCGAGCAGTTGCTGGTCGAGCTGCAGGCCTGGTGCCACCGCGCCCAGCAAAGCGGCATCGCCGGGCTCGAGCAGTTTGCAAAGCGCCTGAGCCGCTACGCGGCATAATTACCGCTAAACTGGTTTACGGTATCGGCCCCCGGTTGGGGGCCGATGCTTTTTGCCGCCGTGCCGCCCCAGGGTAAAACGGTCCCCCCGGAGGGGCCGCAAGCCGAAGGCGTGGCGCGGGGGCCTTGCTGTATTGGGGATGCAATTGCTGGACAAACTCAATCCCGAACAACGGGCAGCCGTCACGCTCGAACCGCAGCACGCCTTGGTGCTCGCCGGGGCGGGCAGCGGCAAGACGCGGGTGCTGACCACCCGCATGGCCTGGCTCATCCAGACGGGCCAGGCCAGTCCCTTCAGCCTGCTGGCCGTCACCTTCACCAACAAGGCCGCCCGCGAGATGCTCTCGCGCATGACGGCCATCCTGCCCATCGACACGCGCGGCTTGTGGATAGGCACCTTCCATGGCCTGTGCAACCGCATGCTGCGCGCGCATTACCGCGACGCGGGCCTGCCGCAGTCTTTCCAGATCCTCGACACCGCCGACCAGCTGGCCGCCATCAAGCGCCTGCTCAAGGCCCACAACGTCGACGACGAGAAATACCCGCCGCGCGACGTGCAGCGCTTCATCAACAATGCCAAGGAAGGCGGCGAGCGCCCCGGCCAGATGCAAGCCTGGGATGCCCACAGCCGCCGCCTGGTCGAGCTCTACCAGCTCTACGAAGACCAGTGCCAGCGCGAGGGCGTGGTGGATTTCGCCGAGCTGCTGCTGCGCGCCTACGAGCTGTTGAGCCGCAACGCGCCGGTGCGCGAGCACTACCAGCGGCGCTTTCGCCACATCCTGGTCGACGAGTTCCAGGACACCAACATCCTGCAGTACAAGTGGCTGCAGCTGCTGGCGGGCGGCGGCGCGCATGTCTTCGCCGTGGGCGACGACGACCAGTCGATCTACGCCTTTCGCGGCGCGCACGTGGGCAATATGGCCGATTTCGAGCGCGACTACGCCCGCGGCACGGTCATTCGCCTGGAGCAGAACTACCGCTCCTATGGCCACATCCTGGACTCGGCCAACGCGCTCATCGGCCACAACAGCGGCCGCCTGGGCAAGAACCTCTGGACCGACCAGGGCGAGGGCGAGCCGGTCCGCGTGATCGAGCAGCCCAGCGACGCCATGGAGGCCCAATGGCTGGTCGACGAAGTGCGCGCCCTGGTCGCCGACGGCCGGCTGCGCCGTGAAATCGCCGTGCTCTACCGCAGCAATGCGCAGTCGCGCGTGATCGAGCACAACCTGTTCTCGGCGGGTATTCCCTACAAGGTCTATGGCGGGCTGCGCTTTTTCGAGCGCCAGGAAATCAAGCACGCGCTGGCCTACCTGCGCCTGATGGCCAACCCGCACGACGATACCTCGTGGATGCGGGTGGTGAACTTTCCCACGCGCGGCATCGGCGCCCGCACGCTCGAGCAGCTGGCCGACGCGGCCCGCACGCACGGCACCAGCCTGTACGGCGCGGTGGCCATGGTGGCGGGCAAGGGCGGCTCCAACCTGGCGCAGTTCGCCCAGCTCATCACGCGCCTGGCGCAGGAAACCCGCGAGCTGCCGCTGACCGAATTGGTCGGGCACATGCTCGACGGCAGCGGCCTGATCGCCCACTACAAGACCGAGCGCGAAGGCGCCGAGCGGCTCGAGAACCTCAACGAACTCATCACTGCGGCGGCCGTGTTCGCCAACGAAGAAAACTACGATGGCTTGCCGGCCGGCATCGCCCCGCCGCCCGCGGCCGACGAGGCGGGCGAATTCCCGCCGCTGGTCGACGCCGACGGCGTGGTGGCCGAGGGCATGACGCCGCTGGCGGCCTTCCTGTCGCATGCCGCGCTGGAGGCCGGCGACCACCAGGCCGAGGCCGGCCAGGACGCCGTGCAGCTCATGACGGTGCATGCCGCCAAGGGCCTGGAGTTCGACGCGGTGTTCATCACCGGCCTCGAAGAGGGCCTGTTCCCGCACGAGAACAGCATTCTTGAGCAGTCGGGCCTGGAAGAAGAGCGCCGCCTGATGTACGTGGCCATCACCCGGGCGCGCGAACGGCTCTACCTGAGCCTGGCGCAAAGCCGCATGCTGCATGGCCAGACCCGCTACGCCATGCGCTCGCGCTTTCTCGACGAGATTCCCGAGCAGCATCTCAAGTGGATCACGCCCAAGGCCGGGCTGGCGCGCGGCGGTTCGTGGGGCGACGATTTCAACAACGGCCGCGGCGGCGCGTCAGGCAACTGGCGCGGCGATGCCTTTGGCCGCGCGCATGCCAGCAACGTCGCGCCGCGCGCGGCGCGCACGATGTCCAGCGGCGTCATGGTGGGCGAGGTGCAATACCGCATCGGCCAGGGCGTGCGTCATGCGCGCTTCGGCGACGGCACGATCATAGGCCTGAGCGGCACGGGGCAGGACGCCCAGGCGCAGATCCAGTTCCGGGATGTGGGCCAGAAGACGCTGGCGCTGGGCATCGCCAAACTCGAGATCATCTAGGGGCGGTTTTTGGACGATACTGAAAACGGGCAGGGTAGCCGCCGCCGCGACCGTTGCGCCCGCTGCAAATAACCCGGATCGGGGGGCTCCGCATGGTGCAGATATACTGTGGATTCAAGCGGCTGGTGCTGCTGTCGATATCCAGGCTTCTCACGCCTCGCGGTGTTCTCGCGACCGGTGCGGCACTGTGGGTCGGCGTCGCCGCCTTGTGCTGCTGGCTGGTTTATCTTGCCTATCAGGATGCGATCCGGCTTGCCACGGAAAGTTCGAAAAACTTGTCGCTGGCCATACAAAGGGATCTGGAGCGCACGATCCGTTCATATGACTTGTCCTTGCGGGCCGTCATAAACGGCGCGGGGGATCCTGAAATCATGTCCTTGCCCGCGCGGCTCAGGAACCGCGTGCTGTTCGATCATTCGGCAACGGCTCCGTATTTCGGGACTATCGTATTGCTCGACGCGAATGGCAAGGTGCTTGCCGACTCGGCGGCCGCGAGTCGGACACCGGTCGCCGATTTTTCCGACCGCAAGTCCTACCAGGTGCAGCGGCAGGATCCGGCGCTGGGCTTGTGGATAAGCCCGCCGCACCGGTCGAAGCGCCGTCCCGACGAGACCGAGATAACCGTCAGCAGGCGCGTGAGCAGCGCCGACGGCAGCTTCGCTGGCGTGGTCGTCGGCACGATCGATGTGGCGTATTTCCACTCGCTGCTCGATGGGATCGACCTGAACCGATTCGGTTCCGCGGCGATCATCATGACGGATGGCAGCCTGTTGGCGCGGATTCCCCATGTTCCCTCCCTGGTCGGTCGGAACTTCAACACCGGGGCTGTTTTCCGGAAATTGACCCAGGAACCCTCGGGCGTCGTCTGGGGGACGGCCGGCCTTGATAATGTCAGGCGCCTGTACGTGTTCAAGAGGCTGGAGACATTTCCCCTCATCCTCAGCGTGGCGCCTTCGGCGCTCGATATTCTTGCCGAGTGGCGCAAGCGCTCGTTGCTGATATCCGTGCTTGGCGCCCTGTTCAGCCTGGTGGTGCTGCCGGCCAGTTTCTTGTTCGCGCGAGAATTGCGCCAGCGGCGCAAGGCCGAGATCGCGCTCCAGCGGCAAGCCGACCTGGATGCGCTGACCGAACTTGAAAACCGGGGCGCTTTCGACCGGGCCATTCGAAATGCGTGCGCGCGCGCTTCGCGCACGGGTACCGCGCTGTCGCTGCTTTTTCTCGACCTCGACAAGTTCAAGGTCTACAACGATAGCTATGGCCATCAAGCGGGGGACCAGGCGCTGCGCCGGGTGGCCGCAGCGGCAAATGCCGAATTGCAGCGCCTTTCCGATCATTTCGCGCGGTATGGCGGCGAAGAGTTCGTCGCCATTCTCGAAGGGACGAGGCCGGAGCAGGCGATGCGGGTCGCGGAACGGATCCGCGCGGCAACGGAGCGACTCGGGATCCCGCATTCAGGCAGTCCATCCGGCGTTGTCACCGTGAGCATCGGTGTCGCCGGCACGCAAGGCGAAGCCAGCCCCGAGGCGCTCATCCGCATGGCGGACCAGGCCTTGTACGACGCCAAGGAGCAGGGCAGGAACTGCGTGGCGATGTTCTCGCCTTCGGAACAAACTGCCCATGCGCCCGGCGCCTGACGGGGACGCGGGCGTGCCGGCCAGCCATCGACGCGCACGCCGCCCGCGAGGCGGCTGGCCAGGCTCAGGCCAGCGCTTCCAGTTCTTCCTGGAGCGCCAGCCATTGCTCATCCAGCTCGCCGGCCCGCTTGCCGAGTTCGCCGTGCTCGGCCATGGCCTTCTGCCGTTCAGCGCGCCGCGCGTCGGCATAGAAGCCC
>DASWPO010000243.1:0-14115 GCA_036404015.1 Bordetella sp. | reverse complement strand
ATGCCCAGAATGCGGTGCAGCAGATCGGGGCGCGCATAGAGCATGCTCTTGATGAGGCGATAGTCGGTGCTGCCCTGCCCTTCGACCATATAGCAGGCGATGGTCCAGGGGCTGCCGGCAAAACCGATCAGGGGGACGCGGCCATCGAGCTCGCGCCGGATCGACGCGACCGCATCGAACACATAGCGCAGCTTGTCGAGATCGGGCACGGCAAGGCGGGCCACATCGGCCTCGTCGCGCACGGGCCGGGCAAAGCGCGGCCCCTCGCCCTGGGCGAAGCTCAGGTCCAGGCCCATGGCATCGGGCACGGTCAGGATGTCGGAAAACAGGATGGCGGCGTCCAGCGGATAGCGGGCCAGGGGCTGCAGCGTCACCTCGGTTGCATAGTCGGGGTTTTGCGCCAGCCCCAGGAACGAGCCCGCGCGCGCCCGGGTCGCGTTGTACTCGGGCAAGTAGCGGCCCGCCTGGCGCATCAGCCAGATGGGCGTATAGGGCACAGGCTGGCGCAGCAGGGCACGCAAGAACACATCGTTCTTCAGGACGGAGGGCACGGCTATCCTTGTCGGTCGGAAGCCGTGATTTTACTGCCGCGCTATCGCTTGGCCGGCCTGGGCCGCGGACGGTTGCAGGCGGGCGGCCTGGCATGCCCGCCGGCGACCGCCGAACGATAGGCCCTGGCATCGATGGCATGCTTGTGCATGAGCGCCCAGAAGGCCCGCCGGTGCTTGTTCGATGCCCGGGCCGCCTGCGCCACATTGCCTTCGTGCCGCTGCAGGGCATGGCACAGATAAGCCCGCTCGAACCCCGACACGATGCGCGCCTTGGCCTGCCGAAAGGGCTCGTCGGGATCGTACAGAGCGATGTTGACGCCAGAACGCTGCAGGCGCGGCCGCGCCGCGCGGGGAGCCGCCGCGGCCGCGGAGGACGGCGCGGCGCCGTAGGCCTGCCCGGGCTCCCGCAGCAGCGTCCGGCCGGCCAGGCGCATGAGCCGGGCGCGCAGTTCCTCGGGACACATGGGCATGCGCACGAAATCCGCCACGCCCAGCGCCAGCAGGTCGGCCAGCGCCGCGGCCTTGACGTCGCGCACCAGCGCCAGCACCGGCGTGCGCAGCACAGGCCGGGCGCGTGCCAGCGCAATGCGCGCCCACGGCAGGTTGGCCGGCTCGACATAAAGCAGGCAGGCATCGTAGCGCTGCAGCGCCAGGGCCGCCGACGCGATCAGGCCCGTGGTATCCGGCGCGGCGCCGCCCTCCCTGCCCGCGCGGACGGCCTCGCCCAGATCGTAGACCTGCAGCCTGAGCCGATCGCCGCTCTCGGCCAGGCCGGGCGCCTGCAGCAACGCGCATTCGAACACCTCACGCATGGAAAGCTCCTGAGAGAAACAAGGCAGGAGCCAGCTTAGGTGGCCTGTCCGGACGCGACTAGTCGCACTTCCCGCACTGCGGGATATACGCTGCGAAAACTGACAGGTACCGGCTTCGACATGCGCCGGAAATGAACAAGGCGGGCCGAAGCCCGCCTTGCGTGGCCGCATCGGGTGCGGCACGGGAAGCCCGCAGGCCCGCGGTCAATGCGTCGAACGGCTCTGGCGGATCTTGCGCGCAGCGGCGGCTTCCGCCGTCAGCATGGCCAGCTCGGCCTCGACCGCGGCGATGTCGGCCTTGTCCTTGGTGTTGCGCAAGGCCTCTTCGGCTTTCTTGCGCGCTTCCTCGGCCCGGGCTTCGTCCAGGTCGGCGCCGCGGATGGCGGTGTCGGCCAGGACTGTCACGCTGCCCGGCTGCACTTCGAGAATGCCGCCCGCCACGAAGACGAGCTCTTCGCTGTTGTCGGGACGGACGATCTTGACGGTGCCGGGACGGATGCGCGAGATCAGCGGGGTGTGGCCGGGCAGGATGCCCAGCTCGCCCGACTCGCCCGGCAGCACCACGAACTTCGCCTCGCCGGCGAAGATCGCTTCCTGCGCACTAACGACGTCCACTTGAAGGATAGCCATGCCCTGTATTCCTTGTAACTACGCTTATTGCAGCTTCTTGGCCTTCTCGAAGGCCTCGTCGATGGTACCGACCATGTAGAAGGCCTGCTCGGGCAGCGAATCGCACTCGCCGTTGACGATCATCTTGAAGCCGCGGATCGTCTCGGCCAGCGGCACGTACTTGCCGGGCGAGCCGGTGAACACTTCGGCCACGTGGAAAGGCTGCGACAGGAAGCGCTGGATCTTGCGGGCGCGGGCCACGGCCTGCTTGTCTTCGGGCGAGAGTTCGTCCATGCCCAGGATGGCGATGATGTCGCGCAGTTCCTTGTAGCGCTGCAGGGTCTGCTGCACGCCGCGGGCCACCTGGTAGTGCTCGTCGCCGATGACGAGCGGGTCGAGCTGGCGGCTGGAGGAGTCCAGCGGATCCACGGCGGGGTAGATGCCCAGCGCGGCGATGTCGCGCGACAGCACGACGGTCGAGTCCAAATGCTGGAAGGTCGTGGCGGGCGCGGGGTCGGTCAAGTCATCGGCAGGCACGTACACGGCCTGGATCGAGGTGATCGAACCGGTCTTGGTCGAGGTGATGCGCTCTTGCAGCACGCCCATTTCTTCGGCCAGGGTGGGCTGGTAGCCCACGGCGGAAGGCAGGCGGCCCAGCAGGGCGGACACTTCGGTGCCGGCCAGGGTGTAGCGGTAGATGTTGTCGACGAAGAACAGGATGTCGAGGCCTTCGTCGCGGAACTTCTCGGCCATGGTCAGGCCGGTCAGCGCCACGCGCAGGCGGTTGCCCGGGGGTTCGTTCATCTGGCCGAACACCATGGCGACCTTGTCCAGCACGTTCGACTCTTCCATTTCGTGGTAGAAGTCGTTGCCTTCGCGGGTGCGCTCGCCCACGCCGGCGAACACCGACAAGCCGCTGTGCTGCTTGGCGATGTTGTTGATCAGTTCCATCATGTTGACGGTCTTGCCCACGCCGGCGCCGCCGAACAGGCCCACCTTGCCGCCCTTGGCGAAGGGGCAGACCAGGTCGATGACCTTGATGCCGGTTTCCAGCAGCTCGACCGACGGCGACAGTTCGTCGAAGGCAGGCGCGGCCTGGTGGATGCCGCGCTTTTCATCGGCAACAATGGGGCCGGCGTCGTCGATGGGACGGCCCAGCACGTCCATGATGCGGCCCAGCGTGCCGGTGCCCACGGGCACCGAGATCGGCGCGCCGGTGCCGGCGACCTGCATGCCGCGGCGCAGGCCGTCGGAAGAACCCAGCGCGATGGTGCGCACCACGCCGTCGCCCAGCTGCTGCTGGACTTCCAGCGTGAGGCCCTTCTCGGCGAACGAGGAGGCGTCCTCGTCGACCAGGGTGAGGGCTTCGTAGATCTTGGGCATGTGATCGCGGGGGAATTGAATATCCACCACGGCGCCGATGCACTGAACGATGGTTCCGTTGCTCATGTCGATTCCTTGCTTGATAGCGTTTGACAGGTGGCGGGGGCCTTAGACGGCCGCCGCGCCCCCCACGATTTCCGAAATTTCCTTGGTGATCGCCGCCTGGCGGGTCTTGTTGTAGACCAGCTGCAGGTCGCTGATGACCTTCTTGGCGTTGTCCGACGCCGCCTTCATGGCCACCATGCGGGCCGATTGCTCGGACGCCATGTTCTCGGCCACCCCCTGGTACAGCAGGCCTTCGATGTAGCGCTGCAGCAGATCGTCGATCACGCTCTGCGCATCGGGTTCGTAGATGTAGTCCCAGCCATGCGACGTGGCAAGCTTGGCGCCTTCCGACTGCTCGTCGGACACGCCGCTCTGGAAGGGATCGTCCAGGCTGCCGGCCAGGGGCAGCAGGCGCACGAAGGTCGGCTCCTGGCGCATCGTGTTGACGAAGCGCGTGGTGGCCAGGTAGAGCGCATCGATGCGGCCGGCGAGGTAGTCGTCGAGCTGCACCTTGATGGCGCCCAGCAGGCGTTCCATGTCGGGCTTGTCGCCCAGCTGGACTTCCTGCGACACCAGCTTGCTGCTGATGCGGGTCAGCAGGCCCAGGCCCTTGTTGCCCAGGGCCGTGGTCTGCACCGCAATGCCCTTGTGCTGGAACTCCTTGAGCTTGGCCAGCACCACGCGGCTGATGTTGGTGTTCAGGCCGCCGCACAGACCCTTGTCGGTAGTGACCATGACGACACCCACCGCCTTCATCTCGCGTTCGACGAGGAAGGGGTGGCTGTATTCCGGGTTGGCCTGCATCAGGTGCATGGCGATGTCGCGCACCTTGCGGGCATAGGGACGGCCCGCGCGCATCCGATCCTGCGCCTTGCGCATCTTGGATGCGGCGACCATTTCCATCGCCTTGGTGATCTTGCGCGTGTTTTGCACGCTCTTGATCTTGGTGCGGATTTCCTTGATTCCGGGCATTGCGCTTTCCC
This sequence comes from Bordetella sp., assembly GCA_036404015.1. GTDB lineage: Bacteria > Pseudomonadota > Gammaproteobacteria > Burkholderiales > Burkholderiaceae_B > Bordetella. The sequence goes on along the minus strand of DASWPO010000243.1, from coordinate 9,732 downwards.
GTTACTTAAAAAGCACCGTGCTTCTTGAAATCCTGGACGGCCGCGGTGAGCTCGGCTTCGTCGTCCTTGGACAGTTCCTTGGTGTCTTCGATGCGCTGGATCAGGCCGGCGTGCTTGGACTTGAGCTGTTCCTTGAACGCCTTTTCGAAAGACAGCACCTGGGTGACGTCGATGTCGTCCAGGTAGCCGCTGTTGACGGCGAACAGCGACACGGCCAGTTCCCACACCTGCAGCGGCTGGTACTGGGGCTGCTTGAGCAGCTCCACCACGCGCTTGCCGCGCTCGAGCTGGCGGCGGGTGGCGTCGTCGAGATCGGAGGCGAACTGCGCGAAGGCGGCCAGTTCGCGGTACTGGGCCAGGTCGGTACGGATACCGCCGGACAGCTTCTTGATGACCTTGGTCTGGGCGGCGCCGCCCACGCGCGACACCGAGATACCGGCGTTGATGGCGGGACGCACGCCGGCGTTGAACAGGTCGGTTTCCAGGAAGATCTGGCCGTCGGTGATCGAGATCACGTTGGTCGGCACGAAGGCCGACACGTCGCCCGCCTGGGTTTCGATGATGGGCAGCGCGGTCAGCGAACCGGTCTTGCCCTTCACGGCGCCCTTGGTGAACTTCTCGACGTAGTCTTCGTTGACGCGGGCGGCGCGCTCGAGTAGGCGCGAGTGCAGGTAGAACACGTCGCCGGGGTAGGCTTCGCGGCCGGGCGGGCGGCGCAGCAGCAGCGACACCTGGCGATAGGCCCAGGCTTGCTTGGTCAGGTCGTCGTAGACGATCAGGGCGTCTTCGCCGCGATCGCGGAAGTATTCGCCAATCGTGCAGCCGGCGTAGGCGGCCAGGTACTGCATGGCGGCCGACTCGGAGGCCGTGGCGACCACGACGATGGTGAATTCCATGGCGCCGTGCTCTTCGAGCTTGCGCACCACGTTGTTGACGGTGGACGCCTTCTGGCCGATGGCGACGTACACGCAGGTGACGCCCTTGCCCTTCTGGCTGATGATGGCGTCGACGGCCACGGCGGTCTTGCCGGTCTGGCGGTCGCCGATGATCAGCTCGCGCTGGCCGCGGCCGATCGGCACCATGGCGTCGATGGCCTTGATGCCGGTTTGCAGCGGTTGCGACACCGAGCGGCGGGCGATCACGCCCGGGGCCACTTTTTCGATGATGTCGGTTTCTTTGGCGTTGATGGGGCCCTTGCCGTCGATGGGCACGCCCAGCGTGTTCACCACGCGGCCCTTGAGTTCGGGGCCGACGGGCACGTCGAGAATGCGGCCGGTGGTCTTGACCTGGTCGCCTTCGGACACGCCGAGGTAGCTGCCCAGGATCACGGCGCCGACCGAGTCGCGCTCGAGGTTCAGCGCCACGCCGTAGACGTTGTTGGGGAATTCGAGCATTTCGCCCTGCATCACGTCGGACAGGCCGTGGATGCGGGTGATGCCGTCGGTCACGGACACGACGGTGCCTTGCGTACGAACATCGGTCGAAGCGCCCAGGCCCTCGATGCGGCTCTTGAGCAGTTCGCTGATCTCGGAGGGATTGAGTTGCATTGTTGACTCCTGGAATCCTGTGAGGGGCTGGCCGTGGTTTTGGAAACTACGCGGCCAGCATGTCGCGCATGCGGGTCAGTTGGGCTTGGACGGAAGTGTCGAGCACCTGGTCGCCCACGGCCACGCGCACACCGCCGATCAGCGAGGGATCGACCGTGACGTGAGGCTTGAGCTTGAGGCCGAACTTGCTTTCCAAGGCGACGACCAGGTCCTTGACCTGGGCTTCGGTGAGTTCGAACGCGCTGGTGATTTCCGCTTGCGCCGTGCCTTCATGGCGATTCTTCAGCACAATGAATTGCTCGGCGATCTCGGGCAGCAGTAGCAGGCGATCGTTCTGCACCAGCAGCTCGATGAAGTTGCCGGCCGATGCGGGCAGCGTGCTCTTGAGCAGGCTGCTGAAGACCTGGATGCGCTGCGCGTCGTCCAGGCGCGGGTCGCCCATGGCTTCGCGCACGTCGGGGTTCGCGGCGACCTGCGCCATTTCGCCGACCAGATCGGCCCAGCCCGGCAGGCCCAGGGCCTGGTCGTCGCCGGCCGCTTCGAACAGGGCCTCGGCGTAGGGGCGGGCGACAGTGGAAAGTTCAGCCATGTCGGACTCCGCACGGCCGCTCGAAGGAGGCCGAAGCCCCCTCGGGGGGCAGCGAACGAATAGCGAGCGTGGGGGTCGTCATCTCGGCTCGCATCAAAGCTGCGCCTTGAGCTGATCGAGCAGCTCGGCGTGGGCACGTGCGTCGACTTCGCGCTTGAGGATCTGCGCGGCGCCCTTGACGGCCAGCGCCGCCACGTCGTCGCGCAGCGCATCGCGGGCGCGCTGCACTTCCTGGGCGGCGTCCTGCGCGGCCTGGGCCACGATGCGGGCACGTTCCGCCTCCGCCTCGCGGCGGGCCTGCTCGATCAGTCCGGCAGCCTGCTTCTCGGCCTCGGCCATGCGGGCATGATTGTCAGACTTGGCAGACGCTTCCATCAGGCTGACACGCGCCTGGGCCTGGGCCAGATCGGCCTTGCCTTTTTCAGAGGCAGCCAGTCCGTCAGCGATTTTCTGACGGCGCTCGTCGATTGCCTTCGTCAGGGGGGGCCACACGAATTTCATCGTGAACCAACCCAGAACGAAGAACACGATCATCTGGAAAAAGATCGTCGCGTTCAGATTCACGGTCGTTCCTTTAACACCTTGCGTCTCCGGCCACGACCATCGCGTTCCGGAGCTCCCGATACTGTGCCGGCGGGAAAGAGCCTGGTCCCCATTGGGACAAGCCCCCAGCCCCCGGCGTCAAAACCCGCCCCCTGGACATATTGCCTCGGCGGCGGGCGTTGCCATCGACCAATGGCTCAGCCCGCGAAGGGGTTGGCGAAGGCGAACAGCATGGCGATACCCACGCCGATCAGGAACGCAGCGTCGATCAGGCCGGCCAGCAGGAACATCTTGGTCTGCAGGGCGTTCATCAGTTCGGGCTGGCGGGCCGAGGCTTCCAGGTAGCGACCGCCCATCAGGCCAATGCCGATGCAGGCGCCGATGGCGCCCAGACCGATGATAAGACCGCAAGCGAGGGCAACGAAAGCGACGTTGGTCATGACAACTCCTTGTTAAATATCTGAGTTCAGATTTGAAAATGGGTACTGCTCAATGCAAGAAACTCTTGCGATCCGGCGCGGGCCGCGCGGCCCGCGCCGGAAAAAGGGGATTAGTGTCCTTCGTGGGCCTGGCCGAGATACACCAGCGTCAGCATCATGAAGATGAAGGCCTGCAGCAGCACGATCAGGATGTGGAAGATCGCCCAGATGGAGCCGGCCACGATCTGGCCCGCGCCCAGGGCGATGCTCGTGCCGTTGAAACCCGTCCAGGCGCCGCCCAGCAGGGCGATCAGCAGGAACAACAGCTCGCCGGCGAACATGTTGCCGAACAACCGCATGCCCAGCGACACGGACTTGGCGGCGTATTCGATGACGTTCATCAGCAGATTGATGGGCGCCAGGATCACGGCGCCGACACCATGCGCATGGAAGGGCGCGGTGAACAGTTCCTTGACGAAGCCGCCCGGGTGCTTGATCTTGATGCCGTAATAGAACATCAGCAGCAGCACGGAGAGCGACATGCCCATGGGCACGTTCAGGTCGGCCGTGGGAACGATGCGGTGGTAGTACAGGAAATCACCCTGTTGCCGGCCGAAGCCCAGGGCATGGAAGATCACGTGAGGCAGGTCGACCGGCAGCAGGTCGAGCGCGTTCATGAAGATGATCCAGAGGAAGACGGTGAGCGCCAGCGGGGTCACGAACAGGCGGCTCTTGGCGTTGTTCACGATGCTCTTGGCCTGGTCGTCGACCAGGTCGACGATCATTTCCACGAAGGTCTGGAAGCGGCCGGGAACGCCGGAAGACGCGCGGCGGGCGGCGAACCACAGGCCCAGCACCACCAGGAGACCCATGAGGATGGACCAGAACAGCGAGTCGTAGTTGACGACGTTGAACTGGGCGATGATGGGCTGCTTTTCGCCGATATTATTCAGGTGCACCAAGTGGTGCTGAATGTACTCTGCCTGAGGCGAGACACCGCTTTCTGCAGCCATGAGAACCCTACCTTTTACTGCCGTTTACTGGACAAGCCGTCCCTGTAGCCCCGCGAGGAGCCTGGCATGAACAGCCGAGCATTTATGTTCTGGATACCGCCTACCGCCTTGACAGCTTGCGCAACAACACGAACGGGAGATAACCCTTCAGCGTGAACACCAGGCCGGCCAGCGCCGCCGGCCAGACCAGCCATCCCCGCGCATACCAGGCGACAAGGCCCATCAGCAGCGCGGCTAGAAACAGCTTGGTCAACTCACCGAAGAGAAAGGCAAAGGGGTTCGCCCGCACCGACCGCACGACATTGACCAGAAGGCGCAGCGCAAAAAACGCATTGGGAAACCAATAGGCCCCCGCCCCCAGCAATGCCGACAGCCCCGCCGCCGGCCCCGCCCATATCCCCGCCAGCGCCGCAGCGAGAAGCCCCATCACCGCCTGGGCCGCCAACATGACCAGCATGTCCCGGCAAGCCCGAGCATCGAGCACCAGGCGATCTTCGGCCGACAAGATTACCGGCTGCCATTCCGCCTCTTCCGCTTCGATACTGGTGTTGTCTCCCCGCATTGCCACGACTCGCGCGCCTCGGGCTTTTCAGCCCTGAATCCTTCCTGTTGGGCCCGAATCGATCAGGCCCTTTTAGGTTTAGGCTGCAAATTAGACAACAAAAGGTGGCACCAGATCGCTTGGCCCCACCTCGTATCAATTTGCAACTCGCACGCGAAAACCGTGTTTCGCTAAGCATCAAACCCATCAAGTATAGCTTGCTTTGTTTAAAAACCGCAAATTAGCAAGCCCGCTGTCAGCCGTCCGGGAGCCCCCGGGAAAGACGTCGGCAAAGCGGGATTCAACGGTGCTTGAACGCCGGCGCGCGCTTCTCCACGAAGGCGGCCATGCCCTCTTTCTGGTCTTCGGTGGCGAAGAGCGAATGGAACACCCGGCGCTCGAACAGGATGCCTTCGGCGAGCGACCCTTCGTAGGCGCGATTGACGCATTCCTTGGCCAGCATGGCCGAGGGCAGCGACATGGCGGCGATGACCGTGGCGGCCTCGATGGCCTCGTCGAGCAGCTTGCCGGCCGGCACCAGGCGCGACACCAGGCCGGCGCGTTCGGCTTCCTCGGCGCCCATCATGCGCGCCGTCAGGACCAGGTCCATGGCCTTGGCCTTGCCGATCGCGCGCGGCAGGCGCTGCGTGCCGCCGGCCCCGGGGATGACCCCCAGCTTGATCTCGGGCTGGCCGAACTTGGCCGTGTCGGCGGCGATGAGGATGTCGCACATCATGGCCAGCTCGCAGCCGCCGCCCAGGGCATAGCCCGCCACCGCGGCGATCACCGGCTTGCGGATGCGCTTGAGCGTCTCCCAGTTGCGGGTGATGTACTCGTTGCCGTAGACGTCCATGTACGACCAGTCTTTCATGGCGCCGATGTCGGCGCCCGCGGCAAAGGCCTTTTCGCTGCCGGTGATGACGATGGCGCCGATGTCCGCGTCGGCCTCGAAGGCCAGCAGGGCCGCGCCGAGCTGGTCCATCAGGGCGTCGTTCAGCGCGTTCAGGGCCTTGGGACGGTTCAGGGTCAAGAGGCCCACCCGGCCACGGGTCTCGACCAGAACAAGGGGTTCGCTCATGAGTATGTCTCCTGTGGTGGGAATAAGATATAGGCATGAACAATAGCGCCATTCTTTACCGCCTGCAGCCCTTCGATCCCGCCGGCCACCGGTACCGCATCACGCTCACCGTGGCCCAGCCCGCCCCCGAAGGACAGAAACTCTCCCTGCCCGCCTGGATACCCGGCAGCTACCTGATCCGCGACTTCTCGCGCCAGGTCGAGACGCTCTCGGCCAGGAGCCGCGGCCGCCCGGTGGCCGTGGGCAAACTCGACAACCACACCTGGCAGGCCGCCCCCTGCGACGGCCCGCTCGAAGTCGACTACACCGTCTACGCGTGGGACCTGTCCGTGCGCGGCGCGCACGTGGACGAGACCCACGCCTTCTTCAACGGCGCCAGCGTGTTCCTGCGCGTCGAAGGCCAGGCGCACGAACCCTGCCTGCTCGACCTCGCCGCCCCGCCCGGGCTGGAGCACTGGAAGGTCTACACCGCCCTGCCCGAGGCCCGTGGCCTGCGCGGCGCGGCGCGGCGGCACGGCTTCGGCCTGTACCAGGCGCCCGACTACGACGCGCTGATCGACTATCCGGTGGAAATGGGCACGCCGCAGGTGATCGGCTTCACGGCGCACGGCGCGCCGCACGAGCTGGTGTTCACCGGCGTGATCCCCAGGCTGGACCTGCAGCGCATCGCCGACGACGCGCGCGCCATCTGCGAAACCCAGATCGCCTTTTTCGAGCCGCGCAGCAAGCGCGCGCCCTTTCTCGACAGCACCGACCGCTACGTGTTCATGACCACGGTCACGGGCGACGGCTACGGCGGCCTGGAACACCGCGCCAGCACGGCGCTGCTGGCCTCGCGCAAGGACCTGCCCGTGATCGGCCAGCAGGGCCAGGGCGAGGGCTACCGCACCTTCCTGGGCCTGGTGAGCCACGAGTACTTCCATACCTGGAACGTCAAGCGCATCAAGCCGGCCGCCTTCGTGCCCTACGATCTGTCGCAACCCGGCCTGACGCGCCTCTTGTGGATTTTCGAGGGTTTCACCTCGTACTACGACGACTTGCTGCTGCTGCGCTCGGGCGCGATTACCCGCGCCGATTACCTGCGCATGCTGGCCAGGACCATCACCGGGGTGGCGCGCACGCCCGGCCGGCGCAAGCAGTCGGTGGCCGAAAGCTCGTTCGACACCTGGACGCGCTACTACAAGCAGGACGAGAACTCGCTCAACGCGATCGTCAGCTACTACACCAAGGGCGCGCTGGTGGCGCTGGGATTGGACCTGACCATCCGCCAGCAGAGCGGCGGCCGGCATTCGCTGGACGACGTGATGCGCCTGATGTGGCAGCGCTACGGCCGGGATTTCTACAAGGGCCCGCAGCACGGCCTGGACGAGTCGGTCTTTCCCGCGCTGGTGCGCGAGGCCACGGGCGTGGACGTGCGGCGCTTCGTGGCGCGCCATGCCTACGGCACGGCCGATCTGCCGCTGGCCGAATTGCTGGCGACGGCCGGCGTGACGCTGCAATGGAAGCCGGCCACGCCGATTCCTTCCATGGACGTGCGGGTGCGCAAGCAGGGCGAGAATCTGGCGCTGGCCACGGTGCTGGAAGGCGGCGCCGCGCACAAGGCGGGGCTGTCGGCGGGAGACGTGCTGGTGGCCGTCGATGGCCTGCGCGTGGAGGCGCCGGCCGGGCTGGACCAGTTGGTGTCGCAATACCGGGCGGGGGAGCGCGTGCAGGTGCACGTGTTCCGGCGGGATGAGCTGCGGGCGTTTACCGTGAGGCTGGGGGCGCCGGCGGCCTTGGATTGCGTGTTGTCTTGAGTTGCCGTTTTGGGGTTCTCGGACTGCGGCGATTTGAGTTCTTGGGCCGTGGCGATCTGAGTTCTTGAGGCGCCGAGGCTGCCCTGCGCAATTCCGATGCTCGCCCCCAGTGGGGGCTGCGCTTCGGATTCCTCCGGGGTCCTCGGCTCACGGCAACTCAATGCCGGCTACGAAACGAACCGGATCGCTTTTTCTGTCATGCCGTCAAGCTCGGCGGCATCGCCATCGCTGCACGATGGCGATGCGCCGTCCGGGTCTTCCTGGTCGAAGGCGATGTCGCCGTCGGCATCGGGCAGGCCCGTGGGCTTGAGGCCCGCGAAGTCGAACAGCTCGCGGTCCATCAGGTGCGAAGGCACCACGCTCGAGAGCGCGTTGAAGATGTTCCAGGCGCGGCCCGGGTGCTTGCGGTCCCACTCTTGCAGCATGCGCGAGACTTCGCGGCGCTTGAGGTTTTCCTGCGAACCGCACAGGTTGCAGGGGATGATGGGAAACTGCTTGAGCTGGGCGTAGGCGACCAGGTCGCTTTCCGGCACATAGGCCAGCGGCCGGATGACCGTGTGCCGGCCGTCGTCGGACACCAGCTTGGGCGGCATGCCCTTCATCTTGCCGCCGTAGAACAGGTTCAGGAAGAAGGTGCCCAGGATGTCGTCGCGATGGTGGCCCAGCGCGATCTTGGTGGCGCCCAGTTCGCCGGCCACGCGGTACAAAATGCCGCGCCGCAGCCGCGAGCACAGCGAGCACAGGGTCTTGCCTTCGGGGATGACGCGCGTAACGGTGGAATAGGTGTCCTGCGTCTCGATGTGGAAGGGCACGCCCAGGCCGCCCAGGTACCTGGGCAGCACGTCGTCGGGAAAGCCCGGCTGCTTCTGGTCGAGGTTGACGGCGATGAGCTCGAACCGGAACGGCGCGCGCTTTTGCAGCGCCATCAGGATGTCGAGCATGCCGTACGAGTCCTTGCCGCCCGACAGGCACACCATCACGCGGTCGCCCGCCTCGATCATGCTGTAGTCGGAAATGGCGCGCGTGGTCTCGCGCGCCAGGCGCTTGGCGAGCTTGTTGCCTTCGTGCCGCGCCTTTTGTTCAGCCAGCGTAGGAAAAACGGTAGTGTCCATGACGATATGTGAGCCGCGGACCCCGGAGGAATCCGAAGCACAGCCCCGCTGGGGGCGAGCATCGGAATTCCGCAGGGCAGCCGCGGCGGCTCAAGAACTCAAAAAACCACCTGACCCAATAAATCAAACATCACCGGCTGGTTTGGATCTCCACTCCGACCGCCACGCAATCCGAAAAAGCCATGGGCTTGCTGATGCGCAGCCTGATCGCGTTGACGTCCGGGAAGTCGGCCAGCAGGCGTTCGGCGATCTGCTCGGTGAGCGTCTCGAGCAGGTTCACATGCGCCCGGGTGCACTGTTCGATAATGGTCTCGCGCAGGCGCCGGTAGTCCAGCACGCTGTGGATGTCCTGGTCGTCGGTCTTGCGCGTGATGTCCACGTCGAACTCGGCATCGATGTGCAGGGGCTGCGTGGCGCGGCGTTCGTGCTCGAGTATGCCGACACGGGCGTCGAGCGCCAGACCGGAAAGAATGATGCGGCGGGTCAGCATGATGTCGGGACCTGGGTGGGAAGGAGGCATTGTAAAGCGTGACTACAATCAGCTTCTATGGGCATGCAACGGATATACGACGCGGTGATCGTGGGAGGCGGACCGGCCGGGGTGTCGTGCGCGGTCTGGCTGGCGCGCCTGGGACTTTCGCCCCTGCTGGTCGAGGCCGGGGAACGGCTGGGCGGCCTGACGGCCACCAACCCTTTCGTGGACGACTGGATCGCCGCTCTGCCCGGGGCCACCGGACTGCAGATCGCCGACAACCTGGCGCGCAGCGCGCAGGCCGCCGGCGTGCCTGTGCGGCTGCGCGCGCCGGCCGTCCAGGCGCGCGCCGAGGCCGATGGCTTTGCCCTGACGCTGGCCGCCTCGCAAGAAACCGTGCGCGGCCGCGCGCTGGTCATCGCCTCAGGCGTGCTGGCGCGCAATCTGCCGGGCCATGCGCTGCGGGCCCGCTGGCCCGGCGTTCTGGTGGGGCCCGGATCGTCCGTCGTGGCGCAGGACTATACCGGCCTGTCGGTGGCGGTTCTGGGCGGCGGCGACAATGCCTTCGAGAATTTCATCTACGTGCGCGACCATGGCGCGAAAACCGTGCATCTGTACTCGC
>DASWPO010000242.1:0-2591 GCA_036404015.1 Bordetella sp. | reverse complement strand
GCGCCATCAGGCGCCCTCGGCCCCTGCGGGGCTGCCCCCGCCTCAAAGGGCCCGCGATGCCCGCCACTTCCCGCCTGACTAGTAGGCAACCCGCTTTAGCCGCGATAAACGGGCAGGCGCGCGGTCAGGGCGTTGACGCGTTCGCGCACGGCAGCGATGTTGGCTTCGTCGCGCGGGTTGTCGAGCACGTCGGCGATCAGGTTGGCGGTGAGCTCGGCCTCGGCCTCGGTGAAGCCGCGGGTGGTCATGGCCGGGGTGCCCAGGCGGATGCCGCTGGTGACGAAGGGCTTTTCCGGGTCGTTGGGGATGGCGTTCTTGTTGACCGTGATGTGGGCCTGGCCCAGCACGGCCTCGGCTTCCTTGCCGGTGATGCCCTTGGCGCGCAGGTCGACCAGCATGACGTGGCTTTCGGTCTTGCCGGAGACGATGCGCAGGCCGCGCTTGACCAGCGTGTCGGCCAGGACGCGGGCGTTCTTGACCACTTGCTGCGCGTAGGTCTTGAACTCGGGCGCCAGGGCCTCCTGGAAGGCCACGGCCTTGGCGGCGATGACGTGCATCAGCGGACCGCCCTGGATGCCGGGAAAGATGGCCGAATTGACGGCCTTCTCGAACTCGGCCTTCATCATGATGACGCCGCCGCGCGGGCCGCGCAGGGACTTGTGCGTGGTGGAGGTGACGAAGTCGGCGTGCGGCACGGGGTTGGGATAGGCGCCGCCGGCCACCAGGCCCGCGTAGTGGGCGATGTCGACCATCAGCCAGGCGCCGTTGTCGCGCGCGATCTTGCCCAGGCGCTCGAAGTCGATGTGCAGCGAGTAGGCCGAGGCGCCGGCCACGATCATCTTGGGCTTGTGTTCTTGTGCCAGGGCCTCGACCTTGGCATAGTCGAGCACTTCGTTGGCGTCCAGGCCGTACTGGATGAAGTTGTACAGCTTGCCCGACTGGTTGACCGAGGCGCCGTGCGTGAGGTGGCCGCCTTCGGCCAGGCTCATGCCCAGCACGGTGTCGCCCGGCTTGAGCATGGCGTTGTAGACGCCCTGGTTGGCCTGCGAGCCCGAATTGGGCTGCACGTTGGCGGCTTCGGCGACGAAGATCTTCTTCAGGCGCTCGATGGCCAGCGTCTCGACGATGTCGACGAATTCGCAGCCGCCGTAGTAGCGCTTGCCCGGGTAGCCTTCGGCGTACTTGTTGGTGAGCTGGGTGCCCTGCGCCTGCATGACGGCGGGGCTGGCGTAGTTTTCGGAGGCGATCAGCTCGATGTGCTGTTCCTGCCGGGTGTTTTCTTGCTGGACGGCGGCCCAGACTTCGGGGTCGACTTTGTCGAGGGTGAGATTGCGGTCGAACATGGCGAGAGGTCCTTGTCGTTCAGGGATGGCGTTAATGGGGATCGTTGCTGCTGCTACAAGATCTGCCTAACGTCTGCCCAGGCGAACGGCGTACGTCGGCGGGCGGTGCGCGCTGCATGCGCCGCCCCCGGCGCTGATGACCCTCGCGCTTCCTTGTGGTGACCCACGGATTCGCCAGTTACGCGAGGGAAAGGCAATCGAGCAAATTTTACCTTATTCGCTGGTGGCGATCTGGGTGGGCGCAAGGTCGGGATTCAGGGTGTAGATGCCCGTGACCGAGTCCTTGGCCAGCACATGCCCCTGCATGGCGGACAGCACGTCCACGCCCTTGAAACTGCCCTGCACCGGCAGCGTCTCGACGTCGAGCGCGTAGAGCGTGAAGACATAGTGGTGCACGATGGCATCGTTCCACGGCGGGCAGGGGCCGTCGTAGCCGAAGTAGTCGCCGCTCATGTCGTGGTCGCCGGCGAACCAGCTGGTGTAGTCGTTGAGGCCCTGGCGCGCGTTCATGATGGGGGCCAGCGGGCCGCCCTTGCCGCGCGGCGTGATGCCGCTGGAGAAGGCGCTTTCGTCGATCTCGCGCAGGTCGGCCGGCAGGTCCACCAGCAGCCAATGGAAGAAATCCACGCGCGGCAGGTCGGCCGGCACGAGGCGGCCTTCCTGGTTGACGTCGTCGGGCCTGGAGGGCACGTCGGGGTCGTGGCAGATCAACACGAACGAGCGGGTGCCCGCCGGCACGTCGTCCCAGGAGAACTGGGGGTTGAAGTTGTCGGCCAATGCGACGTGCGATTGGGGATCGATCTTGCCGAAGGCATAGCGTTCGGGAATGGACTCGTGGTCGGAAAAGGAAAGACTCGAGAGCTTCATGACGTCATCTCCTGCTGGCTGGTTTTCAGGGCGGGCGGCCTGGCGCCGGGCCGCCCCAAGCCGGGCCGGGCCCCCAAGGGAGTGGCTGCGCGGCAGCCGGGGGGCTCACACTTGCCGGTTAGGCCAAGTTAACACGGGCAAATTTACGTTTGCCTACCTGGAGCACATAAGAACCGGCAGACAATTGCAACGATTTGTCTTCGACGCGGGCGCCGTCGATGCGCACGCCGCCCTGTTCGATATTGCGCTGCGCCTCGGAACTCGAGGCCGCCAGGCCGGATTCGCGCAGGAGCTTCAGGATGCCGACGGGCGCGCCGGCCACCGAGATCTCGGGCATGTCGTCCGGGATGGCGCCGTCGCGAAAGCGCGCCTCGAAGGCCG
>DASWPO010000241.1:0-2997 GCA_036404015.1 Bordetella sp. | reverse complement strand
GCGCGCGAATGGTTCGACCAGCAAAAAGTCGACATGCTGATCGGCGGCACCAACTCGGGCACCGGCCTGTCCATGGCCGTGGTCGCCGCGGAAAAGCACAAGCCCTTCATCGCCATCGGGGCCGGCGCTTCCGAGCTCACCACCACCCAGTGCTCGCCCTACACCATCCACTATGCCTACGACACCGTCGCGCTGGCGCGCGGCACCGGTTCGGCCGTGGTGAAGGACGGCGGCAAGAGCTGGTTCTTCCTGACGGCCGACTACGCCTTCGGCCAGGCGCTCGAACGCGACACGACCGCCGTGATCAAGGCCACCGGCGGCACGGTCAAGGGTTCGGTGCGCGCGCCGCTCGGCACCACCGACTTCTCGTCCTTCATGCTGCAGGCGCAGTCCTCGGGCGCGCAGATCCTGGGCCTGGCCAACGCGGGCGGCGACACCATCAACTCGGTCAAGGCCGCCAACGAATTCGGCGTCACCGCGTCCATGAAACTGGCCGGCATGCTGGTCTTCATCAACGACGTGCACGCGCTGGGCCTGGATGCCACCAAGGGCATGTACCTGACCGACGGCTGGTACTGGGACCTGAACGACGACACCCGCGCCTGGGCCAAGAAGTTCGAGGCCAAGGTCGGCCGCAAACCCTCCATGCTGCAGGCGGGCGACTATTCCGCGACCATGTTCTACCTGAACGCCGTCAAGGAAACCGGCACCGACGATCCCGACACCGTCATGAAGTGGATGAAGTCGCACAAGATCAACGACTTCTTCGCCAAGGGCGGCTACGTGCGCGCCGACGGCCGCATGATCCACGACATGTACCTCATGCAGGTCAAGACCCCGCAGGAGTCCAAGGGCCCCTGGGATCTCTACAAGGTGGTCGCCACCCTGCCGGGCGACGAGGTCTACACCAAGCCTTCCGAATCCCCCTGCGCGCTGCTCAAGCAGTAAGCGATGCCATCCGCCGCGGCCCCGTTACCTGGGGCCGCGGCGCGCGGAACCCACGTAGGAACACCCTCATACGATGATTTCCCTCTTCGGCATCCCTATCCAGGCACTGCTCGGACAATTGCTGCTCGGACTGGTGAACGGTTCGTTCTACGCCATCCTCTCCCTGGGGCTGGCGGTCATCTTCGGCCTGCTCAACGTCATCAATTTCGCGCACGGCGCGCTCTACATGACGGGCGCCTTCATCGCCTGGATGGGCATGAGCTATCTGGGCCTGAACTACTGGATCATGCTGATCCTCGCACCCATCGTGGTCGGCCTGTTCGGCATCGTCATCGAAAGACTGCTGCTCAAGCCGCTCGCCAGGCTCGACAATCTTTACGGCCTGCTGCTCACCTTCGGCCTGGCGCTGCTCATCGAAGGGCTGTTCCGCAGCGTCTACGGCGTGTCGGGCCAGCCCTTTCCGCCGCCCGCCGCGCTGCGCGGCGCCACCAACCTGGGCTTCATGGTGCTGCCCAACTACCGGGCCTGGGTGGTGGTGGCCTCCGTCGTGGTCTGCCTGGCCACCTGGTTCGTCATCGAGCGCACCCGCCTGGGTTCGCTGCTGCGCGCCGCCACCGAGAACCCCAAGCTGGTCGAGGCCTTCGGCGTGAACGTGCCGCGCATGATCACCCTCACCTACGGCTTCGGCGTGGCCCTGGCCGGCTTTGCCGGCGTGCTCGCCGCGCCCGTCCTGCAGGTCGCCCCGCTGATGGGTTCGAACCTCATCATCGTGGTGTTCGCCGTGGTGGTGATCGGCGGCATGGGCTCCATCCTGGGCGCCATCGTCACCGGCCTGGGCCTGGGCATCATCGAGGGCTTCACCAAGGTGTTCCGGCCCGAGGCATCGAGCACCGTCGTTTTCATCATCATGGTCGTCGTGCTGCTGCTGCGCCCCACCGGGCTCTTCGGAAAAGAAAAATGAACCGCCAACTCCTGGCCTACGCGCTGGCGGCCATCGTGGTGGCCGCCCTGCCCTACCTGGGCGTCTATCCGATCTTCGTCATGGAAGTCCTCTGCTACGCGCTGTTCGCCTGCGCGTTCAACCTGCTGCTGGGCTATACGGGCCTGCTGTCCTTCGGCCACGCCGCCTTCCTGGGCTTCGCGGGCTACGCCGCCGGCCAGGCGCTCAAGGTCTGGGGCTTTCCCACCGAACTGGGCATTCTGTTCGGCACCGCCGCGGCCGCGCTGCTCGGCCTGGTGATGGGCCTGCTGGCCATCCGGCGCAGCGGCATCTATTTCGCCATGATCACGCTGGCCATGGCGCAGATGGTGTTCTTCTTCTTCCTGCAGGCCCCCTTCACCGGCGGCGAGAACGGCCTGCAGCAGATCCCGCGCGGCAAGGCGCTGGGCTTCATCGACCTCGCCGACGACCTGCACCTCTACTACCTGGTGCTGATCGTTTTCGCCATCGGCTACTTCATCATCTGGCGCGCGGTGCACTCGCCCTTCGGCCAGGTGCTCAAGGCCCTGCGGGAGAACGAGCCGCGCGCCATTTCGCTGGGCTACGACGTCGACCGCTTCAAGCTGCTCGCCTTCGTGCTCTCGGCGGCGCTGGCCGGGCTGGCGGGCGCCACCAAGGCCCTGGTGTTCGTCTCGGCCACCCTGTCCGACGCCACCTGGCAGATGTCGGGCCTGGTGATCCTCATGACGCTGATCGGCGGCATGGGCACGCTCGTCGGCCCCATCCTGGGCGCCTTCATCGTGGTGCTGCTGGAAAACAAGGTGGGCGACTTCGGCACCTTCCTGGCCAAGCTCACCCATGTCGACTGGTTCAACCAGCTCGGCGAATCCGTCACCATCGTGATCGGCCTGATCTTCGTGGTCTGCGTGCTGGCCTTCCGGCGCGGCATCGTGGGCGAGCTACTGGCCTGGAACCAACGGCGGCGAACTGTATAGGCCGGTATATCCCGGGGCGTTATATAGTAGTAACAGAGCATGGAGAAACGGGGCAACACGGGGCGGCGCCTCTGCGGCGGGGAAGCCCGAAGGGCCGAGGGCGCCTGATGGCGC
>DASWPO010000240.1:0-7490 GCA_036404015.1 Bordetella sp. | reverse complement strand
TGCATGCCGCCCATGAACGCGTGGTCTACGAACAGCTCAAGCGCGAGCTCGACACCCGCGGCCTGCCCCGCCAGGACCTGCTCGTGCCCGTCGTGTTCCACGCTGCCGAGAAAGACGTGGCCCTGGTCGAAGAGCACGCGGAACAACTGGCCGAGCTCGGCTTCGAAATGCGCCCCGCCGGCCCCGCGTCGATCGCCGTGCGCTGCGTGCCGGCCATGCTGGCGCGCGGCGACATCGAGACCCTGGCGCGCGCCGTGCTGCGCGACCTGGCCGCCGTCGGCGTCTCGCAGCTGCTCACCGAGCAGCGCAACGAACTGCTCTCCACCATGGCCTGCCACGGTTCGGTGCGTGCCAACCGCAAGCTCACGCTCGACGAGATGAACGCCCTGCTGCGCCAGATGGAAGCCACCGAGCGCGCCGACCAGTGCAACCACGGCCGGCCCACCTGGGTGCAGTGGAGCGTGAACGAGCTGGACAAGCTTTTCATGCGCGGGCAGTAGGCGCGCGCGCCCAGCCTCCGCATTCCCTACGCCCTGAACGCCGCGCCCCGTCCGTGCCCGATTCCGCCTCGACGCTTCCCGTCATCTGCCTCGCCGGCCCCACCGCCGCCGGCAAGAGCGCGGCCTGCCTCGCCCTGGCGCAGCGCTGGCCGCTGGAGATCATCAACGTCGACTCGGCCACCCTCTACCGCGGCATGGACATCGGCACCGCCAAGCCCGACGCGGCCGAGCGCGCCCTGGCGCCCCAGCACCTGCTCGACATCCGCGACCCCGCCGAATCCTATTCCGCCGCGCAGTTCCGCGAAGACGCCCTGCGCCTCATCGCCGAGATCCGCGCCCGCGGCCGCCTGCCGCTGCTGGCCGGCGGCACCATGCTCTACTACAAGGCCCTGCGCGACGGCCTCGACGACCTGCCCCAGGCCGACCCCGCGCTGCGCGCCGAACTCGAAGCCGAGGCGGCCCGGCATGGCTGGCCGCATTTGCACGCGCGGCTTGCCGCGCTGGATCCGGCCACCGCGGCCCGTCTCTCGCCCAACGACAGCCAGCGCATCCAGCGCGCGCTGGAAATCTGCCTGCTGAGCGGCAAGCCCATGTCCGAGCTGCTGAGCGGCACCACGCCCAGCGCCGCCGCCTCGGCGCCCGGCCTGCAACGCAAGGCCGGCGCCGCGGACACGCCGCACTACCTCACCATCAGTCTCGAACCCGCCGACCGCCTGGCCCTGCACGCCCGCATCGCCCGGCGCTTCGACGCGATGCTCGCGGCCGGCTTCCTCGACGAAGTCCGCGCCCTGCGCGCGCGCGGCGACCTGCACCCCGGCCTGCCCGCCATCCGCTGCGTGGGCTATCGCCAGCTCTGGGCCCACCTGGACGGCGAGACCACGCTCGAAGCAGCGCGGGAACAAGGCATCGCCGCGACGCGGCAACTCGCCAAGCGGCAGATCACCTGGCTGCGCGCGCAGCCGGATAGAATCCGGATCGATTGCATGGCCGCCGACGCCGTCGCTCAAGCGGTGGATGCCGCGGCCACGAGCCTCTCACGCCGGGCTGCCTGAATCCCCGGCGCCAGACCCGGCCTTCAGGACCCCTGGCAAGCTCGACGCCGACCCGTCACCGCACGGCGGTGGATGCAAACAACCGGTCGATGGCGGTCTCGTCATAGCCCAGGTCGCGCAATACCTGGCGGCTGTGCTCGCCCAGACCGGGCGCGCCGCCTTCATGGCGCCCGGCAGCCGGCTGGGCATCGCCGTCGAAGCTGGCCCAGCGGGCCAGGCCGCGATAGCCGCCCACGCGCTCGTTGGCATAGGTCCCCATGAAATCCATGGCCTGAACCTGGGGATCGTCGAACATATTCTCCACGCGGTTGACCACGGAACACGGCACGGACTGCCCGAATTTGGCCGCCCATTCATGCGCCGTCGCGCCGGCCAGGGCGGCGCGCACCCGGGACACCAGGACGCCGGCATGGACGGCGCGCTTCTTGACGCTGTCGTACCGTTCGTCGTCGGCCAGCTCGGCCAGGCCCAGATGCTCGCACAAGGAATGCCAGAAATGCGGCGTGTTGGCCGACAGGTAGATATAGCCGTCCTTGGTCGGATGTATCCCGGTGATGCCGCCGGAACGCATATCGCGCTCGATGTCGCGCGGCTCTCCATCGGCCCATACCAGCCGCGCCGACTGCATGCACAAGGCGCTGCCCAGCAGCGATACCTGCACGGCCAGGCCCGCGCCGGTCCGTTCGCGCTGATACAGCGCGCTGGCGACCGTGCCGGCTATCATCGATGCGCCGTAATAGTCGACGATGGAGCCGTACAGAATCTCGGGCGGCCCGCCGGCCTTGCCCTGCGAGGCGCACATGCCGGTCATGGACTGCATTACCTGGTCGTAGCCCGCGTTTCTCGCCAGGGGGCCGCGATCCCCGTATCCCGTCATGGCGCAATAGACGAGGCGCGGATTTGCCGCCCGCAGGGTTTCGAAATCGATGCGCAGCCGTTCCGGCACGCCGGGACGGAAATTGTGCACCAGCACGTCGGCCTGGCGCACCAGCCGGATCAGCACGGCATGGCCGTCAGGATTCTTCAGGTCCAGGCACAGGCCGCGCTTGTTGCGGTTCAGGCCCAGGAAAGCCCGGCTCTCGGCTTCGATGGTGGAGGGATATTTGCGCAGGTTGTCGCCTTCCGGCGGCTCCACCTTGATCACGTCCGCGCCCAGATCGCCGAGCAGCGTGCAGCCATACGGACCGGCGATATAGGCACTCAAATCGAGCACCTTCACGCCGGACAAGGGAAGGATATCGGTTGTCATGGTCATCGGTCCGAATTCATTGATCCACATCGGGATCGAGTCCTGCCAGGCGCAGGGTTTCGCGGGCACGCTTGACGAAAGGCGCGTCTATCATTTGCCCGTCGAGCAAAAACGCGCCGGCGCCGGCGTTCCGGCGGCTTGCCTGCATGACGCGCGCGGCGTGCTCGATGTCCTGGGCCGAAGGGCCGAACACCTCGTTGGCAATCGCAATCTGATTGGGGTGTATGCAGGACTTGCCCATCAGGCCCAGGGAGCGGGCCAGCAAGGCTTCGTCCCGGAAGCCCTGCGTGTCGGCCGCCCTGGCGTAAGCGCCGTCCAGCGCGTATTTTCCGCACTCCCCGGCGGCCAGCCGCAAGGCCAGCATGACCTGCCGCAAGGTGCCGGCTTCGTATCGCGCGATGCCGTAAGGCTCGAACAAATCGGCCAGGCCCAGCTGCAGGCCGCACACGCGGGGATGCGCGGCGGCGATTTCGGCGGCCAGGCGCAAGGCGCGCGGGGTTTCGATATTGGCCAGCAGCGCCACGTCCGTGTCCGCGAACCCGGCCGCCTCGACGGCCGTCACCGCATGGCGGACGTCATCGGCGCATTCCAGCTTCGGCACGTTCAGGATGTCGACCGGCGCGCCGGCCAGGACCCGCAAATCGTCCTGGAAGTAGGGCGTATCGGCCGCATTGATCCGAACGATAATTTTTTTTTCTTTCTTCTGGAAATCGGCGCCGCGCAGATAAGCCGCCAGCGTATGGCGGGCGGACTCCTTGGCCTCTGGCACCACGGCGTCCTCCAGATCGAACGAGATCGAATCCGCCATGCTTTTCATGGCCTTCTCGAACAGTTCTGGACGGGACGCCGGAACGAACAGCTTGCTTCTCATGATTGTCTCCTTTTTCCTATTTTGGCAAAGGGCGGGCCTTCGATATGTGTATGATTGGTTCGATAAGAAGATAACTTTCCTATCGTCATGAATACCGAGTTCATCAAAACCCTGGTCGCCGTGGCCCGCCATGGCTCCATGGCCGAGGCAGCCCGGCGCCTGGGCCTGACGCATGGCGCGGTGGCGCAGCAGATCCGCGTCCTGGAAAAGGACCTGGGGGCCGACCTGGTCGCGCGCGCCGGCCGCACCGTGCACCTGACGGAAAAAGGCGCCGAACTGCTCGGGCATTTCGACCAGATGCTCGAACAGGTGGAAAAGATCCGCTATATGGCCAAATCCAACGAGCTCATGGGCGAACTGCGCCTGGGCGCGGGGATGACCGCATTGACCACCGTGGTCCCCCGCATACTCGAACGCCTCGTCAAGCAGGACCTGCTCATCAACGTGGATATCCAGCCGGGGCACTCGGTCAGCTTCTATCCGGAGATCGAGGCGGGCAGACTCGATATCGCCATCGCGCTGGAGGCGCCGTACGAATTGCCCAAGAGCCAGAGCTGGCACTTGCTGCGCGAAGAACCCTATGTCCTGGTGGCGGCGGCGCGCCATGCCGGCAAGGACCCCCACCGGCTGCTGGCCACGCAGCCGCTGATCCGGTATAGCCTGAGCGATTGGGGCGGGCGCCATGCCGACGAGTATCTGCATCGGGCCAATATCCAGCCCAATGTGCGCTTCGAACTCAATGCGATCGAATCGATCGCCGTCATGATCAGCCGGGACCTCGGCGTGGCCATCCTGCCCGTCTCCACCAGCGGCGCCATCAGGCGGCTCAAATTGGCCACCATCCCCCTGCCGCGGCCTTGCGAGCCGCGCCGCGTCGGCTTGATCTGGCAGCGCGCCTCGCCCCGCGCCAGCCTGATCAAGGTGTTCCTGGACGCGGCCGTAGTAGAGTACAAACGGTACGCCATCCAGATGTCGTCGTAGCACGGCGCTCCTGGGGCGCCAGGCATTTCCCCCGCCGCGAGAAAAACAGCAAGACCATGCGCACCCGCTTGACCGTCCAGGAACTGGAAAAATTCATCGACGTCGCCGAGACCCTCAGTTTCCGGGCATCGGCGGCGAGATGCAGCGTTTCGCAGCCGGCGCTCAGCCGCACCATCGCCTCCGCCGAGGCCAAGCTGGGAACACGCCTGTTCGACCGCAACACGCACGAGGTCACGCTGACCCAGTCGGGCCGGCAGCTGCTGCCCATCGCGCGCCGCATCGTCTATGAACTGCACGATTCGCTCAGCGACCTGGCGGAGTTCGTCGCCGGCCGAAGCGGGCGGATATCGATCGCCAGCATCCCCTCCGTCGCCGCCTCGGTGCTGCCGGACTCGATGCAGCGCTTCCTGCAGGCGTATCCGAACGTCTCGATCGGCTTGCGCTCGGTATCGGCCGAAGAAGTCCTGAGCAATGTCGCCGATGGATCGGCCGACATCGGCGTATCCGCGCTGACCTTCGACCAGGCCACCCTGGAAGCCAGCCGATTCGCCTTCACGCCGTTCCGCAAGGATGACCTGCTGCTCATCTGCGCCGAGGACGATCCCCTGGCGAGCCGGAAGTCCGTGACCTGGGAAGTGTTCACGCAGCGGCCCTACATTGCCAACGGCGCCACCAGCAGCATCAGGCTGCTGGCCGAGCGGGTCTTCGCGAACACGCCCGGCCAGCTCCAGCCCCGCTACGAATCATTCAATATCTCGGTCACGGCGCGCATGGTCGCCGCCGGCCTGGGCATCGCGGTCATGCCGTCGCTCGCCAAGGACATCGTCAACACCCAGGGCCTGGCCTTCCTGAAGCTGACCGATCCGGTCGTGTCCCGCAACATCGGCATCTTCACGCTCAAGAACCGGTCGCTCGCCGTGCCGACGCAGAACTTCCTGCGATACCTGCACGGTGATGCGTCTGCGTTATCGCAGTGAACAGAAGATAGCAATTCCCTTATCTCGGCCTTCGCCGAGATAATCTCCCCACGGCTTTCCACGAGACACCGGTGCAGTGCGCGTCGGGAGCCTCGTCACCGCATGCGTGACGAGGCTTCTGCCTGCCGCCGGGGAATGCCCGCAGCGCGCGATTCCCAAAAACGCATCCGCACAAGAAGAACGATCATGATCCACCGCACCTTGCTTTTCCTGGCGTCCGTCCTGCTGATGGTGCCCGCCACCGCCAGCCTGGCCGCTTATCCGGAAAAACCCATACGCATCATCATTCCCTTCGACGCCGGCGGCCCGACCGACGTGCTGATCCGGTCGATTGCCCCGATTCTGACGCAGGACCTCGGCCAGAACATCGTGATCGAAAACAAAGGCGGAGCGGGCAGCGTCATCGGCGTCGGCTACGTGGCCCATGCCAAACCGGACGGCTACACCCTGGTGGTAGGCGGATCGCCCACGCCCATCAACGCCAGCTTCATGCCCAACCTGCCGTATGACACGGAGAAGGACCTGACGGCGATCGCCCCGCTGGCCCGCACGCCCTACTTCCTGATTGCCGGCAGCAAGTTCCCGGTCAACTCGGTCAAGGATTTGATCGCCTACGCCAAAGCGCATCCCGGCCAGGTCACCTATGCCTCCTCCGGCATCGGCAACCGGCCGCACCTGGCGGGCGCCCAGTTCGGCATCCTGACGGGCACGCAACTGCTGCATGTGCCGTTCAAGGGAACCGCGCCCGCCACCACGGCGCTGCTCTCCGGCGAGGTCAACATCATGTTCGCCGGCCTGGCCACCGTGCTGCCCAATCTGCAGGCCGGCCAACTCAAGGTGCTGGCGGTCGCCACGCCCAAGCGCTCCTCCTTCCTGCCGAACGCCCCCACGCTGGGCGAGGAAGGCATTCCCAATTTCTACCCGGACGTCTGGTATGGGCTGCTCGCTCCCGGCGGCACGCCCCAGGCCATCAAGGACAGGCTCGCCCAGGCGGTGAACAAAGCCTTGAAGAACCCCGACACGGTCAAGCTCTACGCGAGCCTGGGCGCCGTGCCGTTCATTTCCACACCGGCTCAGTTCCAGACATTCTTTGACGGCGAGGTCAACGAATGGCGGGACTTTTTCAAGACCAATCCCTCATTGTTGAAAGAGTAAAGGAATCCATCATGTCCATCTCTACAGCCTCTTGCGGTCGCCTGGACATCCCCAGCGTGCGTGATCAAGTGAGCGCCGAAGAGTGGGAGGCCCGCGTCGACCTAGCCGCCTGCTATCGGCTCATGCACCACTTCGGCATGACGGAGATGATCGCCAACCATATCTCGGTGCGCGTGCCGGGGACCGAAGACAGATTCCTGATCAATCCCTACGGCATGTTCTACGACGAGATCACGGCCTCCAGCCTGATCGAGATCGATCTGGAGGGCAACGAACTGCGCAACACGACGCCCTACCATGCCAACAAGGTCGGCTTCATCATCCACAGCGCCATCCACCGCAACGCCAGGCATTTGCACTGCGTCATCCACACGCACACCATTGCCGGGATGGCCGTCGCGGCGCTGGAGGAAGGCCTGATCCCCATGTCCCAGACCGCCATGCGCTTTGGCCGGATCGGCTACCACAAGTACGAAGGCGTCGTCCTCAACATGGAAGAACAGGCCCGCCTGGTGGCCGACCTCGGCGACAACGAGGCCATGATCCTGCGCAATCACGGCTTGCTGACGGCGGGCGAGACGATCCAGGAAGCCTTCAACACCATGTTCCGGCTGGAGCGCGCCTGCCAGCTCCAGGTGGCGGCCTTGTCGTGCGGCAGGAAGCTCAGCCTGCCCTCCGAGGAACTGGTGCAGGAGACCTACCGGA
>DASWPO010000239.1:0-2123 GCA_036404015.1 Bordetella sp. | reverse complement strand
TCCCGGATGGGCAGGCGTTATCAATCGTCAAGACTTATGGCGGGCGCCGACTTCCTGATACTCTTAGGCCGGTCTGCCACTGCGTTCGATTCCGTGTCCGCTTCTCCCGCTTTCTTTTCGTCCTGTTTTCGCG
This sequence comes from Bordetella sp., assembly GCA_036404015.1. Taxonomy (GTDB): domain Bacteria; phylum Pseudomonadota; class Gammaproteobacteria; order Burkholderiales; family Burkholderiaceae_B; genus Bordetella. Next base: position 1,990 of record DASWPO010000239.1, on the reverse strand, counting down.
TGATTTCCACGGCCATGCCGGGGTACTGGGCCTCCTGGTGCAGGCGGGCCGCCTGTGCCGCCCTGCTGGCCGCATTGGCCGCCTGCAGCAGCACCCCCTCGTCGTCGGGCAAGTCTCCCGCCTATTACCGCGTCAAAGAGGGCGACACGCTGTCGCAAATCGCCCAGAAGCACGACCAGAGCACGGGCGACCTGCTGCGCTGGAACAAGCTCACCGACGCCAACCAGATCACGCCGGGCATGCTGCTGCGGGTGCGGCCGCCGTTTCACGATGCCAGCAGCAAGGGCGACGGCGCGCCGCCGCCGCGCGCCTCGGGCAAGGGCGACAAGCCCGCGCCGCGCACGGGGGCGGCGGCGCCCGCGTCGGCGCCGGTGCATGGCATCACGCTCGTCTGGCCGGCCCAGGGCAAGCTACTGGCCGGCTACAACGGTTCGAGCTCCAAGGGGCTGACCATCACCGGTTCCACCGGCGCGCCGGTGGTGGCCGCGGCGCCAGGCACGGTGGCCTATGCCAACAGCGGGCTGCGCGGCTACGGCAACCTGGTGATCGTGCGGCACGAAAACAACTTCCTGACGATCTACGCGCACAATAGCAGGCTGCTGGTCAAGCAGGGCGACCGCGTCAAGCGGGGCCAGCGCATCGCCGAAATGGGCAGCAGCGATGCGCGCCGGGTCGAGCTGTATTTCGAGCTGCGCCAGGGCGGGCAGCCGGTCAATCCGATGGGGGTGCTGCCCAAGCAATAAGCAGCCTCCCGGGCGGTTAAACTGGCAGGCATGCCTTTTTGATGACAGGATTTGCGCCATGCCGAGTTTCGACGTCGTCTCCGAGGTCGACAAGCACGAACTGACCAATGCGGTCGACCAAGCCAGCCGCGAGCTGACCACGCGGTTCGATTTCAAGGGAATCGATGCCAGTTTCGAGCTGGAGGGCTATGTGGTGAGCCTCGCGGCCGCCTCGGCTTTCCAGATCAAGCAGATGCTCGACATCCTGCGCGGGCGCCTGTCGGGCCGCGGCATCGATGTGCGCTGCCTGGAGCCGGGCGAGATGGTCGAGAACCTGGGCGGCGCGCGCCAGAAGGTCACCATCAAGCAGGGGATCGAGCAAGCCGTGGCCAAGAAGCTGGTGGCCGCGATCAAGGGCAGCAAGATCAAGGTGGACAGCCAGATCAACGGCGACAAGCTGCGGATCACCGGCAAGAAGCGCGACGACCTGCAGGCGGTCATCGCCCTGCTGCGCAAGACCGACGTCGAACTCCCGCTGCAGTTCCAGAATTTCCGGGACTGACGAGGCGCTGCCTCAGGCGTCGGCGACCTGCAGCCGTTCGAGATCGGCAATCAAGCCGGGCCCGGTCGGCTGCCATCCGAGTTTTTTCCGCGTTTGCTCGCTGGAGGCGGGCAGGTCGAGCCCGGCAAACATCGCGAGCCAGCCGAAAAAGGCGCCGGCCTCTTCGGCGGTGACGGATTCGACCGGCAGGTGCAGGCGCCGGCCCAGGGTTGCGGCAATATCGCGCACCGGCACGCCTTCTTCCGCCACCGCGTTGTATCTTGCGTTCGGCTCGGCCTTTTCGATCGCCAGCCTGTAGAGGCGGGCCACGTCGAGGACGTGCGCCGCCGGCCAGCGATTGAGTCCGTCCCCGACATAAGCGCACACGCCTTTTTCGCGATATATCCCGATCGCCGGGGTGACGAGGCCCTGCCTGGCCGTGTCGTGGACTTGCGGGAGCCGCACCACCGACACATTGACCCCTTGCGCGGCGGCAGCGGCGGCGGCTTCTTCCGAGGCGGCGCGAGGAATCACGTCCGAGCTGATCGTCGCATCGTCTTCCCTGGCCGGCTGGCCGGGGACGGCATTCGCCATCCCGGTGCCGGAGGTGACGACCAGCGGCCGGTCGGAGCCGGCCAGCGCCGAGCCGAGCGCCTCGATGACACGCCGGTCATCCTCGCAGTTCGCCGCGAATGTCGAGAAATCGTGGTTGAAGGCCAGGTGGATG
>DASWPO010000238.1:0-5254 GCA_036404015.1 Bordetella sp. | reverse complement strand
ACTTATTCGTTCTACCAGCTCGGGGCCCAGGCGTCCTGGGAGCTGGACGTGTTCGGCGGGCTGCGCCGCCGGCGCGAGGCGGCGGGCGCCGACTACGCGGGCGTCCAGGATGAGGCCGATGCGGTCCGCCTGAGCGTCGAGGCGGAAGTGGCCGATACCTATCTGCAACTGCGCGGGCTGCAGGCGCGGTTCGCGATCGCCACCCGGCAATGGGACACGGCGCGCCAGCTGGCGGACCTGGTCCGGCTGCGGCAGTCCCAGGGGTTGGCCTCTCCGCGGGAGCTGAACCGGGTCGTCGGCGAACAGGCGGGCCGCGAAGCCGCGCTGCCGCCCTTGCGCGCCGCGATCGCCGCGACGCTGAACCGGATCGACGTGCTCGCCGGCCGGCAGGCGGGAACGGGCGCGCCGTCGCTGTCGGCCGCGGCGGCCATTCCGCTTGCGCCGGACCCGAGCGGCAGCATCGAGCCGGCTATGCTGCTGCGCCGCCGGCCCGACATCGGCGCGGCCGAACGCCGGCTGGCGTCGGCCTATGCCCGCATCGGCGCGGCCCTGTCCGAGTATTATCCGCAAGTCTCGCTAGGCGGCCTGGCGGGCGTGGCCGGCGTCGGCGCTGGAAACCTGTGGGATTCCAGCGCGGTGCAGGCGGGCGCCTTGCTGGGTGTCCGGTGGCGGCTGTTCGATTTCGGCCGCATCGATGCCGAGGTGTCGGCGGCGCGCGGCCGGCAGGCCGAGGCGCTGGCCCAATACCGGGGCACGGTGCTGCGCGCCACCGAGGAAGTCGAAACGGCTTTCTCCCGCCTGGCCGAGGGCAGGAAAGAAGTGGCAGCCGGCGAACGGGAAGTCGCGGCGTTGACCGTGTCCCGGGAGCAGGCGCGCAAGGCCTACCAGGGCGGCGTGATCGCCCTGATCGACGTGCTGGATGCCGACCGGGCGCTGCTCGATGCGTCCAACCGTCTCGCGGATGCGCAGGCGCAGGCCGCGCGGGCTTCCGTAGCGGCGATCCGCGCCCTGGGCGGCGGATGGCAGGAGGACAGGAGTTGAACCATGCCGGAAAAACTTTCGCATAAAGAGCGCACCCATGCGCGCATCGTCGAAGCGGCGGCCAGCGCCATGCGCGAGCATGGCTGGGACGGCATCGGCGTCGCCGCGCTGATGAAGCGCGCGGGCCTGACCCACGGCGGCTTCTACGCGCATTTCGCGTCCCGCGACGAACTGGTCGAGGAAGCAGTCGACTGCATGTTCAAGGACACCGGGGCCATGCTGGAGCGGTGCCTGCACGGCAAGGACGGCGCCTCGGGGCTGGCGGCCCTGATCGATTTCTATCTTTCCGACCGCTTGCGCAAGTCGGTCGACCGCGGCTGCCCCTTGCCCGGGCTGACGGGCGAGGCCAGCCGCATGCCGGCGGCCGCGCGGGCGCGCTTTGATCGCGGCGTGCGCCATTTCAGGCAAGCGATTACGGCGGCGTTGACGGACATGGGCAGGGACGATGCGCAATCGCTGGCCTCGTCCGTGCTTGCGGAAATGATAGGCGCCATGTCCCTGGCCCGGGCCACGCCGGAAGAAAAGGAAGGCCGCGATATCCTGCATGCATCGCGCGAACGCCTGAAAGAGCGGCTGGGCCTGGCCTAGCAAACGCTACGGCATCCACTACCGATTCGAGGAGTCCCACATCATGACGCAAACCCCCGCTCCAGGCATCTACCTGGAAGACCTGGCCGTCGGCGCGGTGTTTCGCAGCGGCACGCACACGATGAGCGTAGCGGAGATCACGCAGTTCGCCCGGCAATACGACCCGCAGGTGTTCCACCTCGACGACGCCCGGGCGCGGGAGACCCTGTTCGGCGGGCTGGCCGCCAGCGGCTGGCACACGGCGGCGGTCACCATGCGCCTGCTGGTCGACGGCGGGATGCCGATCGCCACCGGCCTCATCGGCGCCGGCACCGAATTGAGCTGGCCCCGTCCCGTGCGTCCGGGCGACACGCTGCGGGTGGAGACCACCGTGCTGGCGATCACGCCGTCGAAGTCCAAGCCGGACCGGGCCATCGTGCTGTGCCAGAGCAACACGCTGAACCAGCGCGGCGAGATCGTCCAGCAATCGACCGCGAAGCTCGTGGTGTTCAGGCGGCCGGCCTGACGGGTCGCCATCGCTAGCGAGCCGCGCCGCCCGCGGGCCTGTCAGGTCAACTGGTAGCGCCGCGCCGGCTTTGCCTCGTCGGGCATGGTTTCCCCGCTCAGTTCCAGCAGCGAACGCTCGATCGTGCACGTGATGGCGTTGAGCGCGAGGTGGTTGGGCGCGGTGCCGAACGGGTCGGTGATTTCGCTGGCGATGGCTTCCAGGGCGAGGAAGGTGTAGGCGACGAAGACCGAGACGAAGGGCGTGAAGACGCCCGTCGAATCGACCAGCCCGAAGGGCAGCAGCGCGCAATAGGCGTAGACGGTGCGGTGCAGCAGCACCCCGTAGGCGAAGGGGATGGGCGTGGAGGCGAGGCGTTCGCAGCCGCCCACGGTTTTTTCCATCTCCACCAGTTGCGTGTCGAGCATCCAGAGCTGGTTGTCGGTGATGACGGCCCGGCGCTGCAGGCCGGACAGGCGCTGGCGGACGTCGCGCAGGATGGCGATGGGGCGGTAATGCTGGCGCGCCAGCTGCTGCGCGAGCGCCGGTTCCAGGTGCGCGGCGAGCGCCTGGGCCGGGTCGGTCTTGCGCAACTGGTGCTTGAGCGCGTGGACGAAGCCGATCAGCTCGTGCGTGAACGGCCTGGGGGCGAACCCCGCGCCGGGCGGGATGTAGGCCAGCGCCTGGGAAGTCAGCGTGCGCGTCGCGATCAGCAAGTTGCCCCACAGGTGCCGGGCTTCGACATAGCGGGCATAGCTCGCGTTGTTGCGAAAGGCCATGAAGATCGTCAGGGCCACGCCGCACAGCGTGAACGGCGTCGCGTTCAGCGGCACTTTTTCCCCGAAGACCTGGCCGTGCGTCAGCACCGCGGCGACGCCGATGCCGGTCATCAGCAGCAGCTGCGGCAGGATGGATTGCAGGACCGAGCCGTGCCAGACGAAGAGCAGCCGCAGCCAGTGCTGGGTGGGTCTGATGATCATGGCGGTGGAGCTCAGGCGGCGAGGGGCATGCCCCGGCGCAGCAGCACGGGGATGGATTTCGAGGTCGGCGTATTGCAGACGTCGGCCACGCTGGCCAGCGGCACCAGGGGGTTGGTCTCGGGGTAATAGGCGCCGATGCAGCCGCGCGGGATGTCGTATTCGACCAGCAGGAACGAGTCGGCCCGCCGTTCGATGCCGTCGTCCCAGACCGTGCTCATGTCGACCCATTCGCCGGCCTTGAAACCCAGCATCTCCAGGTCGGCGGGGTTGATGAACACCACGCGGCGCTGGCCGAAGACCCCGCGGTAGCGGTCGTCCATGGCGTAGATGGTGGTGTTGTACTGGTCGTGCGAGCGCGTGGTCATGAGCACCATCAGGCGCTCGCCGTGCAGCGCGCGGGCGCGCCGGATGGGCGTGTCTTCCTCGACGGGCAGCACCATGAAATTGGCCTTGCCCGTATCGGTCTTCCAGTCCCTTTCCCGGGACGCGACCCGCAGGTGAAAGCCGCCGGGCTGGGCGATGCGCTCGTTGTAGCGGTCGAAGCCGGCGATGGACGCCTCGATCGCGTCGCGGATGCGCGCATAGTCGGACGCCATGCCCAGCCAGTCGGCCCGGCCGCCGCCGAGCGTGGCATCGGCCATGCCGGCGACGATGGCGGTCTCCGATTTCAGCTGGCCGGAGGCGGGCGGGTTCATGCCGTAGGACACATGCACCATGCTCATCGAATCCTCGACGGTGATGCCTTGCGGCACGCCGTCCTGCAGGTCGATCTCGGTGCGGCCCAGGGTCGGCAGGATCAGCGCGTCCTTGCCGTGCACCAGGTGGCTGCGGTTGAGCTTGGTGGCGATCTGCACCGTCAGGTCGCAGCGGCGCAGGGCGTCGAAGGTGCGCGGCGTGTCGGGCGTGGCCATGGCGAAATTCCCGCCCAGGCTGATGAAAACCTTGATGCGGCCCTCGAGCATGGCCTCGATCGTCTCGACCACGTCGTAGCCGTGCCTGCGGGGCGGCTCGAAACCGAAGGCCTTGCCCAGCCTGTCGAGGAAGGCCGCGGTGGGCTTTTCCTCGATGCCCACCGTGCGGTTGCCCTGCACATTGGAATGCCCGCGCACCGGGCACAGCCCCGCGCCTTCGCGGCCGATATTGCCGCGCATCATCATCAGGTTGGAGAGCATCCGTATGGTGGCCACGGAATTCTTGTGCTGCGTGATGCCCATGCCCCAGGTCGCGATGACGCGCTTGCCCGCGGCGTAGATCCGCGCCAGGCCCTCGATGTCGCGGCGGGCGACGCCGGACTCCGATTCCAGCACTTGCCAGCTTTCGGCGCGCAAGTCGCCGGCGAAGGCCTCGAAGCCTTGCGTGTGCCGGGCGATGAAGTCGAGGTCGAGCACGCGCTCGCCGCCTTGCGCGACGGCCTCGTCGTCGAGTTCCAGCACGTGCTTGGCGACGCCCTTGATGAGCGCGAAATCGCCGCCTACCTTGGGCTGGATGAAGGTCGAGGCGATCTTGGTGCTCGACAGCGTGAGCATCTCGACCGGGCTCTGCGGGCTGGCGAAGCGTTCCAGGCCGCGCTCGCGCAGCGGGTTGATCGAGACGATCGTCGCGCCGCGCCGGGCGCACGCGCGCAATTCGCCCAGCATGCGCGGATGGTTGGTGGCGGGGTTCTGGCCGAAGATCAGGACGGTGTCGGCCAGCTCGAAATCGTCCAGCGTGACCGTGCCCTTGCCGATGCCGACCGTGGCGGGCAGGCCGCGGCTGGTGGCCTCGTGGCACATGTTCGAGCAGTCGGGGAAGTTGTTGGTGCCGAACATCCGCACGAACAGCTGGTACAGAAAAGCCGCTTCGTTGCTGGCCCGGCCCGAGGTATAGAAGGCGGCATCGTCGGGCGAGGCCAGGCCGTTCAGGTGCCGGGCGATCAGCTTGAACGCGTCGTCCCAGGCAATCGGCCGGTACGTGTCGGTCTGCGCATCGTAGGCCAGCGGGTCGGTCAGCCGGCCGTGCTGCTCGAGGTCGTAGTCGCTTTGCCGCATCAGGGCCGCGACGGTGTTGGCGGCGAACAGCGTCGGCGTGGCCCGCTTGCCGGTCGCCTCGGCCGCCACGGCCTTGACGCCGTTCTCGCAGAATTCGAAGGTGGCGGTGTGCTTGCTGTCCGGCCAGGCGCAGC
>DASWPO010000237.1:0-10110 GCA_036404015.1 Bordetella sp. | reverse complement strand
ATGTCGACTTTTTGCTGGTCGAACCATTCGCGCGCGCGCGAGGCGGCCACATCGGCCTTGTTCTGGTGGTCGGCCGACAGCACTTCGATCTTCTTGCCGTCGACCGTGCCGCCGAAATCGTCGACCGCCATCTGGATGGCGGTGACGCCGGCCTTGCCGTCGATGTCGGCATACACCCCCGACATATCGGTGATGAGGCCGATGCGCACGACGTCGTCGGAAATCCCGGCGGCTTGGGCGCTCAACCCGGCAAGGCCCAGGCCCGCGGCGGCCAGCGCGGCGGTGAGATTGCGTAGTTTCATGGTGTCTCCTCGTTGCTTTTTGAGCCGGGATCGCCGGCGGATATAACAGGCTTCTTGAATCAAACGCCCAGCAATTCGTTGAGCGTGTCCTGCTTTTCTGCGAGTTGGGATGCGGCGAAATGTTCGACGATCTGGCCGTGCTCCATGACGTAGAAGCGGTCGGCCAGCGGCGCGGCGAAGTGGAAGTTCTGCTCCACCATGACGATGGTGTAGCCGCGCGCCTTGAGCGCGACGATCATGCGGGCCAGGGCCTGCACGATCACCGGCGCCAGGCCTTCGGAGATTTCGTCGAGCAGCAGCAGGTTGGCGCCGGTGCGCAGGATGCGGGCCACGGCCAGCATCTGCTGCTCGCCGCCCGACAGGCGCGTGCCCGGCGAGTGGCGCCGCTCGTGCAGGTTGGGGAACATCTCGTAGATTTCGGCCAGCGGTATGGCGCCCCCAAGCGGTGCCTGCGGCCCGCTGCCCTCCAAGGAGGCGTCGGTTGCCTTGGGGCGGCCCGGCGGCAACCGGCCGCCGGACGCGGCGCTTTGCAGCGGCGGGGGCAGCAGCAGGTTTTCTTCGCAGGACAGGCTGGCGAAGATGCCGCGCTCTTCCGGGCAGTAGCCCACGCCCAGGTGGGCGACACGATAGGTGGGCAGCGCGATCGATTCCGTGCCGTGGATGCGCACCGAACCCTTGCGCGAGCCGGTCAGGCCGAGGATGGCGCGCAGCGTGGTGGTGCGGCCGGCGCCATTGCGGCCGAGCAGCGTCACGACCTCGCCTTGGCCGACTTCGAGGTCGACGCCGTGCAGGATGTGCGATTCGCCGTACCAGGCGTGCAGTGCCGAGAGCTGCAATGCGGGCGTGCTCATGGGTGGGCCCCCTGCAGTTGGCCGTCGGTCGTGCCCATATAGGCCTGCATGACGGCGGGGTGGCGGGAGACCTCGGCATAGTTGCCCTGCGCCAGCACGGCGCCGCGCGCCAGCACGGTGATGGTGTCGGCGATGGACGAGATCACGGCCATATTGTGTTCGACCATGAGGATGGTGCGGCCGCGGCTCACCCGCTTGATGAGCTGGGTGACGCGGTCGACGTCTTCGTGGCCCATGCCCTGCGTGGGTTCGTCGAGCAGCATGAGCTCGGGCTCCATGGCCAGGGTGGTGGCGATTTCCAGGGCGCGCTTGCGGCCGTAGGGCAGGTTGAGGGTGATCTCGCCGGCGAAGCCGCCGAGGTCGACCTCGTCGAGCAGCTCGCGGGCGCGCGCGTCCAGGCGCTGCAGCGGGCTTTCGCTTTGCCAGAAGTGATAGGAAAGGCCGGTCTTGCGTTGCAGGCCGATGCGCACGTTTTCCAGCACCGTGAGATGCGGGAAAACCGCCGAGATCTGGAACGATCGGATCACGCCGCGGCGCGCGATCTGCGCGGGCCGCTCGCGGGTGATGTCGACGCCGTTGAAGAAGATCGAGCCGGAGGTGGGCGACAGGAATTTGGTGAGCAGATTGAAGCAGGTGGTCTTGCCCGCACCGTTGGGACCGATGAGGGCATGGATTTCCCCGCGCTCGATCCGCAGATCGACACCATTGACCGCGACGAAACCGCGGAATTCCTTGGTAAGCTTTTTTGTCTCCAGGATCGCATCGCTCATGGTGATGTGTCCTTCGCTTTTTATAAAACTGCGGCGAGTATGCGGACGCCCTCTCCAAATTGCCATGAGGGTTTTACATAGGTTTTACCAGGCTTTGCCGCCCAGTGGCCGTCTTGCAATGGTGTGTCGTGTCACATGGCCCGACTCACGGAAGTCGAGACGTAAGTCTCGGGTCAGGCTTTGGTCTTGGACTTGAAGTCGCACAGGTCGGCGATGCCGCACTGGGGGCACTTGGGCGTGCGCGCCACGCAGACATAGCGGCCATGCAGGATGAGCCAGTGATGCGCGTGCTGCGCATAGTCGCGCGGCACCACTTTTTCCAGCTTGAGCTCGACTGCCAGCACGTCCTTGCCGGGCGCCAGTCCGGTGCGGTTGGCGACGCGGAAGATATGCGTGTCCACCGCGATGGTGGGTTCGCCGAAGGCGATGTTGAGCACCACGTTGGCCGTCTTGCGGCCGACGCCGGGCAGGGCTTCCAGGGCCTCGCGGCTGTGCGGCACTTCGCCGCCGTGGCGCTCCAGGATCAGCCGGCTGGTGGCGATGGCGTTCTTGGCCTTGGTGCGGAACAGGCCGATGGTCTTGATGAATTCTTCCAGCCTGGCCTCGCCCAGCGCCGCGAGTTTTTCGGGCGTGCCGTACTTGGGAAAGAACTTGCGCGTGGCCAGGTTGACCGACTTGTCGGTGGCCTGGGCCGACAGCAGCACGGCGATCAGCAGCTGGAACGGCGTCTCGTATTCGAGCTCGCTTCGGGGGTGCGGATTGGCCGCCTGCAGGCGGGCGAAGATTTCACGGCGCTTGGTCGCATTCATCGGTGGATTTCAAGCGCGTGCTTGGCGGGATTCATGGCTGTTTGGCGGCCCGCCGCGCGCGGGCGCGGGCCAGGGCGGATTCGACGGCGCTGCGCTTGCGTTCGGCGTCGTGCGGGGTGGGGGCGGCCGCGGCGGCGGGCTGGTCGAGTGCGGGCGCGTCGGCCATCAGCCGGGTGTTGTCGGCCGCCAGGCGTGCCAGGCGCGCGCCGCGGGCCTGGTGGCGCTGGCGCGCCGCCTGGGCGTCGGCGGGCGTCCAGGCGCGGTTGGCCGGCACCATGCTGATGCAGTCGACCGGGCAGGGCGGCACGCACAGGTCGCAGCCGGTGCAAAGGTCCGCCAGCACCGTGTGCATGCGCTTGTTGGCGCCGACGATGGCGTCGACCGGGCAGGCCTGGATGCACAGGGTGCAGCCGATGCAGTGCGCCTCGTCGATCACGGCGGCCAGCAGCGGGCCGTGCCGGCCGCGGGTGGTGTCCAGCGGCAGGGCGGGCACGGCCAGCAGGTTGGCCAATGCCGCGATGCCTGCCTCGCCGCCCGGCGGGCAGCGGTCGATCGGCGCCCGGCCGTCGGCGATGGCCTGGGCATAGGGGCGGCAGCCGTCATAGCCGCATTTCGTGCATTGCGTCTGCGGCAGCAGGGCGTCGATGCGGGTTGCGAGGTCGGTCACGACTGCCGGATGAATTCCGCGATCTTGGGGCAGACCATGTCACGCCAGCGCCGGCCCGAGAAAATGCCGTAGTGGCCGGCGCCCTTGGCCAGGAAGTACTGCTTGCGCGCGGCCGGGATGCCGCGGCACAGGGCGATGGCCGCCTTGGTCTGGCCCACGCCGGAAATATCGTCCAGCTCGCCTTCGATCGCCAGCAGCGCGGTCTTGCGGATGTCGGCGGGCTTGACCAGTTGGCCGTCGATTTCCCAGGTGCCGTTGGGCAGGCGGAACTCCTGGAACACGATGCGAATGGTGTCCAGGTAGAACTCGGCCGGCATGTCCAGCACGGCGTTGTACTCGTTGTAGAAGCGGCGGTGCGACTCGGCATCGTCGTCGTCGCCGCGCAGCAGGTCCAGGTAGAAGTCGTAATGCGACTTCAGGTGGCGGTCGGGGTTCATGGCGATGAAGCCCGCGTGCTGCAGGAAGCCGGGGTAGACGAGCCGGCCCGCGCCGCGGTAGTTGCCGGGCACGGCGTGGATGACCTGGCTCTCGAACCACTCGTAGGGCTTGGTGGTGGCCAGGTTGTTGACCTGGGTGGGCGATTGGCGCGGGTCGATGGGGCCGCCCATCATCACCATGCTGCGCGGCTGGATGTCGCCCGCGCTGGCCATGAGCGAAATGGCCGCCAGCACCGGCACCGTGGGCTGGCAGACCGAGATCACATGCACGTCGGGCCCCAGGTGGCGCACGAACTCCTGGATGGTGCGCACGTAGTCGTCCAGGTGGAAGGGGCCGGCCGAGAGCGGCACCATGCGGGCGTCGATCCAGTCGGTGACGTAGACGTCATGGCTGGGCAGGAGCGCCCGGACGGTGTCGCGCAGCAGCGTGGCGTGGTGGCCCGACATGGGGGCGACCAGCAGCACGCGCGGATCGCGGGCGCGCCGGGCCGGCAGTTCGCGCTCGAAGTGCAGCAGGTGGCAGAAGGGGCGGGCCACCGCGCAGCTTTCCCGCACGGCCACGGGCTTGCCGCCGATGTCGACGCTGTCTATGTCCCAGGCGGGCTTGTGGTAGTCCTTGCCGATGCGGTGCACCAGCTGCAGCCCGGCCACCATCTGGCGCGAGATGGGCATGTACGACAGGGGGTTGGCGGGATTGGAGAACCACTGCGCACCGGCATCGGTGAATTCGGCCAGCGGACGGAGAAATGCCCGCTGCATTTCATGCAATTGATACAGCATGCGTGTATTCCTGTTGTTTTTGGTCGGGCGTGTCCCGCGCCCGGCATGGTGACAAAGCGGTCAACCCCGATATTAAGAAAATATGTCAGAACAAGCACTTGCAACACGGGTTTGGTTTATGTTGCGTTGCAAAAAAGCGACCAATGGCTTGTCCGGCTACCAGTAGTTCTCGACGGCCAGGTTGCCCGGCACGCCGCGGCGGCCCGGGGCGAAGCCGCGTTCGCCCAGCAGCTTGCGCGCATCGGACAACATGTCGGGGTTGCCGCAGAGCATGATGCGCGAGCGGGCCGGGTCCAGCGCCAGGCCGGCCAGCTTTTCCAGCCCGCCGTCGGTGATCAGCGTGGTCAGGCGGGCCTGGGGCATGCCGGGCAGGGCTTCGCGGGTGGCGACGGGCAGGTAGGTGAAGCCCGCGCATTGCCGGCCCAGGTCCTGCAGTTCGTCGCGATAGGCCAGCTCGTCGGCCGTGCGCACGCCGTGCACCAGCACGACGCGGGCGAAACGCTGCCGCGCCGCTGGATCGCGCAGGATGGACAGGTAGGCCGACAGCCCCGTGCCGGTGGCCAGCAGCCACAGGTCGTCTCCGTCGGGAAAGCGTTCCAGCGTCAGGAAGCCGAAGGCCGTCTGGTCGACGTACAGGGCATCGCCCGGGCGCAGTTGCGCCAGCCGGGGGCTGAAGGGGCCTTCGGGCACGACGATGGAATAGAACTCGAGCTCGGCCTCGCGCGGGGCCGACACCATGGAGTAGGCGCGCCACAGCGTGGGCTCGCCGTCCGGGCCGGCGCCGGCGGGGGCAATGACCGGCAGGCCCAGCCGGGCGAACTGGCCGGGCTGGAAGGCGAAGGCCGGGTCGCGGCTGACGCGCAGGGAGAACAGCTTGCCCGGCACCCAGGGTTGGACGTGGGTGACGGTCTGGCGCGTGTATTTGGCTTGAGCCACTTACTTTTCGAGGTGCTGCAGCTTGTCGGGAACGCCGTTCCACTGGTCGGCATCGGGCAGGGGCTTCTTGGCCCGGCTGATGCTCTGGAATTCACTGGTCAGCTCGGCGTTGATCTGGATGAACTTCAACTGGTCCTGCGGCACGTCTTCCTCGGCGTAGATGGCGTTGGCCGGGCATTCGGGGATGCAGACGGCGCAGTCGATGCACTCGTCGGGATCGATGACCAGGAAGTTCGGGCCCTCGCGGAAGCAGTCAACCGGGCAGACGTCCACGCAATCGGTGTACTTGCACTTGATACAGTTTTCGGTGACGACGTGGGTCATGCTTGCGGGCTCCGGGCAGGGCTATGGCTATAGTTGATCTGAGGGATTTTACCTAATGGCGGCGGCACATGGGTTCTTGAGCCGCCGAGACCGCCCCTGCGGAATTCCGATGCTCGGCGCTCGTAGCGCCTGCGCCTCGGATTCCTCCGGCGCGGCCTCGGCTCAGAGCCGGGATTCATGCACCGCCGTGTTAATGTGTGCGCAAATCTAGCAGGCGCTTTCGTCTTCCATGATCATCACCTCGCTGCTCGACACCGATCTCTACAAATTCAGCATGATGCAGGTCGTGCTGCACCAGTTCCCGGCTGCCCAGGTGGAGTACCGGTTCAAGTGCCGCACGCCGGGCGTCGACCTGCGGCCCTATCTGGACGAGATCCGGGCCGAGGTGCATCACCTGTGCCAGCTGCGCTTTACCGACGAAGAGCTGGAACACCTGCGCAGCCTGCGCTTTCTCTCCAGCGATTTCATCGATTTCCTGGGCCTGTTCCACATGCCCGAGCGCTGCATCGACATTGCCGCGGGCGAGCGTCCCGGCGAGATCGCGATCGGCATCAAGGGCCCCTGGCTGCACACCATCCTGTTCGAGATCCCGGTGCTGGCCATCGTCAACGAGGTCTATTTCCGCAATACCCAGCCCCGGCCCGACCTGGAAGAGGGGCGCAGGCGCCTGCAGGCCAAGATGCACCTGGTGCTCGACGATCCCGCGCTGGCCGGCTTTCGTGTGGCCGACTACGGCACGCGCCGGCGTTTTTCCAAGGTGTGGCACGAAGAGGTCGTGACCACGCTGAAAGGCCAGATGACCCCGCATTTCGTCGGCACCAGCAATGTGCTCCTGGCCAAGCGCCACGGCGTGCTGCCGCTGGGCACCATGGGGCATGAATACCTGCAGGCCTGCCAGGCGCTGGGCCCGCGCCTGCGCGACTCGCAGGTCTATGCGTTGGAAATGTGGGCCAAGGAGTACCGGGGCGACCTGGGCATCGCCCTGTCCGACGTCTACGGCATGGGCGCCTTCCTGCGCGATTTCGACATGTACTTCTGCAAGCTGTTCGACGGCGCGCGCCACGATTCGGGTGACCCCTTCATCTGGGGCGAGCGCATGATCGAGCACTACCGCAACAACCGCACCGACCCGGCCACCAAGACCCTGGTGTTTTCCGATTCGCTGAACTTTCCCAAGGCCATCGAGCTGTTCAGGCAGTTCTCGGGGCGCAGCAAGGTATCGTTCGGCATCGGCACCAACCTCACCAACGACCTCGGCTACGAGCCGCTGCAGATCGTCATCAAGATGGTCCGCTGCAATGGCCAGCCGGTGGCCAAGGTGTCCGATTCGCCGGAAAAGACCATGTGCGACGATCCGGCCTACCTGGCCTACCTGCGCCAGGTTTTCGACCTCCCGCCGCCCTGAGCGCAGGGCGATTTTTTCCGCAACCCACCGATTTTTTCGTCATAAGGGGATTCCATGAGCAGCATCAAACGCATCAATGTGGGCAAGCGCCTGTCCGACGTCGCGGTGTACAACGGCGTGGCCTATGTGGCCGGCCAGATTCCCGACGACGCCACGCTGGACATCACCGGCCAGACCAAGCAGGTGCTGGCCACCATCGACAAGCTGCTGGCCGAAGCCGGCACCGACAAGTCGCGCATCCTGATGGCGCAGGTCTTCGTGGCCAATATGGCCGAATTCGCCGGCATGAACGCCGCCTGGGACGCCTGGGTGGCCGACGGCGCTGCGCCGCCGCGCGCCACCATCGAGGCCCGCCTGGCCAACCCCTACCTCAAGGTCGAGATCGTGGTCACCGCCGCGGTCTGATTCCGCGGCATCGCGACAGCGCAGGGCCGCCTCGGGGCGGCCCTGTTTTTTTGCGGTAGAGTGTGAATACCGCATTTCTGTCCAAGTGGCTTGCCGATGTCCGCCCCGCCTGTTCCCGCCCTTGCCGCGCCGTTCGACGACGCCTGGCTGCAGGCTGCCGGGGAGGGCCTGGACGAAGACGGCGTGCGCCTGCTGGCGCGTGCCGCGGCCTGGGTCGCGCCGCGCTTCCACGATCACCAGGCGCTGACGGGCGAGCCGCTGATCGGCCATGCTGCCGGCGCCGCCAGGCTGCTGGCCGGCCTGCATACCGATGCGGCCACCCGGGCGGCGGCCCTGCTGGCCTCGGTGCCGCCCGAAGCCATGCCGCCCGCCTCGTCGCGCAACGATCCCATCGCCGCCGAGTTCGGCGCCGAAACCGCCAAGCTGCTGGCGGGTTCGCGCGCCTTGCTGCGCCTGGGCGTCATGGCCCGGCAGGCCAGCGACAGCGCGGCCGACACCGGCGACCAGAAGGAAATGCAGCGCAAGATGCTGCTGGCCATGGCGGCCGACCTGCGCATCGTGCTGATGCGCCTGGCCTCGCGCCTGCAGACCCTGCGCTGGCACGCCGAAACCAAGGTGCCGTGTCCGCCCGCCCTGGCGCGCGAAACGCTGGATCTCTACACGCCGCTGGCCAATCGACTGGGCATCTGGCAGCTCAAGTGGGAGCTCGAGGACCTGGCCTTCCGCTTCCTCGAACCCGACCGCTACAAGCAGATCGCGCGACAGCTCGAGGAAAAGCGCGTCGAGCGCGAAGCCTTCATTACCGATGCCGTCAGGCGGCTGGGCGAGGCCCTGGCGCGAGCCGGCATCGCCGCCGAGGTCTATGGCCGGCCCAAGCATATCTACAGCATCTGGAACAAGATGCGCGTCAAGAGCGTGGACTTCTCCCAGCTGCTCGACTTGCGCGCCCTGCGCGTGATCGTCGGCGACGTGCGCGCCTGTTATGCCGCCCTGGCCCTGGTGCACGAAATGTGGACGCCGATGACCGAGGCCTTCGACGACTATATTTCGCGGCCCAAGCCCAACGGCTACCGCTCGCTGCACACGGTGGTGATCGATGCCGACGGCCGGCCCTTCGAGGTGCAGATCCGCACGCGCGAGATGCACCAGTTCGCCGAATACGGGATGGCGGCGCACTGGCGCTACAAAGAGGCGGGCGCCAAGGGCGGCCAGGTGTCGGCTTCCAGCGACTACGACCGGCAGCTGTCGTGGATGCGCCAGCTGCTGGCCTGGAACAGCGAGCTGGAAACCCGCGGGCAGGGCGATGCCGCGGCGGCCGATGCCGTGGCGGCCAATGCGGCGGCGGCGCAGATGGGCGACGGGCGCATCTATGTGCTTACCCCGCAGGCGCGCGTGATCGAGCTGCCCGAGGGCGCCACGCCGGTCGACTTCGCCTACCACCTGCACACCGATCTGGGCCACCGCTGCCGCGGCGCGCGGATCGACGGCCAGATGGTGCCCCTGAACACGCGCCTGGCCACGGGCCAGACGGTGGAGGTCATCGCCGCCAAGTCGGGCGGCCCGTCGCGCGACTGGCTCAATCCGCAACTGGGCTACCTGGCCAGCCCGCGCGCGCGCAGCAAGGTGCGCCTGTGGTTCAACGCCATCGAGCTGGCGCAGCGCATCACCCAGGGCCAGGCCCTGGTGGAAAAAGAGCTGCAGCGCCTGGGCAAGACGGCGGTCAACCTCGAGCAACTGGCCCAGGCGCTGGGCTTTGCCCGCGCCGACGACCTGTACGTGGCGGTCGCCAAGGAAGAGTTCAGCCTGCGGCACATCGACAGCGCCTTCCAGCAGCCCGCGCCGGCCTCGGAGGCGCCGCCGCCCGTGCCGAAGTTCACCCGCAGCGCCGACAGCGCCGAGACCAGCGGCAAGAGCGGAGTGCTGGTGGTGGGGGTGGGGTCGCTGCTGACCCAGCTGGCGCGCTGCTGCCGGCCGGCGCCGCCCGACCTGATCCGCGGCTTCGTCACGCGCGGGCGCGGGGTGTCCATCCACCGGGCCGACTGCGCCAGCTACCGGACCCTGGCCGCCCGCGAGCCCGAGCGGGTCATCGACGTGACCTGGGGCAATACCGCCGATACCTTCTACCCGGTGGACGTGAGCGTGCGCGCCCACGACCGGCCGGGCCTCTTGCGCGACCTGTCCGAAGTCTTCGCCCGGCAGCGCCTGAACGTGGTGGGGGTGAACACGCAGAGCAAGCAGTCGCTGGCGCACATGGTGTTCACCGTGGAGGTGCGCGACGGCGAGGCCCTGCACCGCGCGCTGGACGCCCTGGCCGCCGTTGCGGACGTCACCTCGGCCGCGCGGCGCTGACGCAATGCGCGCTGGCGAGCCCGCGGGCCTGGGAGAAACCCGCGAATTCGCCCTTGTTCAGCCGGAAGTAGCCAG
>DASWPO010000236.1:0-17735 GCA_036404015.1 Bordetella sp. | reverse complement strand
ACCGGGGGCAAGAAGGGCGTGGCCACGCTGTGCATCGGCGGCGGCGAGGCCGTGGCCATGGCCATCGAAATGGTGTGAGATCAAGCCGGATGCCGGCCCGGAATACCCGGGCCGGCGGCGTCATGCCCCCAGGGGTGGCTTAGTTGACGGCATAGCGTTCAAGCCAATGCGCGTAAGGCGCCGGCAGCGTCCACGACGGGCGTTCGATGCCAAGCTTGCGCGCGGCGTAATACGGCCAGTGCGGGTCGGCCAGATGCGCGCGGCCCACCATGACGAGATCGAGCTGGCCATGCTTGACGGCGCCATCCGCCAATTCGGGCGTGTCGATGCCCCAGGCGGACGAAACGGGAATGTCCGCTTCCCGGCGTACACGTTCGGCGATCGGCGCCAGCAGCGCCGGCGCCCACGGAATGTTTGCCGTCGGCGTGGAAAAACCCATGCTGACGCTCAGCATATCCAGGCCTTCGCGCTTGAAGTTCCTGGCCAGTTCGATGGATTCCGCCAAGGTTTCTTCATCGCGTCCGTCGAACTCGATCACGCCGAAGCGGGCCGTCAGCGGCAAATGCTCGGGCCACACTTTGCGCACGGCAGCCAAGGTCTCCAGCAAGAAGCGGCTGCGATTTTCCAGGCTGCCGCCGTAAGCGTCATTGCGCTGGTTCGAGTGGGGCGAAAAGAAGCTCTGCCCCAGATAGCCATGGGCAAAGTGCAGTTCCAGCCATTCGAAGCCGGCGTCGCGCGCGCGTTTGGCGGCGGCAACGAAATCCTGGCGCACGCGCGCGATATCGTCGAGGCTCATCGCGCTGGGCATCTTGGAGAGACCCTCGCCGAATGCAATCGCCGACGGCGCAATGGTCGGCCAGCCGCGCGGATCGTCCGCGGCGATATGGTCGTCGCCTTCCCACGGACGGTTGGCGCTGGCCTTGCGGCCGGCATGGCCGATCTGGATGCCGGGCACGGCGCCGGCTGCCTTGATCGATGCGACCGCCGGCACGAAAGCCTGCGCCTGCTCGTCGTTCCACAGGCCGGCGCATCCGGGGGTGATGCGGCCTTCCGGCGAAACGGCCGTTGCCTCGACGATGACGAGCCCCGCGCCGCCGCGCGCGAGTCCGGCCAAATGCACGCGGTGCCAGTCGTTGATCAGGCCGTCATCGGCGGAGTACTGGCACATGGGCGGAACGGCGATGCGGTTGCGCAGGGATACGTCTTTGAGCTTGTAGGGGGTGAATAACGAGGACATCGATCGGGTTCCGTAGAAAAGCTTGGCCGCCAATAGTACCGTAGTTCGATAATTATCGTACTATCGAAGAACGCATTACAATCCGCTATATGCGTACTTACAACCATCCTGATCCCGCAAACTTTGTCCTCGAGCGTATTTTTCATGCCTTGAGCGACCCGGTGCGACTGGAGATCGTCCAACGCCTCGCGCATGTGGAGGAGGCCACCTGCGGCGAACTTGACGGCGGCCGCCCCAAGTCGAGCATGTCCCATCACTTCCGCATACTGCGCGAGGCGGGCTTGGTGCAGACTAGCGTTGCCGGGACCGTGCACCAGAATACGTTGCGGCGGGCCGAACTGAACAGCCGGTTTCCAGGGCTGGTGGATGCCATCCTCAGGCAGATGGCCTGACGGAACCAGGAGTATTGCAGCAGTGAATGACGACCAGATCCCGGACACGGACATACCCGAAGACCGCAAGACGCAGGAGCCCAGGCTGTGGCGCAACGACGGCTGGACTGCCCGAGTCATCAAGAACGAGGACGATGACGGCTGGGCCGTGGAGATGACGCAGGATGGCGAAGCCGAACCGGCCCTGGTCGGGCCCTGGACCATGGGCCGCGACAAGAAGAACCCCAAGCCGCTCGACGCCCCTGCTTTCTTCACGCTGGTCAAGACCGCCAACGAGGTCTTGCGCCGGCATGAACAGCAGTTGCATGCCACGCTGCACAAGAGCGTGAAGATCGATGCCGCCGGCGGTCGCCTGACCATCAAGCTGGACATCATTCCCGACGAAGACGATCCGTATGCTTTGCTGAGCGCCTACGATGAATCCGGTGAACAACTGGCCCAAATCCGTGTGTTACCGACGTACAAGCTGGGCGTACAACGCGCATCGGAATGGGCCGCCGGCGGTTTCGGAAACGGGGGCTGACACGGCGTTGCCCAGCGACCCGGGCCGGCATGGCGCCGGGCCTCTATAATCGCGCATGACCTATTTGCCCTGCCACCCTCGCCGTTCGTGCGCGGTCCCGCCTTTGCCGGAGACCGCGTGAAGACCCCTAAGCGGCTCATGCCGCTGCTCCAGGAAGGTCTCATCGACGAAGTGCTCGGCCAACTGATGAGCGGCAAGGAAGCCACGGTATACACGGTGCGCTGCGGCGAGTCCGTGCGGTGCGCCAAGGTCTACAAAGACGTGAAGCAGCGCAGCTTCCGGCAGGCCGCGTCGTATCTCGACGGCCGCAAGGTCAAGAACAGCCGCGAAGCGCGCGCCCTGGAAAAAGGCACCCGTTACGGCCGCCAGGTGCAGGAAAAACTATGGCAGACGGCCGAGGTCGATGCCCTGTTCCTGCTGGCCAACGCCGGCGTGCGCGTGCCGCAGCCCTACATCTGCACCGACGGCGTGCTGCTGATGGAACTGGTCACGGACGAGGCCGGCAACGTCGCGCCCCGGCTGGGCGATGTCGCCATGACCGAGACCCAGGCCCTGGATCTGCATGCGCGGCTGCTCGATCAGGTGGTGCGCATGCTGTGCGCCGGGCTGATCCACGGCGATCTTTCGGAATACAACACGCTGCTGGCCGCCGACGGCCCCGTCATCATCGACCTGCCCCAGGCCGTGAATGCCGCCGGCAACCTCGAGGCCCGCGCGATGCTCGAACGCGACGTGGACAACCTCAAGGTCTTTTTCGGCCAGGCCGCGCCCCAGCTTCTCACGACCCATTACGGCAAAGAGATATGGGGGCTGTTCGAGCGCGGCGGACTGCACGTCGGCGTGGCATTGACCGGGCACGTCGAGATCGACACCACCCCTGTTGCGCTCGACGCGCTGCTCGACGACATCGAAGACGCGCGGCTTGAAATGGAAGCGGCGCTTAACGGCCGTTGAAGCCAGGCCGACTGTCGAATAATCCCCAAAGCTCGAATGCTCTTTACCCTTCCTTCCCAAGCCGTTTCCACGTCTCGTCCAGCGTTTCGCAGAAAATGATCCCGGCCCGCGACAGCGGCCGGTTGCGATGGCGCAGCACGTGCAAGGCCAGCCTGGCCTGACTGCGATAGGGCCTGACCGCCAGGTCGGGAAAGGCTTGGCCGGCCACCGTCGCGGCATCGACGATCGCCACGCCGGCTCCAGCCAGGCTGAACCAGCAGGCGGTTTGTCCCGAACGCACGTTCAGCCGCACGTTGATTTCGTCCGCGTGGCTGCCGTATAGCTGGGCCTCGGTTATTCCGTATGCAAGCGCCTGGGGAAACGACACCACCGCGTGCCCTCGCAGATCGGCTGGCCCGATCACGCGTTTCTTCGCCAAGGGGTGCCCGCGCGGCATGACGCAGGCCAGCCCGCACGGGTAACGCTGCAAGACCTGCAGGCTGGGGTGTTCCTGCGGGCTCAGCGAGACGCCCAGTTCGGCGATGCCGTCGACCAGCGCCTGCACGAGCAATTGAGGGATCAGGAGCTCGATGTTGATGGTGGCGCGGGGCAGGCGTGCCAGCAGCGCGGTCGCGGCGGCCGGCGCGACGGTCGTTCCCAGGCTGGGCGAGATGGCCACCGTGAGCGACCCGCCGTCGGGGTTGGCCAGCGACGCCGTCAGGTTCTCGATGCGCTCCACGCGCGTCCATAGCAGCTCGACTTCTTCGTACAGGCGACGCGCTTCGGGGGTGGGGATGAGCCGCCCCTTGACGCGCTCGAACAGGGCCAGCCCCATGCGGCGTTCGGCGGTGCCCAGCAATTTGCTGACCGCGGCCTCGGAAACGTGCATCAGGGCCGCGGCGCCCTTGATGGTGCCGGTCTGCATGACCAGCCGGAACACTTCCAGGTAGCGAAGATTCATGAAATTAACTTTTGGTTAATAGAGACCGATATTTTTTCCTTTTACTTAAGGAAGTCAAGCTGGAAAACTGCATGCATAAAACATGAAAACAAGGAGACATCGTGCAAGAGCGTGATGCAATGCAGCAGGCGCTGCCACCCGTCGCCGGGCCGTCCGCCTGGCGCCCTGCGGATTTTGTCCAGGATCACTCCTGGTGCCATGAGCTTTCCCAGGATCAGGCCGAAGAGGTGGCGCGTGCCGCGCAGCGCTGGCGCGGCCGGGCGTTCGATTCACTGACCCGCGAAGAGGCCGGACAGGCGCTTGCCGGCCTGGCTTCCCTGGCAAGCCGCGTGACCGGCTAACTGGCCGGGCGCGGCTTCGCGCTGATCCGCGGCGTGCCGGTGCAGCGCCTGTCCGACGAAGAGGCGCGGCTCGCCTACTGGGGGATAGGGCTGCTGTTCGGCGTCGGCCTGAGCCAGAACGCCAAGGCCGACTTCCTGTGCCCGGTCACGGACATGGGCGTGGACTTCGGCTACAGCGGCGCGGCCTCGCAATACAACGTCCGCGGCTACCAGAGCCGGGCGGACCTGAACTACCACTGCGATCCCACCGATGTCGTCGCGCTGCTTTGCCTGCGCCAGGCCCGCTCCGGCGGCATCAGCACGATCGTCAGCACGCCTGCGATATTCAATGAGATCCGCGCTGGACATCCCGAGCACCTGCCCGTGCTGCTGCGCGGCTTCGCCTACGACCGCAAGGGCGAGGGCTGGGCGGCCGAAGCGCCCGTGACGCCGCGCATCCCCGTGTTCGTGCACCATGGCGGGCGCGTCAGTTGCCGCTATGCCCGCTCCTACATCCAGGGCGCGGCCCAGAAGCTGGGGCAGGCGCTCGACGACGACGAGCGCGCCGCGCTGGATTGCTTCGATGCGATCGCGCGCCGGGAAGACATGGCGATGCACATGGAATTCCGGCCCGGCGACATCCAGCTGCTGAACAACCATACCGTGGTCCACGGCAGGACGGCCTACGAAGACGATCCGGATCCCGCGCGGCGCCGGTTCCTGTACCGATTGTGGCTGCAGATTGACCGGGCGCCCTGGACCGAGGAGGACGAGGTCATGCGCTGGGCCTTCGCGCGCTTCGGCAACCTGGGCCGGACGGCCGAACAATGGCGGGCTCTGCAGGACAGTACCCGATAACGCCCGGCGCAAGGCCGGAACAAAAACAAAGAAAGGAGAGAGACATGAAACGCTGCATCACCGTGTTGCTGCTGTGCCTGGGCCTGTGCGGGGCCTTGCGGGCAGCCCCCGTTTGGCCGACGAAACGGATACTGGTCATCGTGCCCTATGCCGCGGGATCGACGCCCGATCTCATCGCCCGCTTGATCTTCGACCAGGTCGGCCAGAGCACCGGGCAGCCCGTGATCGTGGAGAACAAGCCGGGCGCGGGTGGCATGATAGGCGCGGACTTCGTCGCGAAATCCACGCCCGACGGTTCGACCTTGCTGCTGGCGCCGTCGGGCCCGCTGGAAACCGACGCGCTGCTGTACAAGAAGATGACCTACGACCCGGTCAAGGACCTGGCCCCCGTTGCCCTGGTGGCCGAAACCCCTTCCGTCGTCGTGACGAGCAACGCCGTTTCAGCGCCGGACGCCCGGGCCTTGCTGCGCGACATGGCGGACGCGTCCCGGAAACTGGCCTACGCCTCGCCCGGCTACGGCACGTTGAGCCACCTGAGCACGGCCTATCTGGTCGCCCGTTCGGGCGGCAATGTGCCTCATGTGGCTTACCCGGGGTCGCCACAAGTCGTGACGGGGCTCATCGCCAATGATGTCCAGATCGCGACCTTGCCGCCGCTGGCGGTCGCGCCCTTTATTCGCGCGGGGAAGATCCGCGCCGTGGCATTGGTGGGCACGCATCGCAGCGATGCCTTGCCGGACGTGGCCACGCTGCGTGAGCAGGGGGTGGATTTCGATCCCGTTGGATGGTTCGGCGTGGCCGCGCCCGGCGGCACGCCCGCACCTGTCCTGGAAGCCGTGCACGACGCGATCTCGGCCGCCCTGAAGAACTCCGCGCTCGTCCAGGCGTATCGCGCGCAAGGCCTGGAGGTGGCCGATCTCGGGCCGGATGCGTTCGCGGCCTATATCCGGAAGGATCTTGTGCAATGGCGGCCGGTCATCGAGCAGAACCATATTTCGCTGGACTAGGGCGGAAAGCCAGGCGTGCTCCGCGGCTACGAGCCGCTGCTGACCTCCCCCCAGAAGTGGACAGGGCCAGCCTAGAGAAACCGGCTGTCGTCTACTGTTTGGGGGGAGATTACGAACTGACCAAAATTCCACTTCGGCTGGGCTTTCGACATTTCGACAACTTCGGCATTCGCTACCAATTTGTAACAATCCCTGCTCCCCCCACTTGATCCTCCCCGTCTCGCCCCTATAATTAGCACTCGTCACCGGTGAGTGCTAACACCTCCGGCTGCCACCGGTCGGAGACTCCGCCTGGCAGCCAGGCTCCCGGGTCACCCCCAAGCAATTCCCATTGGCTTTTCTTTACAAAGTTAGGAGTTCCAAATGGCCCTGCGTCCCCTGCACGATCGCGTGATCGTCAAACGCCTGGACAACGAGCGCAAAACTGCCTCGGGCATCGTCATCCCCGAAAGCGCGGCTGAAAAGCCCGACCAAGGCGAAGTGATGGCTGTCGGTCCCGGCAAGAAGACCGAAGACGGCAAGATCCTGCCGGTCGACCTGAAAGTCGGCGACAAGGTGCTGTTCGGCAAGTATGCCGGCCAGAGCGTCAAGGTCGATGGCGAAGAGTTGCTCGTCATCCGCGAGGAAGAAATCCTCGCCGTGATCCTGTAATTGCTGCCCCGATCGATCACCGCGTGATCGATCCATGGTCAACCCCCTCGAATTCAACGAAGGAAGCTGAGAAATGGCTGCCAAACAAGTTCTGTTCGGCGATGACGCCCGCGTGCGCATTGTCCGTGGCGTGAATATCCTCGCCAACGCCGTCAAGACCACCCTGGGCCCCAAGGGCCGCAATGTCGTGTTGGAGCGCTCGTTCGGCGCCCCCACCGTCACCAAGGACGGTGTGTCCGTCGCCAAGGAAATCGAACTGAAGGACAAGTTCGAAAACATTGGCGCCCAACTGGTCAAGGACGTTGCCTCCAAGACCTCCGACAACGCCGGTGACGGCACCACCACCGCCACCGTGCTGGCCCAGGCCATCGTGCAGGAAGGCCTGAAGTACGTCGCCGCTGGCTTCAACCCCATCGATCTGAAGCGCGGCATCGACAAGGCCGTGACCGCCGCCGTGGCCGAACTGAAAAAGATCTCCAAGCCGGTGACCACCAGCAAGGAAATCGCCCAGGTCGGCTCGATCTCGGCCAACAGCGACCACTCCATCGGCCAGATCATCGCTGACGCGATGGACAAGGTCGGCAAGGAAGGCGTCATCACCGTCGAAGACGGCAAGTCGCTGGAAAACGAGCTGGACGTCGTCGAAGGCATGCAATTCGACCGCGGCTACCTGTCGCCCTACTTCATCAACAACCCCGACAAGCAAGTCGCCGCGCTGGAAGATCCTTTCGTCCTGATCTACGACAAGAAGATCAGCAACATCCGCGACCTGCTGCCCGTGCTGGAACAAGTCGCCAAGTCGAGCCGTCCTCTGCTGATCATCGCTGAAGACGTCGAAGGCGAAGCCCTGGCCACCCTGGTTGTGAACAACATCCGCGGCATCCTGAAGACCACCGCCGTCAAGGCGCCTGGCTTCGGCGACCGCCGCAAGGCCATGCTCGAAGACATCGCCATCCTGACCGGCGGCACCGTGATCTCGGAAGAGACTGGCCTGTCGCTCGAGAAGGCGACCCTGGCCGAGCTGGGCCAGGCCAAGCGCATCGAAGTGGCCAAGGAAAACACCACGATCATCGACGGCGCCGGCGACGGCAAGTCGATCGAAGCCCGCGTCAAGCAAATCCGCGTGCAGATCGAAGAAGCCACCTCGGACTACGACCGTGAAAAGCTGCAGGAACGCGTGGCCAAGCTGGCCGGCGGTGTTGCCGTGATTCGCGTGGGCGCTGCCACCGAAGTCGAAATGAAGGAAAAGAAGGCCCGCGTCGAAGACGCCCTGCACGCGACCCGTGCCGCGGTGGAAGAAGGCGTGGTGGCTGGCGGCGGCGTGGCCCTGCTGCGCGCCAAGCAAGCCATTGCCAACCTGAAGGGCGACACCCCCGACCAGAACGCCGGCATCAAGCTGATCCTGCGCGCGGTTGAAGAGCCCCTGCGCACCATCGTCGCCAACGCCGGCGAAGAAGCCAGCGTGGTGGTGAACAATGTGCTCAACGGCAAGGGCAACTTCGGCTACAACGCGGCCACCGGCGAGTACGTCGACCTGGTCGAGCAAGGCGTGCTGGATCCCACCAAGGTGACCCGCACCGCCCTGCAAAACGCCGCCTCGGTCGCCAGCCTGCTGCTGACCGCCGAAGCCGCCGTGGTCGAGCTGGTCGAAGACAAGCCCGCTGCCCCGGCCATGCCCGGCGGCATGGGTGGCATGGGCGGCATGGACTTCTAAGTCCCGGCCTTCCTGCCCTCACGAAACCCCGCAGGTTCGCCCTGCGGGGTTTTTTCTTTATGATGCAAGCGATGATCGGTTCTTAACCCGCCGCCTGGCGAACTGGACGTTGGACCCATGCCCGTACTGTCGCACTTCCGCCTGCCCCGCCTTGCCGAACTCGGCGGGATGATGGCCGACTGCGCCAGGGAATGGACCCGCCACCGCGCCTCGAG
This sequence comes from Bordetella sp., assembly GCA_036404015.1. Taxonomy (GTDB): domain Bacteria; phylum Pseudomonadota; class Gammaproteobacteria; order Burkholderiales; family Burkholderiaceae_B; genus Bordetella. The sequence continues at coordinate 8,924 of DASWPO010000236.1, read as the reverse complement.
CAAGGGCGCCGCCTTGGCCCTGTACATGGTGTTCTCGCTGGCGCCCATGCTGATCCTGGTGATCGCCGTGGCCGGCTTTTTCTTCGGCGAGTCGGCGGTGCGCTCCGAACTGTTCTCGCAGGTGCGCGACCTGATGGGCGAGCGCGGCGCCGACATCATCCAGACGGTGCTGGCCAGCGCCCATGAGTCCAACAGCGGCTGGATCGCCGCCCTGTTGTCGATCAGCGTGCTGATCTTTTCCGCCACCACGGCCTTCACCGAACTCAAGGCCAGCCTCGACGAGCTGTGGGAGGTGCAACCGAGCGCCAAGAACGCGCTGCGCGGCATGGTGCAAAGCCGGATGGCGTCGTTCGGCCTGGTGCTGGTGCTGGCGCTCTTCCTGCTGTTGTCGCTGATGATCAACGCCGGGCTGGCGGCCACGCGCCGCTACTACGGCGACCTCTGGAGCTATTCCACCTTCGTGCTGGCGGCCGACTGGCTGTCGAACCTGCTGTCGTTCTCGCTGGTCACCGCCTTGTTCGCCGTGGTGTTCAAGCTGCTGCCCAGCCTGCGCATCGCCTGGCTGGACGTCATCCCCGGCGCCATCGTCACCTCGGCGCTCTTCCTGGTGGGCAAATGGGGCATCGGCCTGTACCTGAGCCATGGCGGCACCGTTTCGGCCTACGGCGCGGCGGGCTCGCTGATCGCGCTGCTGCTCTGGATCTATTACTCGGCGCAGATCTTCTTCTTCGGCGCCGTCTTCACCCGCCAGTTCGCCCTGCGCTTTAGCCGTTCCTTCAGCCAGCAGCACGCGGCCCCCACGACACCGAGCTGAAAGCTGCCGCGGCCACCAGCCCGGGCCGCCCAATCCCGGTGCGTTCTCGCACCATATCGAGCCAGGCCGCACCGTATCCGCTCACGATCGGCGAGATGGCAAATCGCCTTGCGATACCCCGGGGAAAACGCGATATTGGGGTTTTCTCGGCGCTGCCTTATCCTGTCTAGACAACATGTAGCAGCATTGAGATTCCCATGGCTTCCGTCTCCCCGTATTTGTCTATGCAAGCGCTCGATTCCTCCGGCATCAAGATGCGGGCCGAAGGCTTGAGCAAGCATTATGGAGACACCGTCGCCCTGCACCCCACCGACCTCGAGCTGCACAGCGGCGAACTGCTCACCCTGCTGGGCCCTTCGGGCTCGGGCAAGACCACGCTGCTGCAACTCATCTCGGGCCTGGTGCCGCCCACTTCGGGCAAGCTGTACATCGACGGGCTCGACCGCACCCACGCGCCGGTGCACCAGCGCGACATCGGCGTGGTGTTCCAGAACTACGCCCTGTTCCCGCACCTGACGGTGTACGAGAACATCGCCTTTCCGCTGCAGATGCGCGGCATCGACGCGGCCAGCATGCGCGTGCAGATCGGCGACGCGCTGGAAATGGTCAATATGGAAACCCTGCTCGACCGCTATCCGCGCGAGCTCTCCGGCGGGCAGCAGCAGCGCGTGGCGCTGGCGCGCTGCCTGGTGTATCGGCCCTCGCTCATCCTCATGGACGAATCGCTCTCGGCGCTGGACCGCAAGCTGCGCGAGAACATGCAGGTCGAGATCAAGCGCATCCACCGCGAAACCGGCTCGACCATCATCTTCGTCACGCACGACCAGGAAGAAGCCCTGGCGCTATCGGACCGCGTCTGCCTGATGAGCACCGGCCGCATCGAGCAGATCGGCACGCCCGAGGACATCTACGAACGTCCCCGCACCACCTTCGTGGCGGATTTCATCGGCATCTCCAACAAGCTGCACGGCACCATCGCCGACAATTGCCTGGCCACGGCCGACGGCCGCATTCCCCTGGCGCCGCCCGCCTCCGTGTCCGGCGAGGCCACGCTCATCGTGCGGCCCGAGCATGTGCGGCTGGCCGATCCGGGCCAGGGCCTGGTGCACGGCCAGGTCATCGAGCGCATCTACGGCGGCTCGGGCAGCCGCGTCATGGTGCGCTTAAACAGCGGCGCCGTCATGACCGTGCTGCAAGCGCCGCGCGGCGCGCAATGCGTCATCGGCGATACCGTGTCGCTGGCCTGGCAGGCCGAAGACGCGCGGCTCATCCAGCACTGACCCCCTTTAATCTTGCCCCCTTTCTTTCGCGGCGCGGCGAAGGAACGGCCCGACATCCCAGCGCACAAGGAGAATGCAGTGAGCCTCGATTTCTCGAACCGCCGCCGACGCTTTATCAAAACCACCGCCGCCGGCCTGGCGACGATCGCCGCCCCGGCCATCTGGGTGCCCACCGCACGCGCCGCGGGCAAGCAGATCACCGTGGCCGACAACGGCGGCGCCCTGCAGCCCGTGATGCGCAAGGCCTTCTACGACCCCTTCGAAAAAGCCACCGGCATCCAGGTCGTCAACGTGGCGCACGAGTCCGACCCGGTCACGGCCTTCAAGCTGTCGGTGGACTCCGGCTCCAACATCTGGGATCTCTGCATGGTCACGCCCGACCACGTGGCGCGCCTGTCCGCGCCCAAGAACTACCTGGCGCCGCTGAACATCGCCGACGCCGACGCCAAGGGCATCCTGCCCGGCATGCTCACCGGCAACTGGTTCGGCTTCTCGGTGTACGGCGTGCTGATGGCCTACCGCAGCGACAAATATCCCAACGGCCCGACCGGCTGGCACGACTTCTGGGACACCGACAAATTTCCCGGCCGCCGCGGCCTGTACCGTTCCCCGATCGGCATGATGGAAAACGCGCTGCTGGCCGACGGCGTGGCGCTCAAGGACCTCTACCCGGTCGACGTGGACCGCGCCCTGAAGGCGCTCGACAGGATCCGCAAGTCGGTCGCGGTGTGGTGGACCAACGGCGCGCAGAACACGCAGATCCTGCAAAGCGGCGAAGTGGACATGGCCGACACCTGGAACGCCCGCGCGCTGGCCGCCATCGAGGCCGGCGCACCGGTGAAGATCGTCTGGGAAGGCACCTACAGCACCGACGGCTGGTCCATCCCCATCAGCACGCCGCGCGTCGAGGAAGCCCGCCAGTTCGTGCGCTTCTGCATGCAGCCCGAGCGCCAGGCCGAATACTCCAGCCTGATCTCCAACGGCCCGAGCAACGGCGACGCCTACAAGTTCATCGACGCCAAGCGCGCCGAGCTGCTGCCCACCTATCCCAAGAACTTCGAGCGCCTGGCCAAGCGCGACGCGGCCTGGTGGGGCAAGAACTACGACGCCGTCAACGAAAAATTCCAGGAATGGCTGCTGAGCGCCTAAGCGCCCGCGCCTTCCCCGCCCCACCGGGAGTCCCGTCATGAGCAAAAAGCACATCCCCCTGGCCACGCTGGTGCATGCCACCGGCTCGCATCCGGCTTCGTGGCTGCAGGCCAGCGCGCCGCGCGGCGCCTCGACCAATATCGAACACTATCGCAGCCTTGCCCAATTGGCCGAACAGGGCCTGATGGACTTGTTCTTCATCGCCGACACCCCGGCCGCGCGCACCAACCGGCTGGAAGCCTTCAGCCGCTACCCGATGTTCATGAACGTGTTCGAGCCCATCACGCTGCTGTCGGCGCTGGCGGGCTCGACCTCGCACATCGGCCTGGGCGCCACGGCGTCCACCAGCTTCTACGAACCCTACAACCTGGCCCGCCTGTTCGCCTCGCTCGACCACATTTCGCACGGCCGCGCCGCCTGGAACGTGGTCACCTCGGCCAACGACTATGCCGCGCGCAACTTCGGCCTGGACAAGCTGCCCCCGCACGACCGCCGCTACGAGAAGGCGGCCGAGTGCTACGACATCGTCGACGAGCTGTGGGACACCTGGGATGACGACGCCTTCATCTACGACCGCGCCGACGGCCGCGTGTTCGACCCGGCCAAGCAGCACGTCACCGACCACAAGGGCGAGTTCTTCCAGGTGCACGGCGCGCTGAACATCGCGCGCGCGCCGCAGGGCAAGCCGGTGATCATCCAGGCCGGCTCGTCCGAGGCGGGCAAGGAATTCGCCGCCCGCACCGCCGAAGTGGTGTTCGCCTCCGACCCCACGCTGGAGAAATCGCAGCAGTTCTATGCAGACCTGAAAGGCCGCATGGGCAAGTTCGGCCGCTCGCCCGACTCGATGAAGATCCTGGCCGGCCTGTCGGTGATCGTGGGCGACAGCAAGACCGAAGCCCAGGCCAAGTACCGCACGCTGCAGGAGCTCATCCACCCCGCGGTGGGCCTGATGCGCCTGGGCGACGATCTGGAAATGGACCTTACCAAGCTGCCGCTGGACGAGCCCATCCCGGTGTCCATGATTCCCGAGAAGTCCAACCTGCACCAGGCGTACTTCAACCAGATCGCCACCCTGATCCGCGAGCAGAAGCTCACGCTGCGCCAGATGTACACCAGCTACGAGCGCGGCAAGGTCACGCTGTGCGGCACGCCCGCCGAGATCGTCGACGAAATGCAGAACTGGGTCGAGTCCCAGGCCTGCGACGGCTTCATGCTGTCGTTCCACGTGCTGCCCGACCACATGACCGATTTCGTGCGACGCGTCACGCCCGAGCTGCAAAAGCGCGGCCTGTTCCGCAGCGCCTACGAAGGCAAGACCCTGCGCGACAACCTCGGCCTGGCGCGTCCCGCCAACCGCTACGCCAAAAAAGCCGAATGAACACCAGCAGTACCGCTTCACTGCCGGCCCGCTCGGCCGCATCCTCGTCGCGCCCCTTCCGGCCCGACGTCCTGTGGCTGGCCCTGCCGGCCGCGCTGTTCCTGCTGGTGTTCCTGGCCTATCCGGCCGTCAAGGTGCTGGCGCTGAGCCTGGTGCAGAACAACGGCAGCGCCTTCTCGACGGCGGCCTTCGAGCGCTTCTTCGGCCCGTCGGTCTACAACCGGGTGCTGGGCACCACTTTCTCCATCGCCTGGCAGACCACGGCCTGGTGCCTGCTGTGCGGCTACCCGCTGGCCTACTGGCTGTCGCGCCTGCCCGCGCGCCGCCAGCAGCTGCTGGCGCTGCTGGTGCTGCTGGCCTTCTGGACGAGTTCGCTGGTCAAGAATTTTTCCTGGCTGGTGCTGCTGGGCCGCACCGGCTTCATGGCCACGCTGCTGCAGGCCATCGGCATCCCGGGCGGCGACCATCTGCTCTTTAACCGCGCCGTGGTGATCTTCGCCATGGTGCATACCCTGCTGCCCCTGGGCGTGGTCACCATGCTGCCGGTGATGAACCAGGTCGACCAGCGCTGCATGAGCGCCGCCGCCACGCTGGGCGCCGATCGCGCGCAGATGTTCTGGCGGGTGTTCCTGCCGCTGTCGATGCGCGGCGTGGCCTCGGCCGGGCTCTTGGTCTTCATCGGCGCCCTGGGCTTCTTCATCACGCCCACGCTGCTGGGCAGCCCCAAGGAAATGATGCTGGGCCAGCTCGTCATCGTGCAGATCAACGAGCTGCAGAACTGGCAGATGGGCTGCGCCCTGGCCGTGGTGCTCGTGCTCACGGCCCTGGTCTGCTGCGTGGTGTACGACCTGGTCTTCGGCCTGTCGTCGCTGGCCGGCGGCGGAGCCGGCCAGGCGGGATCGTCGCGCCAGAAGTGGCTGCGCACGCTGGGCATCGCCCTGGCCAACGGCCTGGGCACGGCCTGTTCGCGGCTGCTGCGCCTCTATGAAGTCCAGCCGCTGCGCCTGCCGCTGCTCAATCTCTACAGCATCCTGGTGATCGTGGTGCTGCTCTTTCCCATCGTGGCCATCGTGCCCATGGCGTTTACCGACAGCACCTTCCTGTCCTTCCCGCCCAAGGGCTTCAGCCTACGCTGGTTCGCGGCGTATTTCGATTCGCCGCTGTGGATGGCGGCCACGGTGCGGTCCTTCGGCATCGGGCTGGCCACGGCGCTCATCACCAGCGTGTTCGCCACGCTGGCCGCGCTGGCCGTGCTGCGCTCGAGCAGCCGGCTGCGCCAGCCGGCCTTCCTGCTGTTCCTCACGCCCATGATGGTGCCCAGCATCGTCATCGCCATCGGCATGTTCTACCTGTGCGCGCACATCGGCCTGGTGGCCACCAATGCCGGCATCACGCTGGGCCATATCGTGATCGCCATGCCCATCATGTTCGTCATCATGCTGAGCACCTTCAAGGGCCACGACTGGGGGCTGGACAGCGCCGCCGCCACGCTGGGCGCCAATCGCCTGCAAGTGCTGCGCCGCGTGACCCTGCCGCTGGTCAAGGCCGGCCTGGCCGCCTCGTTCGTGATCGGCTTCCTGACCTCGTTCGAGGAGCTGACGGTGGCGCTCTTCATCGGCGGCGGCATCAAGAGCACCATGCCCAAGCAGATGTGGACCGACATCATCCTGCAGACCACCCCGCTGCTGGCCGCCGCCTCGACCGTGGTGCTGATCATCGTGACGCTGCTCTTCCTGGCGGCGCATACCTTGCGCCCGCGTGGCTCCCGCACCTAAAATCGCGCATCCTGGCACGTACGGCTGCGATATAACGGATTCCGGCTGGCATATCTGTTAAAACTCAGCCCAGCCGATCCCGGTTTCCGCTGGAGTCTTCCATGCAGCCCCCCGAATCCTCCGCCAAGTCACCGTACAAGAGCAAGGGCGGCCTGCGCCGCATCCTCAATGCCCTGCGCTATTCGCTGCAAGGCCTGAAAGCCGCCATCCAGTACGAGGCCGCTTTCCGGCAGGAGCTGGGCCTGGCCATCCTGCTGGTGCCCGCCGCCTTTTTCCTGGGCCGCACCACGACCGAGGTATTCATCCTGATCATGTCGGTCATGCTGGTGCTGATGGCCGAGCTGCTCAATTCCGCCGTCGAGGCGGTGGCCGACGCGCTATCGGTCGAGATCAACCCGCTGCTGGGCCGCGCCAAGGACCTGGGCAGCGCGGCGGTGATGCTGATGCTGATTTTCACCTTGGCGGTCTGGGCCGCCGTGGCGATCAGCCGCTTCATCCTGAACTAGCCGCCCGTCGACCGCGCGGCCAGGAATCCTCAACGATCCAGCTCATATACTGCGACCATGAACTCCCCAATCCAGCCCAGCGCGCCAACCCGGGTCCTCATCGTGGGCGGCGGCGCGGGCGGCCTGGAACTGGCCGCCCGGCTCGGCGACGAACTCGGGCCGGGAAGCGTCACGCTGGCCGACAGCCGGCCCTTCCACATCTGGAAGCCCTCGCTGCACGAAGCCGCCGCCGGCACGCTGGACATTCACCAGGAAGGCCTGTCCTACCTGATGCTGGCGCACATGCGCGGCTTCACCTTCGCCCAGGGCGAGCTGCTGGCCGTCGACCGAGAACGGCGCGCGGCGCGCCTGGGCGCCGTCACCGACGCCGCGGGACAGACCGTGCTGCCCGAGCGCGAGCTGCCCTACGACGTCCTGGTGCTGGCCATCGGCAGCATCTCCAACTTTTTCAACACGCCCGGCGCGGCCGAGTACGCCGTCACCCTGGACTCCACCGAGGCGGCCGAGGCTTTCCGGCTGACCATGCTCAAGGCCATGGCCCAAGTGGACCAGGCCAAGGAGCGGGATCCGCAGGCCCGCCTGCGCCTGGTCATCGTGGGCGGCGGCGCCACGGGAGTGGAGCTGGCCGTGGAACTGCGCGAAGCCAGCCATATCGTCAGCGCCTACGGGCTCAAGCGCTTCCAGCCCGAGCACGACCTGGCCATCACCCTGGTCGAGGGCGCGCCGCGCATCCTGTCGCCGCTGTCCGAGAAGATCTCGCGCGCCGCCCTTGCGCGGCTGGTCTCGCTCGGTATCCAGGTGGAGGCCCAGTGCAAGGTCTCGGAAATCACCGCGACCGAGGTGCGCACGGCCGACGGCCGGGCCTTTCCCACCGACCTCTGCATGTGGGCCGCCGGCATCCAGGGGCCGCCCGTCCTCGCCGGGCTGGGCCTGCCGCTGAACCGGCTGGGCCAGCTGCAGGTGGACGAGCGGCTGGAAAGCCCCGATCCGCACATCCTGGCCCTGGGAGACTGCTGCGCGGTGCCGTGGACGGATGGCCGGAACGTGCCGGCCCGGGCGCAGGCGGCGCACCAGCAGGCCAGCTATCTGGCCGGCAAGATCCTGGCACGCGCGCAAGGCCGGCCCGAGCCGGCCGCGCCCTATGTCTACCACGACAACGGCTCGCTGGTGTCGCTGGGGCGGGAGGCCGGCGTGGGCAGCCTGATGGGCAAGCTCAGCGGGCGCGGGCTTTTCGTAAGCGGTACACTGGCGCGCTTGATGTACATGAGCCTGCACCTGATGCACCACCGCGCCGTGCTCGGGTTCTGGCGCACCGCCGCCCTGGCGCTGGCCCGCCTGCTGATGCGGCGCACCCGGCCCCGCGTCAAGCTGCACTAGCAGGCCGACCCCCATCTGGCCGGCCACCACTTTCTCGCCCGATGACGTTCCTGCAAAAACTCCAAGACGCCTGGACCTCCAGCGGCTCGCTGCTGCAAGTGGGCCTGGACCCCGATCCGCAACGCTTCCCCGCCGATCTGCAGGGCAAGCCCGACGCCATTTTCCAGTTCTGCCGCGGCATTGTCGACGCCACGGCTCCCTACGCCAGCAGTTTCAAGCCGCAGATCGCCTACTTCGCCGCGCACCGCGCCGAAGAGCAGCTCGAGGCGCTGTGCCGCCACATCCGCACCGCCCATCCCGCCCGGCCCATCGTGCTCGACGCCAAGCGCGGCGACATCGGCTCCACGGCCGAGAACTACGCGCGCGAGGCCTACGAACGCTATGCGGCCGACGCCGTCACGGTCAGCCCCTACATGGGCCTGGACTCGATCGAGCCCTACCTGGCCTGGCAAGACCGCGGCGTGATCGTGCTGTGCCGCACGTCCAATCCCGGCGGCTCCGACCTGCAGTTCCTGAAGATGGCCGACGGCCAGCCCCTGTACCTGCACGTGGCCGGCCTGGTGGCCGACAAATGGAACCGCGGCGGGCAGTGCGGCCTGGTGGTGGGCGCCACCTTCCCCAACGAACTGGCGGCGGTGCGCCGGC
>DASWPO010000235.1:0-1965 GCA_036404015.1 Bordetella sp. | reverse complement strand
ATGCTCACGGGTTCCATCGGCATGCTGCCCTCGGCCTCGCTCAACGAGTCGGCCCAGGGCCTGTACGAGCCCAGCCACGGCTCGGCGCCGGACATCGCGGGCCAGGGCATCGCCAACCCGCTGGCCACCATCCTGTCGGCGGCCATGCTGCTGCGCTATTCGCTGGACCAGGCCGCCCAGGCCGACCGCATCGAGGCGGCCGTGCGCAAGGTGCTGGCCCAGGGCCTGCGCACCGCGGACATCTACGAGCCCGGCACCACCAAGGTGTCCACCGCCCAGATGGGCGACGCCGTCCTCAAGGCCCTGGGCGCCTGAGTCCGGCAGGCAACACACGGGGCCGGATGGACTTCCGGCCCTGTTTGCGGCGCCGCAACAACTCCAACTTTCTGATAAAGTTGGGGAAAATCAGTCATTTCCTGTTTTTCCTTAAGAGTTCTTCCAAATGAAGCAAGCAGTAGGCCTCGTCGGCTGGCGCGGCATGGTCGGTTCCGTGCTCATGCAGCGCATGCGCGAAGAAAACGACTTCGCCCACCTCGACCCCGTGTTCTTCTCCACCAGCAATGCCGGCGGTTCCGCGCCGGACTGGGCCGACGGCGCCGGCCCCCTGCAAAACGCCTACGACATCGAAGCGCTCAAAAAACTGCCCATCGTCGTCACCGCCCAAGGCGGCGACTACACCACCGCCGTCTACGGCAAGCTGCGCAATGCCGGCTGGAAGGGCCTGTGGATCGACGCCGCCAGCACCCTGCGCATGGCCGACGACGCCATCATCGTGCTCGATCCCGTCAACCGCCCGGTGATCGACGCGGCGCTCAAGCGCGGCGTGCGCAACTTCATCGGCGGCAATTGCACCGTCAGCTGCATGCTCATGGGCCTGGCCGGCCTCTTCAACAACGACCTGGTCGAGTGGATGACCACCATGACCTACCAGGCCGCTTCCGGCGGCGGCGCCCAGCACATGCGCGAGCTGCTCACCCAGTTCGGCCTGCTCAACGGCGCGGTCAAGCCGTTGCTCGACAACCCCGCTTCCGCCATCCTCGACATCGACCGCGGCGTGCTTGCCAAGCAAAAAGACGCCGGCTTGCCGCAAGAACAGTTCGGCGTGCCCCTGGCCGGCAACCTCATCCCCTGGATCGACAAGGATCTCGGCAACGGCATGTCCCGCGAAGAATGGAAGGGCGAGGCCGAAACCAACAAGATCCTCGGCCGCGGTACCGCCTTCGGCACGCCCGCCACGCCCATCGACGGCCTGTGCGTGCGTATCGGCGCCATGCGCTGCCACAGCCAGGCGCTCACCATCAAGCTCGAGCGCGACCTGCCGATCGACGAAATCGAAGGCATCCTCGCCGAAGGCACCCAGTGGGCCAAGGTCATCCCCAATACCAAGGAAGACACCGTCAAGGCGCTGACGCCCGTCGCCGTCACCGGCACGCTCGACATCCCGGTGGGCCGCCTGCGCAAGCTTTCCATGGGCCCGCAATACCTGGGCGCCTTCACCGTGGGCGACCAGTTGCTGTGGGGCGCCGCCGAACCGCTGCGCCGCATGCTGCGCATCGCGCTGGCCGAAGCCTGATCCAGCGGATTCGGTTTTTGCTTACCAAGGGGTACCGTTGGGTACCCCGCTTTATTTGTGCCGGATTACTGATACGTCTACACTTTCAAGCTGACTTTTTGGCATTTGGAACATTCGCTCATGATCGGGTATGACCGCGATATGCATCATTGTTCTCCTCGCAGCCTGTCTCGCAAGACCGCCCTGGCCTGGGCGCTGGCCGCCGCCATCGGCGTAACCGCCGCCGCGGGCACCGCGCAAGCCGCCCGCCTGGGGCATGCCCGCGTGGTGTCGGCGCCGGGGACGCCGCTGCAAGTGCTGGTGCCCTTGCTCGATCTCACGCCTGACGAAACCACCGGCCTGCAGGTCTCGCTGGCCGACGCCGCGGCCTGGCAGCAAGCCGGCCTGCAGCC
>DASWPO010000234.1:0-7334 GCA_036404015.1 Bordetella sp. | reverse complement strand
CATGGCTTACCGCGCCGCGCAGCAGGGCCTGGGCGTCGCCCTGGCGCAGAGCTTCCTGATCCAGGAGGAACTGAAGAACGGTTCGCTGGTGAAGATCTTTCCCCCCGAAGTGGCGTCCGAGCGGGTGTATTACCTCATGAGCTCGCCGCGGCATTGCGGGGATCCGGCGCTGGAACTGTTCCGGGCATGGCTGCTCGACGAACTCGCCTCCGGCGCGGGACCGGTCCCCGCCTGAAGCCTTGCGTCCTATGCCGCCGCGGCGGCATGGCGGCGCTGGGCCAGGTGGGCGAAACCTTGCATGTAGGAACCCTCGTACAGGGCGGCAATGCTGCCGTGGGGGTCCGGCGAGCCCATGAGCTTGCGGGCATGTTCGATGCCCCAGCCGCCCATTTCCCGCATGGATCTTTCACGCTCGAGGATGACCGAGCCGCCGCGCGACGCTTGCACGGCGACGCGGGCATCGCGCAGGCCGGTGGGCGCGGCCTTGTCCATGTGCAGGCGCACATTCGGCAGCAGCCGCCCCGCCTCGGGCGTCGGCACCCAGGGGCCCGGCGGGCCGGAGAACGCGGCGTACGAGGCGCTGCCGCTGCCCGCGATGGCGGCGACGGCTTGCGCGCTGTTGCGCGCCTGGCGCAAGTCCCGGGGGGCGGGGCAGTCGAGATGCGGCACCCACGGCAGGGTGATGTCGATCCGGTCCACCGGCTTTTCTTCGATCTCTTCGAGCATCTCGACCAGTAGGTTGAGGTAGATATTGCAGGGATAGCGCTTGAAGACCAGGGCGGCGGCAGCCAGCGGGCCCGCCGAGTCAAGCCGTTCGATGGCTACGCGGTCTGCGTCGTAAAGCGTGGCCAGGCCGCGCTGGAAATCATGCGAAGCCGTCCAGCCTTGCGAGGCCAGCAGCGCCGCTTCGAGTCCGTGCGATGCGCCCCAGCCGAAATGCGTCATGCCTATCATCGAGGCGGCGCTGTTGATCCCCAGGCCGGCCACGCGCGTCAAGGCGATGGCCAGGGCGTTTAGGCATGCCTGCGGATCCAGGCGCAATGCGCGGGCGCCGCTCGCGGCGGCGGCCAGGGTGCCGAAGACGCCGGGGCTGTGAAAGCCCAGCCCGGGCCGCGCGCCGGTGATGGCGCTTCTGAAGCGCCATGCGGCTTCCACTCCCGCCAGGACGGCCGAGCCCACGTGATCGTCGTCGCCGGCGGCGGGCGTGCCGGTTGCGTCGACCAGGGTGCAGGCCGTGCAGGCGGCCAGCGTGGCCGGCAGCACGGTATGGGATGGCCCGGGATCCATGGGGTCGAGGTCGGAAGCCCCGCCCAGCGTGCCCAGGTAGCCGATGCCGCCCAGGGGCGCCAGCAGGCCGGCCAGCATGTCCGCCGGCCCTTGGCGGCCTTGGGCGTTGCGCCGTTCCTGGAAGGGCCATACCCATCGCTCGCGTTCGATGCCGAACAGCGTGCACAGCAGCGACACCCGGATGCCCTGGTCGATCGCCTGCCTGGCGGGCGCCGCGATGGCGCCCAGGTTCGCCTGGGCCACCAGCTGGCCGAGCGCCATGTATGCCTCTTCCATTTCAGTCTCCTCTTCTATTTGTGCAGGGCATGTGTAGAAAACTATACACAGGGTTGTGCGCGGCACAACACGATATTCATGCGTGCTTTGCATAAGCGCGACTCATGCATGGCGACAAAAATATCGATTGAGAGACAGATCGAAATCCTCAAGACTTGCGGGACGCTCAAACGGGCAGTCCAGAACATCAAGCATATCGAGCAGGTGGGTAGACAACCTCATTCGCAAGGAACATCAATGGTTTTGCATGACGACAAGCATTTCGACGTGGTGGTGGTGGGATGCGGCGTGGCCGGCTTGAGCGCGGCGGTCGCCGCCGCCGATGCGGGCGCCAAGGTTGCCGTTCTCGAACGGTCCCGGTACGAGGAGCGGGGCGGCAACACCCGCTATACCGAGGCTTATCTGCGGATGAAGAGCGAGACGGAGCTGTCGCCCGATTTCGGGACGCTGCTCCTGGACAACAGCGGCTATTACATCCAGCCGGATTTCGTCGAAGCCACCGTGCGCGATTACGAAAACTGGCCGGCGCTGGTTCGCGCCCTGCCGTTCACCGATCCGGAGCTGATCTCGTTTTTCATGGACGCGGCGCCGGAAGCCATCGCGTGGCTCAAGCAGCATGGCGTCACCTTCGGCGAGGCCGGTTTCTACGGCCTGACGCCTCGTCCGTCGCCGCGCATCGCCATCAACGGCGGCGGCCTGCAGTTGGTGGAGACCATGACCGCCTGCGCGGAAAAGGCCGGCGTGCGGTTCTTCTATGAAATGACGGCCTTCGACCTGGTCCAGTCGGACAGCGGGGCGGTATGCGGCCTGATGGCCACCGACACCGGCAACGTGCCGCATCGATTCGGCTGCAAGTCCGTCATTCTTGCCAGCGGCGGCTTCCAGGGCAACCTGGAGATGGTCGTCCGCTATATCGGCCCCAAGGGCCGGTACCTGCGTCCCGTCGCCCAGGGCGGTTACTACAACCGGGGCGAAGGCATCAAGATGGCGCTCGATATCGGCGCCGCGCCCGCCGGCGACTACGCCGAATACCACGGGCAGCCGGTCGATCCGCGTTCGAGCGCCTCGGAAGCCCTGGTCATGGTGTATCCGTACGGGGTCCTGGTCAACCGCGACGGCAAGCGCTTCATCAATGAGTCGCCCGGCTCCATCGACGCGCATTACGAAGAGACGATCCGGCTGATCGCCGAGCAGAAAAAGGGCATTGCCTACTGCATCCTCGACGACAAGATCAACCGCATCAATAACTGGAAACGCTGCGTGCGCAGCGATGTCCCGCCCGAGACCGCGCCGGACATCAAGTCGCTGGGCGCCAAGCTCGGCTTCGACGGCGAGGCCGCCCAGCGCACGGTGGACGAATACAACCAGGCCTGCACGAGCGGCACGTTCAATCCGCAAATCCTGGATGGCGTCTCGACCGCGGGGCTGGCGCCGCCGAAATCCAATTACGCCGTGCCCCTGGATACGGGGCCGTTCCATGCCTACCCCATCATCTCCGCGAACACCTTCACGCTGGGCGGGCTGAAGGTCAACGCGAATGCGCAGGTCGTCAAGAACGAAGGGTGCATCCTGCCGGGCCTCTATGCGGCGGGAGAAACCGTCGGCCTGTATTACGGCCGGTATGCCGGGGCGACGTCCGTGCTGCGCGGCGCGGTGTTTGGCCGCAAGGCCGGGGAGCATGCCGCCGGCCAAATATAAAAAATCGATTTGCCGTTAAAAGCGCTGGGTCCCTCGATGGACTCACTGACGACCTATAAGTGGAGACAACATTGTGATCACGTTTTCTGCTCACCGAGCATTGCAGCGCATGGCCTGCGCCACCGCCATGGCCGTGGCCGGCTTTTCCGCATCCGCCGCCTATCCGGACCATCCCATCCAGCTCATCCAGCCCTACGCGGCGGGCGGCCCTACCGATATCGCATCGCGGGTGATGGCGCAATACCTGTCCACGCAGCTGGACCAGAGCGTGGTGGTCATGCCCATGACGGGCGCCGGCGGCGAACTCGGTTCGGACTATGCGAGCCGGGCCAAGCCCGACGGCTATACGCTGCTGTTCGCGGTGAATTCGATGGCGATTTTTCCGTTCACGCGCTCGGCCAAGAATCCGCTGCCCTTCGATCCCAACGACTTCGTGCCGATCGGCACCGTCGCGGAATCGGCCCATGTGATCGTCGCCAATCCGAAGTCCGGCATCAAGAGCATCGCCGATCTGGTGGCGGCGGCAAAGAAAAAACCCGATGCGATCAGCTATGGCTCGGCGGGCGTGGGCGGCACGACCCACCTGCCGCTGGCGTTTTTCTCGAACCGCGCCGGGATCAAGCTGCTGCACGTGCCCTACAAGGGCGCCGCGCCCGCCATGGCCGACACGATGGCGGGCGTCGTGACCCTTTCCGCGCCCGGGTATTCCGATGCCGTGACGGCCTCCGTCAATAATGGGAGCCTGGTCCCGCTGGCGGTGACCTCGGCCAAGCGCCTGCCCTTCCTGGACAAGGTGCCCACCCTGGCCGAGCAGGGCTACCCCGACATGGTCTTCCCGATCTGGTATGCCCTGTTCGCGCCCAAGGGAACGCCGCAGAACGTCGTCGACAAGCTCAACGGCGCGCTCAAGGTCATGGCGCAGGACCCCGAGTACCAGAAGAAAATGTATGCCCAGGGCAATGTCGCGACCTATTCGACGCCCAAGGAACTCCGTGACTTGCTGAAGACGAGCATCGAGCAACTGGGCGTGCGCCTGAAGGCGGCGGGCATCAACCTGGAACAGGAATAGGCCGTCCCATGGAAAAGCAAGCGACGCAGGGACTGACGCGGCATCTCGTGGAACAGGGCTTGCGCAGGAGCCTGCCGGGGCTTCCCGATGACGTGCGCAGGGTCGGCCTGGACTGCCTGATCGATTGGCTGGGCTGTTCGTTCGCGGCGCTCGACGAGCCCGCGGGCCGCATCGTCGCGGAGGTGGCGCGCGAAGAGGGCGGCCACGCCCAGGCCACCCTGCTCGGGCGGCGATGGCGAGGCAGCCTGCAGCAGGCCGCCCTGGTCAACGGCACGACCTCCCACGCCCTGGACTACGACGACGTCAACCTGTCCGTTCCCGGCCACATGTCCGCCGCGATATTCCCGGCGCTCGTCGCCCTGGCCGAATACCGGGACGTGCGGGTGGCGGACCTCCTCGTCGCTTTTGCCGCCGGCTACGAGTTTGCCTGCAGCATGGGCAAGCTCGTCGAGCCGGCGCATTACGCGAACGGCTTTCACGCGACGGCGACCATCGGTTGCCTGGCCGCGGCAATGGCTTGCGCGAGGCTGCTTGCCTTGCCGGTCGAGCAGGCCTGCCATGCGGTCGGGGTGGCGGCGACCCAGGCCGCCGGCCTGAAGGTGATGTTCGGCAGCATGGCCAAGCCGCTGCATGCCGGTCTTGCGTCCCAGTCGGGACTGCGGGCGGTGCTGCTGGCCGGCAAGGGGTTCACGAGCCGCATGGATGCGCTTGAATGTCCCCAGGGATTCGTCCAGGTCCATGGCGCGGATTTCCATGCCGACCAGGCGCTGTCCGCGCCGCGCGGCGGCTTTCATCTCCTGAATAATTTGTTCAAGTTCCACGCCGCGTGCTACAGCACGCATTCGACGATCGAAGCCGTCGTCGCGCTGCGCCGGGAACATGCCCTGGCCGCGCAGTCCGTCGCTCGTATCGACGTGGTGGCGGGGGAGGGGTGCAGCATCTGCAATCTCCAGCAGCCCGGCACCGCGCTCGAAGCGAAATTCAGCCTCCGGGCCACGGCGGCCTTCGCCATGCTCGGCATCGATACCAGCGACCTGGGCACCTGGGGCAGGGTCAGCGATCCCGAGGTCCGGGCTTTGATGGAGCGCGTCCGGGTCGAACTGGTGCCGGAGATGGGATTGAGCGAGGCCACCGTCGCCATCGTGCAGGACGATGGCAGGCGCCTGGTCAAGTCGCATGACTGCGGGACTCCCATGGCCGACAAGGCGGAGCAATCGAAGCGGGTCGCGGCGAAGTTCCGCGCCATCGCGGCGCCTGCATTGGGGAGCGGAGGTGTCGGGCAGGTGCTCGATATATTGGGCGGGCGTTCTCTGGACGGCAGGGTCGCGGAATTGATGTCGTGCTGCCGGGGCTAGGAGGACGGATTCAGCGGTCGACGCACGGAATCTGTGCCTGCTGGCACTGAATAGGTGCGCCGCAGCACACCGCAGTTCCGCGCTTTTGACAACGGGGAGCGGCTATTTTCTTTTTGATTTCAAAAAGATAGACGACTTGGCGGCCGTTTGGCCGACCTTGGCACAAGATTTGCATGGTCCTGGATGGATCCGCTGCCATACCGCGGGTCTCCAAATTTCGAATTTTCGAATGGCCTGGCAACAGGCTCCCAGGGCAACGGCGCCCTGCGCATCCGGTTTCGCGACCGCATGCGCAGGGCGCCGTTTTCATTTTGTGCCGAGGAAAGATCATGTCCGACAAAGCGACCCGCATCGATTTGTTCAGCCTGCGCACCGTGCCGATGCGCATCTTCCACCTGACCTGGCTGGCGTTCTTCGTCTGCTTCTTCGCCTGGTTCAGCGCCGCGCCGCTGATGCCGGTGATCAGCAAGGAGTTCGGCCTGACCGCCGGGCAGGTGGCCGACATCAATATCGCCGCGGTGGCGGCCACCATCCTGGTGCGGCTCATCGTCGGCCCGCTGTGCGACCGCTACGGCCCGCGCCGCGTCTATACCTGGCTGATGATCCTGGGCGCCATTCCCGTGTTCGCGCTGCCGTTTGCCTACGACTACACCACGGTGCTGCTGTGCCGGCTGGGCATCGGCGCCATCGGCGCGAGCTTCGTGATCACGCAGTACCACACCTCGGTGATGTTCGCGCCCAATGTGGTGGGCACGGCCAACGCGGCCAGCGCGGGCTGGGGCAATGCGGGCGGCGGCGTGGCGCAGGCCGTGATGCCGATGCTCTTCGCCGCCGCGCTGTGGTTTGGCCTGCAGGATTCGTCGGCCTGGCGCGCGGCGCTCGTCGTGCCGGGCATCGCCATGCTGCTGATGGCCGCGGCCTACTGGCGCTGGGGGCAGGACTGCCCGCAGGGCGATTACCTCGAACTGCGCCGCCAGGGCGTGCAGGTCGAGGGCGGCAAGAAGGGCGGCTGGGCGAGCTTCGTCGCGGCCGGCGCCAACTACCGCGTGTGGATGCTCTTCGTCACGTACGGCGCGTGCTTCGGCCTGGAGCTCTTCATCCACAACATCGCCGCGATGTATTACGTGAATCACTTCCACCTGACGCTCGAAGGCGCGGGCCTGGCCGTGGGCGTCTTCGGCCTGCTGGCGCTGTTTGCGCGGGCGCTGGGCGGCTGGGTGTCCGACAAGCTGGCGCGGCGCCGCGGGCTGGGCGCGCGCCCGGTGCTGCTGGCCGTGATGATGGTGGGCGAAGGGCTGGGGCTGCTGTGGTTCTCGCATGAAGAGAGCGCGGCGCTGGCCATCGTGGCCATGGCCGTCTTCGGCCTGTTCACGCACATGGCCTGCGGCGCGACGTATGCGCTCGTGCCCTTCATCGACCGCAAGGCCCTGGGTGGCGTGGCGGGCATCGTGGGCGCGGGCGGCAATGTGGGCGCGGTCGCCGCCGGCTTCGTGCTCAAGGGCGTGGGCGATATCCAGCAGACCATTATCTGGCTGGGCAGCTTCGTCATTGCCTCGGCCGTTTGCGCGCTGGCGGTGCGCTTCAGCCAGGGGCATGCGGCCAGCATGCAGGCCGGCGTGCTGACGGCCGACGCGGCGTCGCGTTGAGCG
>DASWPO010000233.1:0-7214 GCA_036404015.1 Bordetella sp. | reverse complement strand
TTCGCTGCGCGTGGGCGCATTGAAGCAGCGCTACGAACTGGGCACGCCCGCGCGGCAGATCTGGACCCAGCGCAGATTCCCGTGGATGCCGTCTTTCGCCGGGGCCCAGGAGTTCGAAGGGCAGCCCTAGGCAGGGCAGGTCAAGCCTTGGCCTTGCGCCTGCGCCATAGGTACAGGCCGCTAAGCAGCAGCCCGATGGTTCCCAGGTCCAGGCAGATCCACAGGATCTTGAGCGGCATGCCGCCGAAATCGCCGAAATGCAGCGGCTGGCAGACGAGTAGCGCCACCAGGTACCAGGGCAGCGCCCTGGTCGAGACGACTTCTGCATTGTCGGCTTGCACCATCACCGGTTGCAGTATGCGCGAGGTCCAGAACGTGTCGCCGTGCATGAAAACCATGTAATGGCGCGGCGTGGCGAAACGGCTGCCGGGCATGCCGAGGAAATCGACTTCCATGCCTGGCATGGCGGCCCGCGCCGCCTCCATCGCTCGTTGCGCCGAGCCGCTGTCGATGGCCGCGGCCGGCCCTCGCCATGCTTGCGTCATGGCGGGCAGCTCATGCGCTTGCCAATAGCCCAGCAGCGGCAAGGCCAGCGTATTGATGACGCCCGTGACGCCCACCAGAATCAGCCATGCCAGGGTCATCATGCCCAGCAGGTTGTGCCAGTCCAGCCAGAATAGGCGCGCGGACTTGTTCCTGCGGATCGTGCCGAAAGGCACCGCTTGCCAATGAAAGCGATACACCATCAAGCCGGACAGGGTCGAGGCGACGAACATGAGCCCCATCAGGCCGATGAACAGCGTGCCGGGCAAGCCCGCGAACAGGTCGACGTGCAGGCTGCGGATCGCGCGCATGACCTTGCCGCCTTGCGTGACATCATGGATCATGGCGCCCGTGCGGGCATCGTACTTGTAGACCGCCGTGGCCTCGGCGGCGTCCGCGGTGCGGCCCATGGCCACGAACCACGCGGGCGCGTCGTCGCTTTGCGAGACATAGCGGACTTCGTCGCCCGGCCGCCGTCGCCGCGCATCGGCGATCAGGCCATCGATGCTTACCCGCGTGGTCACGCCTGGCATGTCGGGCGGCTCCACCGTGCTGCCGGACCAGACGCCGATCTCCTCCTTGAGCACGAGGGGCGCGCCCGTCAGGCAGAGCAGCAGCAAAGAGAGGGTGCAGGCCAGGCTGGTCCAGCGATGGACGCCGTACCAGGCCTTGAAACTTCCCCATGGCATGCGCCAGCGCATCGGCGCCTACCAGTCGTAGCGCAGCGTCGCCATGGCCACGCGGCTGGTGCCGTAATAGCACTGGCTCAGGCTGGCGCAGGTCGCGACGTAGCGCCTGTCGAACAGGTTGTTCACCGCCAGCGAGACGCGGGCCCCCTTCAATCGGGCATTCAACGCGCCCAGGTCGTAGCTTATCGCCAGGTCGACCAGCGTGTTGGACGGGATGCCGATGGTATTGGCGGCGTTGCCGTAGCTGCGGCCAAAATAATGCATGCCGGCGCCGAGGCTGAGCGTGCGCAGGGCGCCGCCCGGAACCGTGTAGTCGACCCACAGCGAGGCCTGGTGCCGCGGCGTGGCGATGACCTGCTTGCCCAGGTCGGTGCCATTGCTTTTCGTGACGCTGGCATTGGTATAGGTATAGGCTGCCACCAGGTTGACATCGGGCGTTATCTTGCCGATCGCCTGCAGCTCGATGCCGCGCGACCGGACCTGGCCCGCCTGCGTCTGGAATAGCGGATGCTCGGTATCGACCGTCAAGGCATTCTCTTGCGTCAGCGTGAAGGCCGCGGCGGTCATCGAAATGTCCCGGCCAGGCGGCTGGTACTTCACGCCGGCTTCGTACTGCTGGCCGCTCGTGGCATTGAACGGCGTGCTGTCGAAGGCGGTGCCGATGACGGGCTGGAAAGAGCGCGAGTAGGCGACATAAGGCGAGATGCCGGAATCGAACACGTAGTTGAGGCCGGCGCGCCCCGAGAAGGCGCCTTCTTCCTGGCTCTGGGAGGTGTTGGCGATGCGGTTGGTCGTGCGGGTGTCGACCCAGTCATGGCGGCCGCTGAGCGTCAGGCGCCAGTGCTCATAGGCCAGTTGGTCCTGCAGGTAGAGGCCCAGCTGGTTCTGGTTCTGCGAACTGCTGGATGAACTCGCCGGCGTGGCGACCGGGGCGCCGTAGCGCGTGTTGAAAAGATCGATGGCAGGCGCGCTGCCGAACCCTTGCTGGGTATCGCTGGAGGCCCAGTGATAGTCCAGCCCCAGCAGCGCCGTATGCGCTACCTGGCCGGTCTTGAAGTTGAACTCGAGATCGTTGTCCATCATCAAGGACTGGGTGGCTTCGGGCACGTGGAAGTTCTGGCGGTTGAGCGTGCGCATGTCCGGCTGCAGGCCGGCGCCGATGATCGCGCGGACGTCGGTGTCTATGTCGACATAGCGAAGCTTCTGGCGAACCTTGGTCGTATCGTTGAACCGATGCTCGAAATCGTAGCCAGCCCAGGCCTGGGTGCGCGAGTAATGGTCGTAATCCGGCTCGCCGACGTTCTTGCCGTAAGGGACTGTGCCGTTGGGATTGTTCAGCAGGGTTCCGTAGGCCGGCAGGAACTGGATCTGCACGCCGCTGTTGTCGCGCTGGTATTCGCCCAGCAGGGTCAGGGTGGTGTCGGCGTCGGGGCGCAGGGTAAGCGACGGGGCGATCAGCGCGCGGCTTTCTTTGGTGTGGTCGATTTGCGTGCCGCCGCCATAGCCCAGTCCGGTCAGCCGGTAGGACAGTTTGCCGTCGTCGTCCACCGGGCCGCCGAAATCGAAGGCGGTTTCCGCTCGGCCGTAGGTGTTGGCTTGCAACTGCACCGAGTGCACCGGCGTCTCGGGCGGCCGCAGGCTGACGAGGTTGACCAGGCCGCCGGGAGGCACGGCGCCGTACAGCGCGGAGGAGGGGCCGCGCAGGATCTCGATGCGTTCGAGGATGTAGGGGTCGACCTTGGGCTCGCCATAGCCGGTCGAACCCGAGGGCAAGGGCATCCCGTCCAGGAATATCGTGGGTGCAAACCCCCGGATGCGCAGCGAATCGAAACGGTTGTCCACGGGGTCGATGCTCGTTTGCACGCCCGGGGTGTATTGCGCGGCTTGCACCAGGTTCTGGACGTTTTGCGCCTGCACCTGGGCGCGGCTTATCACGGAAATGGATTGAGGGGTTTCCAGCAGCGGCGTGTCGGTCTTGGTCGCCGAGGCGCTGCGCTGGGCGGCATAGCCGTCGACCGGCCCCCAGGCGCGTTCCAGCGCATTGCCCACCACGGAGATCGCAGGCAGTTGCTCCACGGGCGATTGCCCGGGTTTCGACAGCGACACGTTCTTGCCGCTGCGCTTGAATTCGATGCCCGTGCCTGCCAGCAACTGCTGCAATGCCTGGTCTGCCGTCAGCTGGCCCGACACGGCGGGCGCGTTCAGCCCCGCCACGGTGGCCGGGGAGTAGGCCAGCTCCAGCGCGTATTGGTTGGCGAGCAGCACCAGCGCGCTGCCCAGCGGCTGCGCGGCGATGCTGACCTGCACGGGGGCTTCCTGGGCCTGGGCGGACGGCGAAGGCAGACCGAATGCCAGCAGTAGCGACACCGCCAGGGCGGTCAGGCCGTTCGAGAACGCGGGAGAGTGCGGCAGCGCGCGACGGCGTGCCGTGCTGTGGGGAATGCGACGATCCACGGGACAGTTTTCCAGGTAATTCACCAAGGCGCTCACGCGCCACCACCCTTAGGCCAAAGGTTCTGCGGAGGCCGTCTTGCCTGGCAAAAGCAGCCTTCCTCATAAAACAGACACCGCAGCTCTCCCAATACCTGATGAAATCTGCCGATTTGTTTGAAACAAGATGTATTTTCATTTGGGATGGCGGCCGCAGCGCAAAAAGACACCCAGAGGTGCCTTGCGTCCACGCAAATCAGAGGTCTGCCTAGCGCCGGGCGACGACGGGTGTTCCGTCGGGCAGGCGCAGCACTCGCACCGGCGCGATGGTCGGCAGCAGGTCGAGGAAGGGCTGAGTGTCGTCGGTGCTGAAGACCCCGGCGATGCGCACCCGGGCCAGCGCGGCGTCGTTCAGCTGGATGGCATGGGGCGCGTAGCGGTTGATCTCGGCGATGGCCTGGGACAGCGGCGTGTCCTGGAAGACCAGCCGCCCGTGCCGCCAAGCCAACAGCGACTCGACATCCGCCTGGCTCGTCGTGGCAAGTCCCTGGGTGCGGGTCTGGGCCGTCTGTCCGGCGCCGAGCTGGGCGGTGCTGCGGCGCCACCAGGGACCGCGCTTGACTTCGACAGAGCCGGATTCGACGGCAACCAATACCTCCTTGCCATCGCGCCGCACGTCGAAGCGCGTCCCCGTGACGCGCACGACGGTGTCGCCCGCGTGCACAGAGAAGGGGCGGTCCGCGTTGCGGGCCACGCTGAAAGCGGCTTCGCCCGCGGCCAGTTCGACGACGCGCCGCCCGGCGTAGAAGTGCACCGCCAGCGAGGTGTCCGTGTTCAGGTCGATGAGGGAGTCGTCCGGCAGCGCAACCTGGCGCCGTTCGCCATGTCCGGTGGCGAACCGGTCCGAGTAGGTGGGCGAGTCCAGCTCGGGCAGGGCCACCGCTGCCGCCACGGCGGCGGCGCACGCCGCGCCCAGGCCAAACACCAGCCGGCGGCGCGGCAAGTACAGCGCTGCGCCCGTCCGCTGGGGTTCGCGTGCCAGCGTGCGCAGCCGCTCCTGCGGGATCAGCAGGGTGGCATGCCAGATGCCCTTGGCCCTCCGGTATTCGAGATCATGCTCGGGGTCGGCGCAGCGCCAGTTCTCGAAGTCCTGGCGTTCGGCCTCGTCCATGTGCCCCGAGCGCTCCCGGGCGAACCAATAGGCGGCCGCGTCGCGAGGGTCTTGCAGCGTATCCGGGTCGATGGAAGCAGTCATCAGGCAGTCGCCAGCGCAGGCTGGCATAGGGGGCAAGGGCGGGCTTCGGCATGGCCCGCATGTCCAGGCCAGGCCAATTCACGCCTTCTCATCATAAAGACACCGCAGCGGCCTGGATCCCTGATCATTTCGGGCAGAAGTTTTGTAACTGTTCACGAATTTCCCGGGTGGCGTCCATGATGTACCGCTCGACCGTGTTGAGCGCGACGCCCATTTTCCCAGCGATCTCGGCTTGGGTATATCCTTCCAGGCGATGGTAGATATAGGCTTGGCGCTTCTTCAGGGGCAGGCGTTCCAGGGCGCGTTCCAGCGCCTGCACCAGTTCGCGAGTGTGCAAGAGGGCGTCCGGGTCGGCCAGGGGATGATCCCCGTCCGCCAGGTCTTCCAGGGACAGCATTTCGCGGCGGGTCTGCCGCCGGACTTCGTTGATCAGCCGGTTGCGCGAGGCCCGGTACAGGTAGGCCTTCTGGTCGAGCACCGCCGCCTGCTTCTGGCCGAGCATATTGGCCACGGCGTCGTGCGCCGCGTCCTCGGCATCATGGCGCAGCGAGTTGCCTTTGGCCCATGTGCCGATCAGCTCGCGATAATAGGCGAGCCAGCCGTGTTCGGAAGGGCGGCGGCGGGACATGGCGGCGTGGGACGAAGCGGGGAGAAAATTTCAGTGCAACAAGTTAGGGTTTGATGTTAACAATAATTCTCATTACTATCTCATGCAGGTATTGAAATAATCCCATAAGTTTTGCAGAAGGGGCGCCCCAGGCGCCGAGGTCTATGCCGGTTTTCTTATCTGCCCTGGTGCGGCGAGTCGATCCCAGCCTGCTGGTCCGCATTGTTGCGCGCGGCCTGGCCGCGGGCTGTGTCGCGGGCGGGCTCGCCATGCTGGGTGGCTGCGCCGCGCCGAGGATATCGGCGCACGTGACCTCGTTCCAGCAATGGCCCGCCGATGCCGCGGGCCAGGCTTATGCCTTCGCGCCGGTGCCGTCCGAGCAGGCCAGCAACCTCGAGTTCCAGGCGTACCGCGACGTCGTGCGGGCGGGCCTGGGCTCGATCGGGGTGGTCGAGGCAAAGCCGGGCCAGGTGGCGCGTTTCACCGTCGATTACCAATACGGCGTCCAGCCGGTGCAGACCATCGTGCGCCAGCCCTACGATCCCGATTTCGATGGCGGGTTCTACCGGTCGCGCTGGTGGGGCAGGCCTTACTGGGGGCCGGATTGGGTGGACGTGCCAGTGGTGCGCTATCGCAATTGGCTGAACCTGCAGATCCGCGATGCTTCCCGTGGCGGGGCCGAGGTGTACCGGTCCTTGGCCTTTACCCTGAGCGACCGGGACGGGCTGCTGCACAGCATGCCGTATCTGGTGCGGGCGCTGTTCGACCGTTTTCCCGGACGCAATGGCGAAGAGCACGAGGTTGAATATCCGCTGCCTCAATAAGGCCGATCCGCTGGGTTCGAACAAGTCGGCTTGAAATGCGCATAATGTATATTATGTAAAGTAAGATAAATCGGATTGGGGGACGGTGAGGTCTTGTCTTCCTGGTCAGGGGCATCCAAAAAAAAGAGCCGGGATTGATCGGCATCAATTAAAACGATGGTGACGTCGCCATAATTGGCGATATGCCCGCCGAACGGCTATTTTGCCGAAGGCGTCCGATTTCCTGGAGACAACGTGAAAAACATACTTATCCCCGTAGATGGCTCGGCCAACTCCCTGCGCGCTGTGCACTACGTGATCGACTATGTTCGAGAACATGGCCCCTGCACTGTTCATCTGCTGAACGTCCAGCCTCTTATGGCTTCAGGAATCGTGCCGACCTTCATCGGCCAGGAAACGATCCAGGAGTATTACGAAGTCGAGGCCGGCGCGGCCCTCGCCGAGGCGAAAGCGGCCATGGACAAGGCGGGAGTCACGTACCTGGCGGCCCATCGCATCGGCAGCGTGGCCGACTCGATCGCAGCCTACGCCACAGAGCATCAATGCGATCACATCGTCATGGGATCGCGTGGCTTGGGGGCCGTGGAAAGCCTGCTGCTGGGATCGGTAACCCTGAAAGTCCTGCATCTCATCCATATTCCGGCCGTTTTGATCAACTAGATGCGCATGCCGCCACGTTGCGCATCGCCGGTGCCATGGCCGCGGCCTGCCGAGCGCCATCGCGGCGTCCTGAACGTATGCGCAATACAGCGCAACCCGATTGACTTCGACGCGGCCGCCCCAATATAAGTAGGCATGACCGCCCCGCAGGCCAGCGCCGACGCGCTGGCCGATTTCCATCCCGCCGTCGCCGCCTGGTTCCGCCG
>DASWPO010000232.1:0-4021 GCA_036404015.1 Bordetella sp. | reverse complement strand
CCCCGACTGACTGCAGTAGTTTGTGTTCCCAGCATTGCTGGGGACGTGTTGGGTGCTTGGCGCTTCGTGGGCCAAGGCTGGGGGTGGGAGGAAAATCTTGGTTCGCTCGCCAAACCGGGCTGCCCTGCGCAGCCCGGTTTGTCTCGGACCGTTGCATGCAGCGGTTGATGGTATGGCATAGGCCAGTGTCTGACTCGCCACCGTAGCAGACAACGACCGCTGACACAGGTTTGGCTGATGCCCTTGCAGCACCCGTTGTATGCAATGGCGGCGGGCATACACACCAATCCACGCCTCACAACACCCTACGCATGCCCAGACCCGACGTTAAATGGGGCTGCGCTGGGCAGCCCCATTTAACCAGCGCGTCAAGATCTCCCCACCCACCCCAGCCGGGACCACAAAGCGCAAGAACCCCACTCGCCCCGACGGCCTTGATCATTCCGATCCATGAGTCCGTCGCGGGGTGGGAAGCCCTTGGGCGCGCCTCTGAGCCGAGCGAGGCGGACGCGAAGGGAGCGCGCAGGCGCGGACGAGCGTGCCGATGCGGTGTCGGGCGCGCTGGGCGCCCGACCGGCTCAGTGAAGCGCCCAAGGGCTTCCCACCCCGCGACGGACGCCTCAAGAACCACGAACAGACACATCAAAAACGAACGAACCAACTCAAGCAACCGCAACCTTGGCCTTCTTCCCTTCGATATCCGGCAAGAACACCGTCAGTAACCCCAGCAAGGGCAGGAACGCGCAAACCTGATAAACAAACTCGATGCTCGTCGCATCCGCCAACCTGCCCAGCAGCGCGGCCCCCACGCCTCCCATTCCGAAGGCAAAGCCGAAGAACAGCCCCGCGACCAATCCCACCTTCCCCGGCACCAGCTCCTGCGCATACACCAGGATCGCCGAGAACGCCGACGCCAGCACCAGGCCGATGACCATCACCAGCACGCCCGTCCAGAACAGATTCGCGTGCGGCAGCAGCAGCGTGAACGGCGCCACGCCCAGGATCGAGGTCCAGATCACCGCCTTGCGGCCGATCTTGTCGCCCACCGGCCCGCCGATCAGCGTCCCCACCGCCACCGACGCCAGGAACAAGAACAGGAACAACTGCGCCGACCGCACCGGCAGTCCGAACTTGTCGATCAGGTAGAACGTGAAATAGCTGTTGAGGCTGGACAGGTAGAAATACTTGGAGAACACCAGCATGCCCAGCACCGCCAGCGTCATCCCCACCCGGGCGCGCGACAGCTCGGCCGCGCCGCCGGCCTTGCGGGCCTTGGGCTTGAGGCGCCAGCGGTTCGCGCTATACCAGCGGCCGATCTGCGTCAGCAGCACGATGCCCACCAGCGCCACCAGCGAAAACCAGGCCACGCTGCGCTGCCCGTGCGGAATGATCACCAGCGCCGCCAGGAGCGGCCCCAGCGCCGACCCCAGATTGCCGCCCACCTGGAACAGCGACTGCGCCAGGCCATGCCGGCCGCCCGACGCCATGCGCGCCACGCGCGACGACTCGGGATGGAACACCGACGAGCCCGTGCCCACCAGCGCCGCAGCCAGCAGCAGGAAGGCGTACGAAGGCGCCACCGACAGCATCAGCAGGCCCAGCAAGGTGAAGCCCATGCCCACCGGCAGGGAATAAGGCATCGGCTTCTTGTCGGTATAAAGGCCGATCCACGGCTGCAGCAGCGACGCCGCGAACTGGTAGACCAGCGTCAGCAGGCCGATCTGCGCGAAGCTCAGCGAGAAATTGGCCTTGAGCATGGGATAGATGGCCAACAGGATCGACTGGATCATGTCGTTGGCCATATGCGCCGCGCTGATGGTGCCCAGCACCTTGAAGGCGGTGGAATTGGCGGCGGGCTGCTCGGGCGCGACGCTCGGGGCGGTGGTCTGTAATACGGTACTCATCGTCGTGGCTCGGGATTTTGGGTTGTAGTGTCTCCTGGCCATAGTGTAGCCAGGCTTAAAATAGGGTAAGTGACAATTTTCATCGAAAAAGTGACACTAGCGGCATGACTGCCTCTCCGCCCGCCTCCTCCCCCTGGCGCAGCATCAACGTCGACGACTACCAGCACGTGCCGCGGCGCGTCACCGCCATGGCCAAGGAGTTCAGCGACGGCTCGAACACCGGGCCGCACACCCACGCCCGCGGCCAGCTGATCTACGCCGTCGCGGGCAGCATGCGCGTGAGCACCGCGCAAGGCGTCTGGGCGTTGCCCTCGCGGCGCGCCCTGTGGGTGCCGCCCGGCATCGAGCATGCCGTGGCCATGCTGGGGGATGTGTCCATGCGCACCCTGTACCTGAACGCCGACGCCGCCTCGACCCTGGGCCGCGACTGCTGCGTGATCGAAGTCTCGGACCTGCTGCGCGCACTCATCCTCAGCCTGGTCGCCGAGCCCATCGAATACGCGCTCGAAGGCCGCAGCGGCCAGATCGCCGCCCTGATCCTCACCGAACTGTCGCTGGCCGCGCGCGTCCCCCTGCACATTCCCTGGCCGCAGGACCGCCGCCTGCAGGCCGTCTGCCAGGCCATCCTCAAGCAGCCCGGCACGCACCGCACCGTGCACGAATGGGGGCATGAGGTCGGCGCCAGCGGGCGCACCCTGATCCGGCTCTTCCAGTCCGAGCTGGGGCTGAACTACCGCGAATGGGTGCAGCAGGTGCGGCTGGCCGATGCCCTGGGCCGATTGTCCATGGGCCAGCCCATCGCCCGCATCGCCGCCGAGCTGGGCTACCGCAGCCCCAGCGCCTTCGCGGCCATGTTCCGTCGCGTCCTGGGCACATCGCCCAACCATTATCTGAATCAAGCTGCTTCAGGCGTGGCGCCCGGCAAGGCCTAAACCCCAACTTGTTCCAACCCGTTTCCAGCGCGCGGCCCCGATTCGGGCGCCGGCCCATCACCTGCGATAATGGGCCATGCATAGCTGGCTCCAACGATTTCTGTCCTTTTCCCCCGGCCCCGGCATTGTCCCCAAGCTTGTCGTTGCCTGCATCGGCCTCGCCGCCTGCGGCGTCCTGGCCGCGGGCCTGGCGGTCGCCCTGGCCTGGCCCAGCCTGCCCGACCTGCACGCCATGACCGACTACCGGCCCAATGTGCCGCTGCGCGTGTATACGGCCGACAAGGTGCTCATCGGCGAATTCGGCGAAGAGCACCGCAACGTGCTGCGCTTTGACGAGATCCCCCAGCTCATGAAGGACTCGGTGCTGGCTGCCGAGGACGACAAGTTCTACCAGCATGGCGGCATCGAGTGGACCGGCGTGCTGCGCGCCGGCTTCACCAACCTGATCCACATGTCCAAGGTCCAGGGCGCCAGCACCATCACCATGCAGGTGGCGCGCAACTTCTATCTCTCGTCCGAGAAAACCTACGCGCGCAAGTTCTACGAACTGCTGCTCACGCTCAAGATCGAATCGCAGCTCAGCAAGGACCAGATCCTCGAGCTGTACATGAACCAGATCTACCTGGGCCATCGCAGCTACGGCTTCGCGGCGGCGGCTCGCACCTACTTCGGCAAGCCGCTGGCCGACGTCACGCCGGCCGAGGCCGCCATGCTGGCGGGCATCCCCAAGGCGCCTTCGCGCGCCAACCCCATGACCGACCTGAATCGGGCCCGCGAGCGCCAGCACTACGTGCTGGGCCGCATGCGGGCGCTGGGCAAGCTCACCGACGAGCAATACCAGGCCGCGCTGGCCCAGGCCATCACCGTGCGCGGCAGCGGCAGCGACGGCGGCCCGTCGCGCGGCTACGCCGTGCATGGCGAATACCCGGCCGAGCTCGCGCGCCAGCTGATGTACGGCGTCTACCAGGAAAACGCCTACACCCAGGGCCTCGACGTCTACACCACCATCGACTCCAAGAGCCAGCAGACCGCCTACCAGGCCGTGCGCGACGGCGTGCTCGACTACACCCGCCGCTCGCCCTACCCCGGCCCGGAAGACCAGATCGACCTGCCGCCCGGCATCGAGAACAATCCGCAAGCGCTCGATGAAGTGCTCGACAGCGTGCAGGACAACACCCCCGACAG
>DASWPO010000231.1:0-6416 GCA_036404015.1 Bordetella sp. | reverse complement strand
GGCACGCCCATCACCGTCGCCGGCATGCCCACGCGGGTGGTCGGCCGGGTGTCCATGGACATGGTCGCGGTCGATCTCGATCCGGTCCCGGATGCCGGCATCGGCGCGCCGGTCGTGCTCTGGGGCGAGGGCGGCCCGTCGGTCGACGAGGTGGCGCAAGCCTCGGGCACCATCGGCTACGAGCTGATGTGCGCGCTGGCCCTGCGGGTGCCGGTGCAGACGCTGAGCTGAATACAACGCTACAAGGGGTTCGATCCATGAAAGACAAATGCGTGTTGATCACAGGCGCCACCAAGGGCATAGGCTGGGCACTGACGCAGCGCCTGGCCGACCAGGGCTGCCATGTGGTGGGCATTGCCCGCAACACCGAAGACGTGGATTTTCCCGGCTATCTTTATGCCTGCGACCTGGCCGACGCGGGCCGCACCGAAGAAGTGCTGCGCGAGATCCGCGAAAAGTACCCCGTCGATGCGGTGGTCAACAACGTCGGCGTGGTGTCGCCGCAGCCGCTGGGTTCCATCGACCTGGCCACGCTCTACCGCGTGCTCGATCTCAATGTCCGCGTGGCCGTGCAGGTCACGCAAACCTTCGTCGAGTCGATGAAGGTCCGCCGTGCCGGCCGCATCGTCAACATCGCCAGCCGCGCCATCCACGGCGGCTACGATCGCACCGCCTATTCGGCGGCCAAGAGCGCGCTGGTGGGCTGCACCAACACCTGGGCCCTCGAGCTGGCCGAGTACGGCATCACCGCCAACGCCATCGCGCCGGGCCCCATCGAAACCGAGCTGTTCCGCCAGAACCATCCCGCGGGCAGCGAGGCCGAAAAACTGTCGCTATCCTCCATCCCCATGAAGCGCTTCGGCACGCCGGCCGACGTGGCCGCCGCCGCTGCCTTCCTCCTGTCCGACGAGGCCGGCTACATCACCGGCCAGGTGCTGGGCGTGGACGGCGGCGGGGCGCTGGGAGGGAGACGGTGAGCCCCCCGGCTCACACTGCGTGTTCGCCGACCCCCCAAGGGGGTACTCGCGTCGCTCGCCTTGGGGCGGCCCGGCGGCTCGCTCGGGTGGCATCTTGCCGTGGCTAAATCCCGATCGATCTACGTCTGCTCCGAGTGCGGCGGCACCAGCCTCAAATGGCAGGGCAAGTGCCCGCATTGCGGCGCCTGGAACGCGCTTGAAGAAACCGTAGAGACGCCGCAGTCATCCGCCTCGGCGGCGCACCGCTATGCCCCGCTGGCGGCCTCGACGCCGGTGCGCAGCCTGGCCGACATCGAAGCGCGCGAAACCCCGCGCCAGCCCACCGGGCTGGAAGAATTCGACCGCGTCCTGGGCGGCGGCCTGGTGCCCGGCGCGGTGGTGCTGATCGGCGGCGACCCGGGCATCGGCAAGTCCACCTTGCTGCTGCAGGCCTTGGCGTCCCTGTCCGAGGCCGTGCCCGTGCTGTACGTCACGGGCGAGGAGTCGGCCGAGCAGGTGGCATTGCGCGCCCGCCGTCTGGGGCTCACGACGGGCAAGGTCGACCTGCTCGCCGAGATCCGGCTCGAGGCCATCCAGGCCGCCGTGGCCGAGCAGAAGCCTTCCGTTGCCGTGATCGACTCCATCCAGACGCTCTACAGCGGCGAACTCACCGCCGCGCCGGGCTCGGTGTCGCAGGTGCGCGAGTGCGCGGCCCAGCTCACGCGCCTGGCCAAGCAGACCGGCATCACCATCGTGATGATCGGCCACGTCACCAAGGACGGCGCGCTGGCCGGTCCGCGCGTGCTCGAGCACATCGTCGACACCGTGCTGTATTTCGAGGGCGACACGCATTCTTCGTTCCGCC
Organism: Bordetella sp.; assembly: GCA_036404015.1. Classification (GTDB taxonomy): domain Bacteria; phylum Pseudomonadota; class Gammaproteobacteria; order Burkholderiales; family Burkholderiaceae_B; genus Bordetella. Next base: position 4,595 of record DASWPO010000231.1, on the reverse strand, counting down.
TGGTGCGGGCCTTCAAGAACCGCTTCGGCGCGGTCAACGAGCTGGGCGTGTTCGCCATGACCGACCGGGGGCTGCGCGGCGTGGCCAACCCCTCGGCCCTGTTCCTGTCGCAGCACCCGCAGCAGGTCGCCGGCTCCTGCGTCATGGCCACGCAGGAGGGCACCCGGCCCCTGCTGGTCGAGGTGCAGGCCCTGGTCGACGCCTCGCACGCGCCCAATCCGCGCCGTCTCACCGTGGGCCTGGAAGGCAATCGCCTGGCCATGCTGCTGGCGGTGCTGCATCGCCATGCCGGCGTGAGCACCTACGACCAGGACGTCTTCGTCAATGCCGTGGGCGGGGTGCGCATCACCGAGCCGGCGGCCGATTTGCCCGTGCTGCTGGCCATCATGTCCTCGCTGCGCGACAAGCCCCTGCCGCGCGGGCTGGTGGCTTTCGGCGAGGTCGGCTTGGCCGGCGAGATCCGCCCGGCGCCGCGCGGCCAGGAGCGCCTGCGCGAGGCGGCCAAGCTGGGCTTCTCCACGGCGCTGATCCCCAAGGCCAACGCGCCCAAGCAGCCGATAGAAGGGCTGGAGATCTGGGCGGTGGACCGCCTGGACGCCGCCCTGGAGAAGCTGCGGTGAGCTTGCTGGCGGTGGCCGGCATCTGCCTGGTCGCCGGGGCGATGATCGGTTTCCTGGGCGGCCTGCTGGGCATCGGCGGCGGCCTGATCGCCATCCCGGCGCTCGCCCTGGTCCTGGGCATGCCGCAGCAGCTGGCGCAGGGCACGGCGCTGGTCCTGGTGCTGCCGACCGTGATGCTATCGGTGCGCAAGTACTACCAGCATGCGCAGTTCGACCTGCGGGTGGTGTTCGCCGGCGCGCTGGTTTCCGTTTTCTTTACCTGGGTGGGAGCCCGCCTGGCGCTGGGCATCGATCCCCGGCTGCTGCGCCTGAGCTTCGCGGGCTTCCTGTTCTGCGTCGCGCTGTTCTACGTGGTGCAGGCCCGCCGCAAGCGCCGCTGCGCGGCGGCTGCGGCGTCCGCGCGGTCGGCGCCGGCCTTCACTCCCCGCAGGGCGGCGGCATTGAGCGTGGCCACCGGCACGCTGGGCGGGTTTTTCAGCGTGGGCGGCGCGGTGCTGGCCGTGCCCGTCATCACGACGGTCTACCGGCTGCCGCAGACCACGGCCCAGGCGCTGGCCTTGTCCACGGTGATTCCCGGATCGGCCATCGCCCTGGCCACCTATGCATGGGCCGGGCAGACCGATTGGCATGTCGGCCTGCCGCTGGCGGCCGGCAGCCTCCTGTTCGTGGCCGCCGGCGTCCGGCTGGCGCATCGCATGGCTGAATGGAAACTGAGAGCGGCTTTCGCGCTCATGCTTTTCGTCACCGTGGCCTTGCTGATCGTCGAGTCCCGCTGATCAGGCGGATGAGAACATTGTTGAAAAATTATGCAAGGTATGCGCGGTTGTTGAACAAAAGCGCGATGACATCCGGCGCGAGCCAGGACAAGCGTCAAGCAGCGTAAAAAATTTTGGCGAGACCGTGAACCTTTATCGAGGCGACTACTCCAACGCCTGTATGCATGAGGTATCTGGCACTTTGGCCAGGTCTCGGCAGCCGGGCCGGCGGGCCCGTCACTATCTTAGGAGTTCTCGCCATGACCAAATCGCGTATCGCCCTGATCCTGTCTGCTTCGGCTCTGTGCTTCGGCCTGGCTGCTGCCCCGGCCGCTTCGTTCGCCGCCGACTCGTCGGCCACCGCCGTCAAGGTTGCCGCCAAGAAGAAGGTCAAGAAGGCCAAGAAGGCTAAGAAGGCCAAGACCGCCGCTCCCGCCGCCAACTAAGCAGCGATAGCGCAGGTCTTCTGCGATTGTTAAGGCGAGCCGGCGGCTCGCCCCGGCCGCACGGCCTCCATGTCCGTGTCGTCTCCGGGTCGGGCCGCCGGGTTGCCGGAAAGCCTTCTCTCAGGCCTTCCCTCCCAAGCTTTTGTCTCCAGGCCGTTTCTGGCCGCTTCCCCTTGCGTTTCGTTCCGTTTTTTCAGTTGGCCTGCACCCAGCGTGGCGGACGTTCGCCGCCCCGTTCGCGTGAGAGCTCGACCCGGTATTCGAACTTGTCGGGCCGGTAGAAGGTCTCGATGTATTCGATCAGGCGTTCCTGCCGGTCGTAGACGGCGCGCTTCATGCAGATCAGCGGTTCGCCGGTTTCGATGCCCAGGCGCCCGGCCATCTCGGGCGTGGCGGCGCGCGAGGTCAGCCGCTGCAGGGCCCGGGAGGCCAGAAAGCCCTTGCGCTCGAGCAGGGTCAGCACGGTGAGGTTGCCCAGTTCGTTCTTGTCGAGGCTGGCGGCTTCCGGCTGCGACACATAGCAGATCGAATAGGAAAACGGCCCGGCCTTCGTGTGGCGGGTACGGACGATGCGCAGGGCGCGCCCGCTCATCGCGCCGTTGAGCAGTTGCGAGACCTCTTCGGGCACGTCGACTTCGCCGAACTCGTGCAGGACGATGGCCGTGGTGGCCTCGAAATCGCGGGAGTTCTCGGACAGGCCGCTGAAGTTGGGCTGCCCCCGCTTGCGCAGGGTGACCATGTTGACGAAGGTGCCGCGGCCGCGGTGGCGCACCACCAGCGCCGCATTCTTGAGCAGCTCCATGGTGTTGCGCACGGTCACGCGCGAGACCTTGTACTGGGCGGCCAGTTCCTGCTCGCTGGGCAGGGGCCGGCCTTCGGGCCATTCGCCGGCCAGGATCTTCTGTTCCAGCGCGACGTAAAGCCGGAAATACAACGGAATGGCATCGTGCAACGCCAGTCTGAGGTTGGGCATCTTAGATTCCTGAGAGATCGGGGGTGGCAGCCCGCCTCCCCAGGCGGCGCAGCGTACGCCAGTACCATCCGTGCAGCAACAGGGCCGACAGGCCCAGGCCTATCATAGCCATCAGCCACAAGCTGCCGGCCCCGGTGCGGGCGCCCGGCATGAGCACGGCGATGACGCCGTCGAGCCCGCCTTCACCCGGGCCGAACCCGAACCACCAGCCGCCCAGCAGGCCCACCACGGCCAGCGCGAGCGTCTGGATCAGCAGGGGGGCCACCGCCACCTTGTAGGCGCGCAGCAGATAGGCGTTGATGCACTGGAAGGCATCCCACAGGTGAAAGAGCGGCATCATCATCACCAGGCTGCTCGCCGCCGCGGCGACCTGGGCATCGCTGGTGTAGGCGGCAACGATGTAGGGGCGGCCCGCCAGCACGACGGCCGAGGTCAGCAGGGCGCCCAGCAGGCCCAGCGCCAGGCCCGCCCAACCGGTGCGCCGCGCCTGCGCCAGGCTGGCCGCGCCGACCGATTGCGCCGTCACGGCCGAACTGGCCACGCCGATGGACATGGGCATCATGTAGCAGAGGGCCGCCAGGTTGGACATGATCTGGTGTCCGCCCAGCACGTATGTGCCCTCGCGCGCCACCAGCAGGGCCATGAAGGTGAAGGCCGATACCTCGATCAGGTACGAGCCCCCCATGGGCAGTCCCAGGCGCAGCAGCTCCTTGAGCGCGTGCCATTGCGGCCAGCCCAGCCTCAGGCGGAACATCGCGAAGCCCCGGTCGTGCGTCACGAACCACAGGCCGGCGCCCAGGCCCAGCCAGGCCACCAGCGCGGTCGATAGTCCCGCGCCCGTCGCGCCCATCGCGGGCAGGCCCAGTTGGCCGTAGATGAGCAGCCAGTTGAAGAGCACCTTGAGGAGAACGGCCGCCAGGTTGATCAGCATCGCCACGCGGGGGCGCGACACGGCCGAGCCCAGCGCATAGATCGTGCGGAACACCAGCATGGCCGGCAGGGCCAGCGTCAGCGCTTCCAGGTAGGACGCCATGCGCTCGCGCACGGCCGGGTCGACGTTGCCCGACATCGACAGCCAGGCGTCGGGAAACTGCATGATCGCGCCGCCCAGCACCGACAGGCCCAGCGCCAGCCAGACGCCTTGCCCCCACAGGCGGCCCACTTCATGGTGGCGCTGCGCGCCGTAGTGCTGGGCCAGGATGGGGATGAGCGCGTGCACCACGCCCATCAGGCCGACGAATACGGTGATGTAGATCGAGGCCGACAGCGACATGGCGGCCAGGTCGGCCGGGCTGGAGTGGCCGGTCATGGCCGTATCGAGCACGCCGAACGCAATGCTGGCCCACTGGCCCACCAGCACCGGCCAGGCCTGGCGCATGATGTTCAGCATGGTCGTGCCCAGGCTCTGCGCGGGCGCGTGAGACGACGCGGTCATGGATTGCCGGGTGGCACGCGCAGCAGGCGGAAGATTTCGTTGCGGTCGGCAAGACGGCCGCCGCGCCAGAGTTCCTGCGCGTCGGCGCCGCTATAGGCGGCCGTGCCGTCGCGCAGGCTTTGGCGGGTGGTTTGCTGCAGGACCAGCACGCAGGCCGGGTCGTAGGGGAAGTTGAGCCCTTGGAACACCAGGAACGAGGCGCGCTGGCCGGGGCCCAGGCCTTGGCTGCGCACGCATTCGCCGGGCCGCACATTGGCCTGCAGCACGGCGGCCAGCTCGGCCGAGGCGGTGCGGTAGCTGCGCGCGTAGTCCACCACCGGCTGCCACAGCAGCACCAGCAGGCCCCAGGTGGCGGCCAGGCCGCTG
>DASWPO010000230.1:0-15614 GCA_036404015.1 Bordetella sp. | reverse complement strand
CGACGAGCCGACCTCGGCGCTGGACGTGTCGGTGCAGGCGCAGATCCTGAACCTGCTGCAGGACCTGCGCGAGGAATTCGGCCTGACCTATTTGCTGATCAGCCACAACCTGGCCGTGGTGGAGCACGTGGCCACCCACGTGGCGGTCATGTACCTGGGGCGCATCATCGAATACGGCACCACCGTCGACGTCTTCAACCGGCCGCGCCATCCGTACACCAAGGCCCTGCTGGCTTCGGTGCTGACGCCGGTGCCCGGCATCGGCGTGCCGGACCCCGGCCTGCGGGGGCAGTTTCCCAACCCGATCGCGCCGCCGTCCGGCTGCGCGTTCCATCCGCGCTGCGCGCAGGCCATGGCGCGCTGCTCGGAAACCGTGCCGCTGCTGCGCGACGGCTGCGCCTGCTATCTCTATCCGGCGCCGGCGGCGGCGGACCGGTCCGTACAAGACCTGGGCCGAACGATAGCGATCGCCTGAGACGGGATTGCTTTCAGCGCGGCGCCGAGAAGGCCGCCGCGGCCTCGATCAACTCGCCGTCGCAGCCGGCCCTGCCGGACAGCTGCAGGCCGGCCAGGCTGCGCCCGCACGGGATGGAGATGGCCGGCGCGCCCACCAGGTTGGCAAGCGCGGTTTCCGCCGTCAGCGCGTGCACCAGCGGAATCTGCCGCCCCAGCAGGCGCGCATGGCGGCTGCCGGCGAGCGGACGCGGCACCGCCAGCGTCGGGGTCAGCACATAATCGACATCCCGCATCGACTGTTCCCATTCCTGCCGGATGCCCGCCGCGTCCTCGCGCGCCCGGCGCGCCTGCGCCGCATCCAGCAGCAGCGCGGCCCGCAGCGCGGCGCCCGCCGTCGGCCCATAGCGCGCGTCGGAGAAATCGCGGTCTATCCCGCAATAGATGTCGCGGGCCGCCAGCAGCACGCAGGCGGCATGGATGCGCTGGACGATGCCGCGTCCGGGCAGGTGCAGCAGGCGAACCTGCTTGAAGCGGTCGCGCTGGGCATCCACCGTCCGCAAGAAGGCGGCGGCCACGGTCCGGTCGGTGTGCGCCAGGCGCCCGGCATCCACGCCGATGACCAGTTCGCGCGGCGCCCGGCCGCGATCGGCGTCCCGGCCGGCCAGCGCGGCATAGGCGCGCCGGATCAGGTCGAGATCGCGGGCCATCAGTCCCACCGTGTCCAGCTCGGGGGCCAGCGGCCAGACGCCGTCGGTCGAGATCGCGCCATGGCTGGGCTTGAATCCGTAGAGGCCGCAGCAGGCGGCCGGGATGCGCGCGCTGCCGCCGGTGTCGGTGCCCAGGCCCAGGTCGGCCAGCCCGGCCGCGACCGCCGCCGCCGGGCCGCCCGAGGAGCCGCCGGCGATGTGCCTTGGATAGGCCGGATTGCGTACCCGCGGCGTCGCCACGCCGAAGCCCCCGGCATCGGTGCGGGCAACGCCGCACACCACCGCGCCCGCGGCCTGCAGCGTACGCACGGCGGCCGCATCGGCCGGGCCGAGGCGATCCTGGAACAAGGGCAGGCCTGCCGTATACGGCAGGCCCTGCACGGCGATGTTGTCCTTGACCGCCAGGCGCACGCCTGCCAGCGGGCCCATGGCGGCGGGCCGCCCCGCCGCGAGCGCGACGAAGGCGCCGAAGGCATCGCAGGGCGCATCCGGCAAGGCCATGCGATGCGCATCCATGCCGGCAGGCGCGCCGCTCAGCGGTCTCGGATCTGGTCCATCAGCACTTTTTCCTGGCCGCCATCGATCTCGATCATGGTGCCGTTGATAAAGTGCGAGAGCGGCGAAGCCATCATCGCGACCAGGTTGGCCACCTCTTCGGGCTCGGCGATGCGCCCCAGCGGAATCGCCGACGGCGCCAGCTTGTCGGCCTCTTCATAGGAAATCCCCATGTCGCGCGACATCGCCTGGACCAGCCCGGCCCAGCGCTCGGTGCGCACCGGCCCCGGGTTGACCGCGCAGAAGCTGATGTTGTGCTTGCCGTACTGGCCAGCCAGCGACATCGTCAGGTTCTGGCCCGCGGCGTTCGCCGCGCCCGGCGTGATTTCCCAGTAGGAGGGCTTGACGCCGTCGTTGCCGATCACGTTCACCACGCGCCCGCCGCCCTGGGTCACCATGATGGGCAGCGCGTAGCGCAGGCAGCGCACATAGCCCATGAACTTGAGCTGCAGCGCCTGCTCCCAGTCGGCCTCGGTCAGCGTCTCGATGACGCCGCCCGGCGCGGAGCCGGCATTGTTGATCATGATGTCGATCCGTCCCAGCGCCGCCGCGCCTTCCTTGATGAAGCGCTCGGCGTCCTCGGACTTGGTCAGGTCGGCCGCGATCGCGACGATCTTGCGGCCGGTGGCCTTGGCGATCTCGGCGGCGGCAGCCTCCAGCGGCTTCTTGCGCCGGGCGCAGATCGCCACGTCCACGCCCTCTTTGGCCAGCGCCCAGGCAATGGCCTTGCCGATCCCTTCGCTGCCGCCGGTGACGAGGGCGGTTTTTCCCTTGAGCTGCAAATCCATGCGACTACTCCTTGTGGCTGTTGTATGAGGTTCGGCCGGATGCGGCCGGGTCCGAGAACATATTGCGAAAGCGTTCGCGCAATTCGGTCTTGCTGATCTTGCCGTTGCCGTTGCTGGGAATCTGCTCGACCGCGACGAAGCGTTTTGGAATCTTGTAGGGGGCCAGCTTGCCGCGCAGCGCCTGTGCGACGGCTGTTTCGTCCAGCTCGCCGTCCGGTTCGAGCCGCACGGCCGCCACGCCGGCCTCGCCGAAATCCGGATGCGGCACCCCGAACACCGCCGCCTCGGCGATGCCGGGCAGCGAGACGATGGCGTTCTCGACCTCCAGCGGATACACGTTCAGGCCGCCGCTGATGATGATTTCCTTCTTGCGGCCGAGGATGCGCACGCAGCCCTGCTCGTCGATCTCGGCGATATCGCCGGTGATGAACCAGCCGTCGTCGGTGAAGGCCTCGCTGTCGGCCTCGGGCCGTCGCCAGTAGCCCGAGAACACATTGTGGCCGCGCGTCTCCAGGCTGCCCGTCGCGGCGCGGCCGTGGTGCGCGCCGTCGTCGCACTGCACCCGCACCTGCACGCCCGGCAACGGCCAGCCCACCCAGCCGACGCGGTTCTCCCGGTCGGCCGGCACGGCCGCGACGATGCTGGTTTCCGTGGCGCCATAGCGCTGGTACAGGTCGTATCCGGTGGCGCTGGAGAACGCCTGCGCCAGTTCCAGCGGCAGGGGCGCCGAGCCGGAGATGGCCAGCCGGAAATCGGCCGGCAGCGACGCGGCGAACACGGGTTCGCGCATCAGCCTGGCGTAGTGCGTCGGCACGCCCAGCATCACGGTCGTGTCCTTCAGCGCCGCGATCACCATTTTGAGGTCGAACCGTTCCAGGAACAGCAGCGCCGCCCCGCCCACCAGCGTGGTATTGACCGCGGTCAGCAGGCCGTGCGCGTGCGACATCGGCAGGAAGTGCAGCAGCCGGTCGCGCGCGGTGATCTGCCAGGCCGACACCAGGGCCTGCGCGCACTCGGTCAGATTGCGGTGCGTGATCTGGGCCCCCTTGGGCCGGCCGGTGGTGCCGGAGGTATACAGGATGGCGGCGATGTCGTCGGGCGCCACCGGCTCGATGTCCCGGCGCGGCGCGGTCTCGCGCAGCATGCCGCGCAGGCCGCCGTGGCCGTCTTGCCCCAGATCCTGAAGCTGCGTGCCCGCCGGCGCGATGGCGCGCAGTCGTTCCAGCTCGGCCGTCTCGCACACGATCAGGCTGGGCTGCACATCGTTCAACAGGTACTCGGTCTCTTCGAGCGTGTAGTCGGTGCTTATCGGGTGGATGATGGCGCCGAGCTGGACGCAGCCGTGCGCCAGCATCAGCGCATCCACCGACTTGGCCAGCTTGAGCGAGACGCGGTCCCCGCGCCGCAGGCCCAACTGCTCCAGGCAGGCGGCGTAGCGGCCCACCCCGTCGCGCAGCTCGGCCGTCGACAGCGGCGCATGGCCCGGGCGCGAGATGGCGATCGAGTCCGGCGTACGCCCGCCGTACAGATGGTGAACCAGATTGTGGGAAGCCATGGCTACGTTCCGCGAAAATTGGGCGGACGTTTTTCCGCGAACGCTTTGCGGCCCTCGGTGTAGTCGGCGCTGGCGTCGGCCAGGGCGGCGGCCTCGAGCGCGGCCTGCATGCAGGCCGCCTCGCCGCGCTCGGCCGCGCGCACGGCCGCTTTGGCCGCGCGCAATGTCAGCGGCGCGTTGGCGGCGATGCGCTGCGCCAATACCAGCGCATCGGCGGCCACTTGCTGGGCGGACTCGGCGATCCGCAGGATGGCCGACGCGCCGGCGTCGCGCACCGCGATCCGGTCCGCCGTGTAGAGCAGGCTGCGCGTGAGGGCCGGGCCGAAGACCCGCATCAGCCGCGCCACGCCACGCGGGTCGTAGCCGAGCCCGAGCCGCGCGGCCGGCACCGAGAAAGAGGCGTCCTGCGATGCGATGCGCAGGTCGCAGCTGGCCGCCAGGCTGACGCCCGCTCCCACGCACGGGCCGGCGATTGCCGCCAGCGTCGGCCGGTCGATGGCTTCGACCGCCGCGCAGGCGGATTCGACCAGGTCGTCGTAGGCGCGGGTGTCGGCGCCGCTGCGCGCGGCGTCGAACTCGCCGATGTCCGCCCCGGCCGAGAAGATGCGCTCGCCGTCGCCGCGCACGACCACCGCGCGCAGATCGTCCATGCGGTTGGCCTGCACGGCGAAGTTGCGGAGGGTGCGCCACATGGACGCCGAAATCGCGTTGCGCCGGGATGGGCTGGACAGGCGCAGGATAGCGATGCCGCCGTCGATGTCGATGAGGATGTCGCCCGCCATCTGCTATGCCCCGGACGACGCGTGGTGGCGCATCCAGGTGCCGGACTCGGCCGCGCAGAACAGTTCGGCCAGGGCGGCGTTGAAGGCGGCCGGCTCTTCGCTGGTGACGGTGTGGCCGGTGCGCGGCAGCATCAGCAGGGCGGCGCTCGGCACGGTACGCTTGAGCAGCAGGCTGCCTTCGATGCAGGGGAAGTCCTCGTCGCCCACGATGACCAGCAGCGGCACTTCCATGGCCTGCAGGGCGGGCGCCATCTCGCCCAGCGACGGGCGCCTGGCCTGCACCTGCTCCATGACCAGTGCCGAGCCCGGCCCCGAGTGCTGCGCCAGCATCTGCTCGAATTCGGCGAAGCCGCGGGGATCCTTGGCGATGAAGGTCAGCCGCATCGGCGCGCGCGCATACTGCGCGGCCGCCGTCGCCATGTCGTTGTCGCGGAACAGCCTGGCGATGTCGGTGCAGGTCTGCACCACCTTGGGCGTGTCGGCCGGATCGGAACCCCAGCCGCAGCCGGCGGCCGTGACCGAAAGACAGCGCTCCGGGTTCGATATACCGAGATGCAGGGCCGTGTATGCCCCCATCGAGTGGCCGACGATGTGGGCGCGCTCGATTTCCAGGGCGTCCATGACGGCCAGCGCGTCGCGGCGGGCAATGTCCTGGCTGTACAGGGCCGGATCGGACGGTATGTCGGACGGCGGATAGCCGCGCGCGCTGAAGGTCACGCAGCGGTGCGAGCGCGAAAAATGGCGCACCTGCGGTTCCCAGGTGCGATGGTCGCCGGCAAATTCGTGCAGGAATACCACCGGCACGCCGGCGCCGGTGGCCTCGCAGTGCAGCGCCACGCCGGGTGCGACTTGGATGCGCGCCATCATGCCTCCATGCGCGGATAGAGGCGGTCGTACACGCCTTCCTGGTACTCGCCGCTGACGAAGGGCACGTAGTCCGGCGCAACCGCGCCGATCAGCGGGCGCACCAGCGTATCCGGGTCGGGATGCACGAATAGCGGCACCGAGAAGCGGTCGGTGCCATAGCGGTTGATGACGCGGTGCGGCGTGGAGGAGAACCGCCCGTTGGACCAGATCTGCAGGATGTCGCCGATATTGATGACGAACGTGCCCGGAATCGGCGGCACGACCACCCATTCGCCATTGCCGTTGACGGTTTCCAACCCGCCCACGTCGTCCTGCCACAGGATGGTGAAGGCGCCGGAATCCGCGTGCGCCACGATGCCGATCTCGTCCTCTTTTTCGGGACGATCCTGCGCCGGGTAGTAATTCAGCTTCAACTGGGTGGTGGGATGCGTGAACATCCCGGCCAGTTGGCCGGCGGGCAGGCCCAGGGCCAGCGAAAAGCCCTGCAGCAGGCAGCGCGACAAGTGCTCGGCCTCCTTGAAATAGGCCATCATCGCGTCGCGGAACGCCGGCATGTCGGGCGGCCACACATTGGGGCCATCCAGCGGATAGGCCGGATCGAGCGGCCGGTCCTCGCGCATGATGTAGCCTTCGCGGTGATTGATGGCCACCTTCTTGCCGCCGCTCTTCATGGGCAGAAAACCGCGGAACTGGGTGGATTTCTCCATCGACGATTCCATCTTGCGCGATTCCGGCAAGGCGAAGAAGCGCCGCATCTGCAGCACCATTGCGTCGATCACCGGCTGCGCGATGCCGTGGTTCTTCACGTACAGGAAGCCGACATTCGAACAGGCCGCGCCGATGGCCTCGATCGTCGCGTCCATCCGGACCCCCTCCAATAGAGGCCCGATGTCGATCACCGGCACTTCGGAAAAATCCATGGTGCGTGACTGCGGCAGCAACATGCTCATCGAATGGCTCCTTGCTCTTGCCCCGGCGGCGTAGCCTGTGTACGTCGCGAAATCCTGATATGCTCAGGGTGTCCTCAATCTGGAAACAATAATACCAAACAACACTGTTGGTATTCAAGAGGGCGTCGTTATAATTTTTGTGGACGCATATGGAAAAACCTGCCCGCTACAACCTGGCCGACGACGTGCGCCGGCGGCTGGAAGAGGAGATCAACGACGGACGCCTGATGCCGGGCGATGCGCTCGACGAGCGCCAACTGGCCAAGCGCTTCGAGGTGTCGCGCACGCCCATCCGCGAAGCCATCCACCAGCTCGCGGCGCAGGGCCTGGTGCGGGCGATTCCCCGCCAGGGCGTGTATGTGGCCCGGATGTCCATCAAGGAACTGCTGGCCATGTTCGAGCTGCAGGCCGAGCTGGAGGGCTTGTGCGCGCGCTTTGCCGCACGCCGCATGACGACCGACCAGCGCCAGGCGCTGGCGGCCATCTACGCGCGCTGCAAGGAAAGCGCGGAAAACCGCGATATCCGCCGCTATGCGCAGGAAAATGCCGACTTCCACGAAACCATCTACCGCGGCAGCCACAACCGCTACCTGGCCGAACAGGCCCGCACGATCCGTCGCCGCACCGAAATCTACCGCCAGAACACCTTCCAGCGCGAAGGCCGGATCCCGGCGTCGCTGGAAGAGCACGGCAAGGTGCTGGAAGCGATCCTGCGCGGCGACGACGCCGAGGCTTGCGTTGCCATGCGCGACCATATCTCGGTGGGCGGCACCGGCTTCGCGGAGTTCATCTCCACCCTGCCTGACGAGATGCTCGAATCCCACGAGCAGGCCTATCCCATTGCCCGCGCGCCGTCGCCCGGCGCCAGCGCGGACGGGGCGCCCGCGGCAAAGCGGCCCGCGGCCAAGAAGACGGGAACGCGGCGGCCCAAAGCTGTGGCATACAAAAATGGGGCTTTGGTGTAATGAATTCGGCTGCCGCGCCGACGCCGGCTATTCATGTGGCCGGCATGCCGCGTTGGCCGCCCTGCGCTTTCCCATGGCGCATGTCACGCTCATCACGCGGGAGCGCCAGCTCATCAAGGCCGGCGGGTGACGATATCCCTCGCGAGAGCCCCCATCTGCACGCTGGCCATCCACCGCGAGCCTTGCCGTCCGGGGCGATTCAGAGGGGCGCGTCCAGGCCGTGCTGCACCTGTTCGGCGGCGCGCAGCACGGCGCGGGCCTTGGCCTCGGTCTCGGCCCATTCGGCCTCGGGGTTGGAGTCGGCCACGATGCCGGCCGCGGCCTGCACATAGAGCGTGCCGTTCTTGATGACGCCGGTGCGGATGGCAATGGCCAGGTCCATCTCGCCGCCGTAGCTCAGGTAGCCGGCCGCCCCGCCGTACAGGCCGCGGCGCACGGGCTCGAGCTCGTCGATCAGTTCCATGGCGCGCACCTTGGGGGCGCCGGTCAGCGTGCCGGCCGGGAACGCCGCGCGCAGCACGTCCATGCTGCTCATGCCGGGCTTGAGCGTGCCGGCCACGTTCGACACCAGGTGCATCACGTGCGAATAGCGCTCGATGGCCATGGTGTCGGTCACCTTGACCGTGCCCGGCTCGCTCACACGGCCCACGTCGTTGCGCGCCAGGTCGATCAGCATCACGTGCTCGGCGACTTCCTTGGGATCGGCCTTGAGCTCGGCGGCCAGCGCGGCGTCTTCTTCCGGCGTGGCGCCGCGCTTGCGCGTGCCGGCCAGGGGGCGGATGGTGATTTGCGAGCGGGGCTCATCGTCCTGGACGATGCTTTCCTGGCGCACCAGGATCTCGGGCGAGGCGCCCACCACCTGGAAGTCGCCGAAATTCCAGAAGTACATATAGGGCGAGGGATTGAGCGAACGCAGCGCGCGGTACAGCGACAGCGGCGCGTCGCGAAAGGGCTTGGCGATCACCTGGCCCACCTGCACCTGCATCAGGTCGCCGGCGGCGATGTATTCCTTGGCGCGGCGCACGGCGGCCAGGTAGTCGTTTTTCTTGAAGTCGCGCCGTTCTTCGGTGACCATGCTGGCATGGCTGTAGGGGATGTCCACGGGCTTGCGCAACTGGGCGCGCAGATCCAGGAGGCGCTGCTGGGCGCGGCTGTAGCTCTCGGGCTTGGCCGGGTCGGCATAGATCATCAGGTAGATGCGGCCGGCCAGGTTGTCGACGATCACCAGCTCGTCCACGTGCATCAGCATCAGGTCGGGCGTGCCTTCTTCCATGCCCGCCGGAAAGGGCTTGAGGGCCGGGCCCAGGCGCGGCTCCATGTGGCGCACGGTGTCGTAGCCGAAGTAGCCCGCCAGGCCGCCGCAGAAGCGCGGCATGCCGGGGCGCAGCGCCACCTTGAAGCGCTGCTGGTACTGCTCGATGAAGGCCAGCGGGTCGCCCCGGTGGGTTTCCGCCACCACGCCGTCGGTCAGCACTTCGGTGGCATGGCCGCTGGCGCGGATGACGGTGCGGGCCGGCAGGCCGATGAAGGAGTAGCGGCCGAAGCGCTCGCCGCCGACGACGGACTCCATCAGGCATGTCATTTTCCCCTGCCTCGGCCCGCCGTGCGCGAGTTTCAGGTACAGCGCCAGGGGCGTATCCAGGTCGGCATAGGTCTCGGCCACCAGGGGGATGCGGTTGTAGCCTTGCGCCGCCAGGGCGTTGAATTCGAGTTCGGTCATGTCGGGTCCAGGTGGGTGAGGGTTCGACCGGGACATGCCAAACAAAAAGCCCGGTCCTGTCGAGGTTCCGGGCTTGGCTTTTGTGTCGAGCGAGGCGCTAGGCGGCGGGTGCGTCCAGTGCCAGGCGAGCCGATTGCCACCCGGAAGGCGTGCGCCACCAACGCCAGGAGGCGTTGCGCAGGGATGCGGCGGGGCGGACGGTCATGATGGGTAGCGGGCTGTTTGCTCGTTGACTGGCGAAGACTATATCACGGCATCCGGCGTCTGCCCTGGCGCGGCGGCCTCAGCCTGCCGCCGCGTTCCAGCGCGCGATGACCTGGGCCGCGTCGGTGAGCCGCGGCACGATGCCGTCGACGTCCAGCGTGCGCACGTCCTGCCCTTCGTTGTAGCCGTAGGGCACGGCCAGCACGCGGGTGCCGGCGGCCCGGCCGGCCAGGGCGTCGTTCATCGAGTCGCCGATCATGACGGCCTGCGCGGGGGGCACGCCCAGCCGGTCGCAGGCGTGGAGCACCTGGTCCGGGTCGGGCTTGCGGCGCGCGCAGGTGTCGCCGCACACGATCACGGGGAAGAAGCCGGCCAGCCCGGTGCGCGCGAGCAGCGGGCCGGTGAACTCGGTGGGCTTGTTGGTGACCACGGCCAGTTGCAGGCCCTGGTCCTGCATGGTCCGCAGGCCTTCGACCACGCCGTCGTACACCGTGGCCTTGTCGCCGTTGATCAGGCCGTAGTGATGGCGAAAGGAGGCGCGGCCCTGGGTGAACAGCGCCGCATCGGGCTCGCCGTTCAAGAGCGTGCCCGCCAGCGTGCGGCGCACCAGGTTGTCCATGCCCTTGCCCACGAAAGTGGCCAGCACGTCCAGGCCCAGGGGCGGCATGCCCAGTTCGACCCGCATGGCGTTGGCGGCGTGGGCCAGGTCGGGGATGGAATCGACCAGCGTGCCGTCCAGGTCCAGCAGCGCGGCGAGGAGGGGAGGCGGTGAGCTTTCCGGCGCCATGATCACGCGCTCAGCGTTTCGCCGCGGGCGATCTGTTCACGCAGCGACCTGATCACGGCCGGGTAGTCGGGCTTGCCGAAGATCGCCGAGCCGGCCACGAAGGTGTCGGCGCCGGCCGCGCGGATCTCGGCGATGTTGTCGATCTTCACGCCGCCGTCGACCTCCAGCAGGATGGGCTGGCCGCCGCCCTGCATCCAGCGGTCGAGGCGCGCGCGCGCCTGGCGCAGCTTCTCGAGCGTGGTGGGGATGAAGGCCTGGCCGCCGAAACCGGGGTTGACCGACATCAGCAGCACCACGTCGAGCTTGTCCATCACGTAGTCCATGTAGGACAGCGGCGTGGCCGGGTTGAACACCAGGCCGGCCTTGCAGCCGCTGTCGTGGATGAGCGACAGGGTGCGGTCCACGTGGCGCGAGGCCTCGGGGTGGAAAGTGATGAGGTCGGCGCCGGCCTTGGCGAACAGCGGCACGATCTCGTCCACCGGCTCGACCATCAGGTGCACGTCGATGGGTATTTGCACGTGCGGGCGGATGGCCGCGCACACCATGGGGCCGATGGTGAGGTTGGGCACGTAATGGTTGTCCATCACGTCGAAGTGGATCCAGTCGGCTCCGGCGGCGGCGACATTGCGCACTTCCTCGCCCAGGCGGGCGAAATCGGCGGAGAGGATGCTGGGGGCGATACGAGTGGTGGACATGGCGTTCGGGGTTTCCGAGGGCATAATTACAGCTTATTGTAGTTTTCCTCAGCGCAACCCCGGGACCCCCCCGTGAAACCCTACGACCTGACCGTCGCCATCACCCCGCGATTCGTCCCGGAGCAGTCCGATCCCGGCCAGCAGCAGTACCTGTTCGCCTACACGGTGCGCATCACCAATTCCGGCGAGCACCCGGTGCAGGTCATCAGCCGGCACTGGATCATCACCGACGGCAACCAGCAGGTGCAGGAAGTGCGCGGGCTGGGCGTGGTGGGGCAGCAGCCCCTGCTTGCGCCCGGGGAAACCTTCGAGTACACCAGCGGCTGCCCGCTGCCCACGCCGGTGGGTACCATGAAGGGCATCTATCATTGCGTAGGCGAGAACGGCATCCCGTTCGAAGTGCCCATCGCCGAATTCCTGTTGGCCATGCCCCGTACCCTGCATTGAGCATGGGGCCGATTCGATTTTTCATGAAGCGTCTTACGCGTTGCCTTTGTCTTGCCCTGGTGTCGGCCGTCCTGGCGGCCTGCAGCACGACCTCCGAACTCCCCCCCGCCACGTCGTCGTCCGGCGCCGCCGCCATTGCGGCGGCGTCTCAGGAAGGGCCGTTGACGGTGCCGCCCTTGTCGGCGCTGCCCGAGACGCCGCCGCGCCCCTTGTCCGGCAAGTTCGCGCGCGCCGCGTGGGCGGACATGCCGGGCTGGAACGACGACGACCTGTCCGACTTCTGGGCGGTATTCCTGCGTGACTGCCGCGGCCTGGTGCGGCCGGTCAGCGGCAGCCTGGCCTTGCCCGCGCGGGCGGCGCCGCGCGCCTGGCAGCCGGTTTGCGCGGCGGCGGCATCGCAGACCCTGAACGACCCGGCCGCGGTGCGCCATTTCCTGCAGGCGTGGCTGCAACCCTGGCGCCTGAACGGTCCCGACAACCAGGCGGCCAGCAATCTCGTCACCGGCTACTACGAACCGGTGGTCAACGGTTCGCGCCAGCGCGGCGGCCCCTACCAATGGCCCTTGTACGCGGTGCCCGGCGATCTGCTTACCATCGACCTGGGTTCGGTCTATCCCGAGCTGGCGGGCAAGCGGGTGCGCGGCAAGCTCGAGGGCCAGCGCGTCGTGCCCTACGACACGCGGGCGGCCATCGAGTCGTCCGACCACAAGCCGCCGGTGCTGGTCTGGATCGACGACCCGGTCGACAACTTCTTCCTGCAGGTGCAGGGCACGGGCCGGGTGCGCCTGGCCGACGGGCCCGATGCCGGGCAGACCCTGCGCCTGGCCTATGCCGACCACAACGGCCAGCCCTATATGTCCATCGGCCGCTGGCTGGCCGACCATGGGCAGATGACGGCCGATCAGGCCTCCATGCAGAATATCCGCGCCTGGGCCAGGCGCAATCCGTCGCGCGTGCAGGAAATGCTCAGCGCCAATCCGGCCGTGGTGTTCTTCCGCGAAGAAAAGCTGACGGACGCCTCGCTGGGGCCGAACGGCGCCTACGGCCTGCCGCTCACGCCCGGGCGCTCGGTCGCGGTGGACGCGCACTTCGTGCCCCTGGGCACGCCGGTGTTCCTGGCCACCACCCAGCCGGGTTCGGCCGCGCCCCTGCAGCGCCTGGTGCTGGCGCAGGACACGGGCACGGCCATCCGCGGCGCGGCGCGGACCGATTTCTACTGGGGGTCGGGCGACGAGGCCGGGCAGCAGGCCGGCCGCATGAAGCAGCGCGGCCAGATGTGGCTGTTGTGGCCCAAGCAGGCCGGGGAGCCTTCGGCGCGATGAAACCTCAAATCCTTATCTGCGGCGCCGGCATCGTGGGCTTGTCCTGCGCGCTGGCGCTGGCCCGGCGGGGCCAGCGCGTGGCCGTGCTGGCCCCGCGCAACGAAGTGCCGGCCGCGCAGCCCGACGCCTATCATCCGCGCGTCTATGCCATTTCCCCGGCCAGCCAGCGCCTGCTCGACGAGCTGGGCGTGTGGCAGATGCTGCCGGCCGCGCGCATCGCGCCCGTGCAGGCCATGGAAATCCACGGCGACGGCGACGGTCGCGTCGACCTCCATGCCTGGCAGGCCGCCCAGGAAAACCTGGCCTGGATCGTCGAATCCGGCGAGATCGAGCGCGTGCTGATCCAGGCCGCGCGCATGGTCGGCATCGAATGGATCGACGACCGCTGCGAGGGTTGGCGGGAAGGGGAAGTGCAGACCGCCGCCGGCCGCCGGCTGCAGGCCGAACTCTTCGTCGGCGCCGATGGCGCCGCCTCGACGCTGCGCGAGGCCGCCGGGCTCAGGCACGACTCCCGTTCCTACCAAGACGTCGGCCTGGTGGCGCATCTCGATGCCGAACGGCCGCACCTGGGCACGGCCTTGCAATGGTTCCGCGACGACGGCGTGCTGGCCCTGCTGCCGCTGCCCGACACCGCCGCCGGCCCGCAGGTGTCCATGGTCTGGTCCATGCGGGAGGCCCGGGCGCAGGCCCTGCTCGGCCTGCCGCGGCCGGAGCAGGCCGCCGAGCTGGAGCGCCTGCTGGCCCCGGCCGCGCAAGGCCGCCTGGGCGCCCTGCGCGCGCGCGGCGCCGTGCACGGGTTTCCCCTGACGCTGGATCAGGCGCAGATGGTCGGCCCGGGCATTGCCCTGGTCGGCGATGCCGCGCACCGCGTGCATCCCCTGGCGGGGCAGGGCCTGAACCTGGGCCTGGGCGATGTCGCGGCACTGGTGCGAACGGTCGCGCAGCGCGAGAATTTCCGCTCGGCGGGCGACCCGCGCGTGCTGCGCCGCTACCAGCGCGCCCGCGCCGAACCGGTGCTGGCCATGCGCCTGGCCACCGACGGCCTGCACCGCCTGTTCGGCGCGCAGGCCGCGCCGCTGGCCTGGCTGCGCAATGCAGGCATGCGCTGGGTCGATGCGCTACCCTTTGTGAAACGACAGCTGATCGAGGGCGCTTCGCGCAACTGAGCGCGGCGCCGAACCGGAGCCTTTGATGACCCCCGCATTCTTACGCAAGCTCGTGGCGGTGCTGTGCACCGCGGCGGCCGCCGCGCTGGCGCCGGCCGTGCATGCCGCCGACCCGGCCGCCGCCATGATGTCGACCGCCGCCGTGTCGGCCGATCCGGCCGCCGAGGCGGTGCAGGCGCTTTTCCACGAGCGCTTTCCCGACCTCGACGTGAGCCGCGTGCGCCGCACGCCCTACGGCCTGTACGAGGTGCAGGTCGGCATGGACATGGTCTACACCGATGAAAAGGTGAGCTGGGTCCTGCAGGGCCAACTGGTAGACGCCATGACGCGGCGCGACGTGACGCGCGAAAGCCTCGCGGCGCTCGGCGACATCCCGTTCGACAAGCTGCCGCTGGCGTTGGCGGTCAAGCAGGTCAAGGGCAACGGCAAGCGCAAGGTCGCCATTTTCGAAGACCCCAACTGCATCTATTGCAAGCAGCTGCGGCATACCCTGCAGCAGGTGAGCGACGTCACCATCTACACCTTCCTCTATGCCATCCTGGCGCCGGACTCGGCCGACAAGTCGCGCACCATCTGGTGCTCCAAGGATCCGGCCGGCGCCTGGGACGACTGGATGCTGCATGGCAAGATGCCGGCCTCCGCCAACTGCGATGCGCCGATCGACAAAGTGCTGGCTTTGGGCAAGCAGCTGATGGTGCGCGGCACGCCCACGCTGTATTTTGGCGACGGCACGCATACCAGCGGCGCCTTGCCGCTCAATATGCTGCAGGCCAGGCTCGACGGCCGCGATGCGCAGCAATAGGCGGCGCAACAGGCGGGTGTCAGGTATTCCAGGTTAAGAATCCGGTATGGGCCCGGGCAAAGGAGACGGCAATGCAGATCGCGATACTGGATGACTATCATGGCGTGGCCGAGCGCTACGCCGATTGGACCGCTCTCGGCCCTCAGGCCAAGGTGCGTGCGTTTCGCGAGCATCTGCCCGAAGGGCCGGGCCGGGCGCAGGCGCTGGCGCCTTTCGACGTGATCGTGGCCATGCGCGAGCGCATGCCGTTTCCCGCCGACCTGATCGCCGACCTGCCCAATCTCAAGCTGCTGATCACCACCGGCATGCGCAACAACGCCATCGACATGGCCGCCTGCAAGGCGCGCGACGTGCTGGTATGCGGCGCGCCGGGCAGCAACCAGGCCGTCAACGCCACGTCCGAACTGGCCTGGGCGCTGATCCTCGCGCTTTTCAAGCGCATTCCCGACGAGCACGCCGCCATGCGCACCGGCCTGTGGCAGACCGACATGCCGCAGGTGCTGTCCGGCAAGCGCCTGGGCGTGCTGGGCCTGGGCAAGCTGGGCATCGCCACGGCGCAGGTCGGCCGCGCCTTCGGCATGGACGTGGTGGCCTGGAGCCCCAACCTCACCGATGAGCGCGCCGCGCAGGCCGGCTTCAAGCGCGTGGACAAGCACGAACTGTTCGCCACCTCCGACGTGGTCAGCCTGCACCTGGTGTTGAGCGAGCGCACGCAGCACGTGGTCGACGCCGCGGCGCTCGACGCCATGAAGCCCACCGCCTTCCTGGTGAACACCTCGCGCGCCGGCCTGGTGGACCAGGACGCCCTGTTCGCCGCCCTGCGCGAAGGCCGCCTGGCCGGCGCCG